>JAZORN010000109.1:0-11503 GCA_045656645.1 Clostridia bacterium | reverse complement strand
GACGAAATCGTGCTTCTGATGTTAAAATACTCATAAGAAAATAGCTCCTTTGACATATGTTTTTCTTGGTCGTTAAACATTATATCATATTTGGAGTCTATTTTCTTTTTTATTTGTCACCCATCAATTGTATCATAACAGTTTCCAATCAATCGTGCATGCAAAGTGACTGTTGTTGGTTTATCAAGTGACGATGTGAGTTTTACATAAAACTGCTTAATATCATCATGCTCGCGCGAAACATTGAACACAATGCATCTAGGTGTATCAAGAGGTACATATGGTCCCGTTACCCCTTGCATTGTTTCAAATATTTCGCTTGTGCAAAAACTTGATGCTGTTACTTTAGCAGTAAGGCAAGGATCTTTTTCATCCTTGTTCTTTACCCCTGGTATATACTGGTCGTTTTTAATTAGAGTCTGTTGCAATTCGTGAATATAATTTTTGTATATGCCACGTGGCGTTTCGTTGTATTTTATACAAAGAGACGCAGCAGTACCAGCAGCCTGACCTAGTGTTGCGATGGTATTCTGAACACGAAGTGTTCCTAGAGCAATATGTGTAGCACTGACATTTCTTCCTGCAAAAAGCAAATTATCTATATTTACGGAATAAATGCAACGATACGGCACGTTTACCATGGGAACATGTTTGGCACAATACATTGTACCCTCTTTTCCGGAATACGCACCCCTTGGATGATGCACATCCAGCATCCAACCTGAATATGAGATTACATCCTCAAAGCTACGTCCACTTGTGGCATCGTTCTGATTCAGAATATAATCACCAATCAAACGTCTGGATTCACGGTGACCGCTTAAGACGCTAACTAAATTAAATCTATAATTTTTTGCACGCTCCCTATTTGACCAAGTATTTTTAATATAATCATAGTATCCAAGAGCAACCAATATAAGAGCATCCCTAGTTTCTTCTGCATCCCAGACATCATCATATTCGTGAGGAGTCTCAAGCCAAAAATGCATGGTTGCTCCATTTCCATTAATAACTCTGCTGAATTCTTCCTCACTTTCAGCAAGCTTAGGAACCCAATCAGGGGCATTATATTTAACTTCTGTTCCTGAATCACAGAAGAATGGGATATTCCCGGATTTTAAACTGCCACTCATAGTTAAGGTATCTGCCACTGACGGTGCTAGGCTTTCACTATGTTGGTATTCAGCCTCACGGCCAAAACGATATTTAGCACCTGCATAATAACCAAGCCAGGAGTCTCCTGTACAGTCAATAAAAACTTTAGCACTGTATGTACATTTTGTTAAAGATTTAATATCTAATGCTGTCACGCTTTTTATTGTAGTTTCATTTTTCATATCCACGCTACAAATATGATTATTATATACAACCGTCAGGTTTTCTTCAACTCCAACAAGTTTTTCCATCGCTCGTGTCCAATCACCACCATATTGTGGGTCATAATCACGTAAACGCCTGATTTCCTCAGCTATACCTGTCTCACGACCGTTTATATGGGCAACTGATGCACCATCAAATGTAATTCCAATCTCTGAACTTCCGTTACCACCCAAAACAGGTCTATTATGTATCAAAAGTGTTTTTTGCCCCATACGCGCAGATGCTATCGCCGCAGGGACTCCTCCGGGCCCTCCGCCGGTCACAATTATGTCATATTCTCCACCAACCTTAGTCTCCAAATCCAAACCCTTAATACGGGCACGCTCGTTATGGATTTTCTTAATTTCAGGCGAAGGTACATAGTCCATATCTGTTGTTAACAAAATAGAAGCACAACGTGCAAAATATCCGGTTAAATCGTGTAGGGAGATGTTGCAATAGCCTTCATCAAGTTCAAAATCTCCGGCAATTTCCCAAACCCATCTATCTGATGGCATAGCACCTAAAACTTTGCCATTCCCCGCTCCATTAACCAAAAGTGTAAACTGCCCGGGAGAATGAAATCTCATCCAGTTTCTATCACGAACCCATACACGATAGTTTCCTTTTTTAGAAATCTTAACATTTATAACAGCATCATCTACAGGAACACCTGGTTCGCCGGCTGAAATCATATAAGGGCTCCCCATTAAATGAACAAACTGGGTGTCTTCCTTCCAGCCTCCCTTGTTCTGAAAGTCTAGAGCATCAATCCAAATTTCTTGTGTTATATTATTCATATTCACAATTCCTTTCTATTTTTTGCTTTTATATTGTGAAATGACAGTTTACATTCCTATATTTATCAATTCAATTTTGGGAATTTGATTAATATATTTAACATTCTTAGATAATGTTTCAAACATTTTATCACTAATCATATCAGGACTAAGTAAGCTTTCATATGTATTATGATAGCCAGTATAAACAAATACTCTATGCTGGCTATCAATGTTCAGCAGTTAAATAAACAGATGTATTTATTTTCGAAGATTTTCAATGATGGTACTTACACCCTGACCACCACCGCAGCAAGATGTGAACAAGCCGTAACGTCCACCTCTGCGTTCAAGTTCACGCATATTAAACATAGCAATTCTGCCGCCTGATGCACCATTGGCGTGACCAAAAGAAATAGCGCCGCCGTTGGGGTTCCAACATTCTCTGTCAATTTTTTTACCGGTAGCATCTTCGAGACCTCTTATAACGCCAAGATTCTGTACTGCAAAAGCTTCATTACATTCCCAAACATCAATGTCATCTATGGATAATCCAGCCTTTTTAATTGCATCAAGGCTCGACTGTACAGGGCCCAATCCCATAAGCTTAGGATCCAAAGCACTGTTACCTGCCATAACAAATCTTGCATAAGGTGTATAACCTAACTCTTTTGCTTTTTCTTCACTCATCAGAAGAAGCATTGCCGCACCATCGTTTCTACCTGATGCATTACCTGCAGTAGTAACCCCATTAGGTTTAACACTGTTTAATTTAGCAAGTCCTTCCATCGTTGTTGTTGGACGCAAAAATTCGTCGGTATCAAAAATAATTTCAGGAGTTTTCTTTGTAGCTGGAATAGTAACAGGAATAATTTCTTCCTTAAAATAACCTTTTGCTGTTGCCTCTGCAGCACGCATCTGGCTTTGATAAGCAAACTCATCACATTCCTGTCGTGTAATACCATACATTGATGCTATATTTTCCGCAGTGGTAATCATATCACAATTATCTCCGGGAATAGGTGCTAATAATTGCGGAATCGGTGTAGGGGGGATTAATTTATAGGGTTCTATAGCCATAGAAAATTTACTATAAAGCTGGCTGTAAGATTCCGCACCTCCCGCAATCATAATATCCGCTGTACCAATCATAATAGCAGCAGCAGCATGATTAATTGCATCGATAGCACTACCGCACTGTCGTTCAACATAGCTTGCCCATGTGTCGTAACCCAGTCTTGATTTCAAAACTGCAAATCTTGCAGGAGAATGTGTCTGGTTATCATGCAAAGCACTACCCATATACACACCTTCTACCTTTCCTCCACGTTCCAAAACTTCTGTTTTTTCGAGCAAACCATCAATTGCCATTGCTGCTAAATGTGACATAGGAAATTGACGCAAGCTTCCACCTAATTTACCGAAACCTGTTCTAACACCATCGACAATTACTACATTTCTCATAACTGTACCCCTTTCAAAATAAATTTAAGATAATTTTGTTATGCAATCAGTAATTTCAATTCAAAGATAACACAAAATAAAATATTTGTCAATAAACTTGATAAAAAACAAGCTATTTTGACTATAAAGCAAACAATTTACAAATTTATTATAAAAGCCCTTTCTAAGCTTTTAAAAGCAAAAATTTAAAAATATTTGCTTTTGGTATTGCAAAACGCAACTAAAAAGGGTATAATGAGAAAAAAATAAGGAGGGTTTTTATGGAAGGTCCTTTATCAGGAGTAAAGGTTTTGGAATTATCAACCTTTGTTGCAGCACCATCGTGCGCACGATTGCTGGCAGATTTGGGAGCAACGGTTATAAAAGTAGAACGTCCGGATGGAGATTTATGGAGAAAGACCGGTGCCGGCTATTGTCCTACACGATTTTCGAAAGATGAAAATCCTGTCTTTGACTTATATAATACAGGAAAAAAACATATCGCACTTAATCTCAAAACAGAAGAAGGAATGGAAATCTTTCATAAACTGCTTAGTCAAAGCGATGTATTTGTTACAAACAATAGAAAGCAGGCTCTTAGCAGATTGGGTATATCTTATGAAGATATTAAGAAAAAATATCCTGCGTTGATTTATGCAAGCGTGTCTGGATACGGAGAAAATGGACCAGATGCGAATAAACCTGCATTTGATACTACGGCATTTTGGGCCAGAAGCGGTCTTTTAACAGATATGGCTATTGCTGGTGAATCCTATCATCCTGCAAATCCTCCCTTTGGGGTAGGTGATACATTTACAGGTACCCTTCTTATGGGGGAAATCTGTGCGGCTCTTTATCGACGCCTGAAAACAGGTAAAGGCGATTATGTGCGCACTAGCCTATATCACAATGCAGTATTTTCTACAGGTGTTATGTCTATTATAACTCAAAGACCATTTGGAAACAAATTTCCTAAGACCAGAGCGGAGCATGGTGCACCAGGCGGAATGTATCAATGTAAGGATGGCAAATGGGTATTCCTTGCTATATCTTACGGTCCGGTAATGATTCCTATGATACATAAGGCAATGAATGTTGAGAAAGTGATGGAGAATGAAAAATTTTCCACTGCAAAAGCTCGGTGGGAAAACAGAGGAGAGTATTTTGAAATATTTAAGAATTTGTTCTTGTCAAAAACCAGCGACGAGTGGGTTAAGATATACGAAGAGGCTGACCTTCCGTTAACCGTTGTTACTCACTATGCAGATATATCCGAGGATGAACAGGCATGGGCAAACGGGTATCTTGAACGTGTTGAGTTTCCAACCGGAAATGTGGATGTAATGCCTGGAAGTCCAATTGAGATGGACTCAGTCGGAACGCTAAAAACCATACCTGCACCACAGCCATACGCTGATACTGTTGCAATTCTTAGCGAAATTGGTTACAGTAATGAGCAAATTGAAGCAATGAGCGTTGCAGGCGCAATTCGCACGTGTGAAGAAGTATAAGAAAAATATTCATATAGTTATTAAAAAACAAATCAGGAGGAAAAATTATGGAAATTCGTACAGTAGCAGTTATCGGCGGTGGCGCAATGGGAAGACAGATTGCAATGAATACTGCAATTTATCCCTTTGAAGTTTACTTAACCGACACTAATCCAGATGTTTTAAAAAAGGTAGAGGAATGGAAAGAAGAATATCTTGCTGGCAGAATTGCAAAGGGAAGAATGACAGAGGAGCAGGTTGCCGGAATAAAGTCCCGTTTTCATTTGGTGAACAGTTTGGAAGAAGCGGTTAAAAATGCCGACTTAGTTATTGAGGCAGTTGTAGAAGTAAAGGAAATAAAGAAAGAAATATTTAGAAAACTTGGTGAAATTGCTCGTCCCGATGCTATTTTAACTACCAATTCAAGTTATATAGTCTCTTCCGTATTCGCTGATATAGTTCCAAATCCAGCTCGTTTATGTAATCTTCACTATTTTAACCCTGCTTTGGTTATGAAATTGACGGAAGTGGTTAAAGGTGAACACACATCTGAAGAAACCATACAGGCCATGTGTGATTTTTCCAGAGCAACCGGCAAATCACCTGCAGTTGTAAAAAAAGAAATAAGCGGATTTATTGTAAATCGAGTTCTTTCGGCAATTTATAAAGAAGTACGAACCTTAGTGGATGAAGGTTATTGTTCGTACGAGGACGTGGATATTGCCTGTGAAAAAGGACTTGGACATCCCATGGGTCCTTACAGACTGAATGATCTTACCGGAATTGACCTGACCTATGATATATTGAAGAAAGTATATGATACTACCGGTAAAAAACCTGAGGGATTCGATTTGATAAAAGAGCTGTATGATAAAGGATGGTACGGTACAAAAACAGGTCGTGGTTTTTATGACTATACTAAAAAATAAATTTACATATATAGTTATGCTTTAACTTTTTCTATAAATCTGGCTATGCAACAAAAAACACAGAGTTGTTATATAAACAGTTATATAAACAGCTCTGTGTTTTTTATACCATAATTTTGTTTGCACAATAGAGTACTTTGTGATATAATATCTGTGTTTGTATTTATTACAAAAAAGCCTTACAGCAAAACTATGAAAGTGGTGATTTTTTGAAAAAAGCACAAATTCTTTGGATTGCTCGTTCTTATGCAACCCCATTAGAAGGTGTAAAAAAACATATACACCCATATTATCATATGATACATATAGTGAGAGGTAAATTACGGTTTGTAATTAATGAAAAAACTTATATTATAGAGCCTGGCAATTGTATATTAATTCCTAGAGATACGGACCACGCCTATTTTAATGACGAAAAAGAAGCGGTAGAATATTTGGAAATTAAGTTTTCTCTTTTAAAAACATCATTTAACTCACAAATTATTCGAAGGAATATACAAATCACACATAATGAACTTGCCGGCAATTTGTTCAAACAAATTTTAAAGGAATATTCACACTTTGATAACCGAGCTGACGATGCCGCTGAATCTTACCTCTTGGCACTACTTAATTTACTCGGTGAAAGCGAACGTTACCAAACGAAACAAGACTTTCGCTATCTTTCTGCATCTGATTATTCAGAGCTTTCTCAAAACATAATAAGATACCTTGAAGATCATTATCACGAAGATCTTTCTTTGGACTCGTTAGCAAAAGCAATGAACCACAACAAAAGCTACTTATGTGTTGCTTTTAAAAAAGATACTCAATTGACAATTCTTGATTGCCTTAATACAATCAGAATACGCCGTGCCGCTGAATTAGTAGTATATAGCGAGTACAGTCTGACACAAGTCGCAGATGCTTGTGGTTTTGCATCAGTGAGTCATTTCAACAGAGTGTTTTTGAAATATGTTGGTATAACTCCCGGTCAGTGCCGTAGAGCCTACCCCGCTGATATACTAATCTACCCAGAAAATGCAAACGAGATTGAAAGAACCAATAATTTTATGTATAGTGTTCTAGCTCAAAAGCTAATATCCCCCCAAATGATCAAAAAATTAGATTCACTTAAAGGCGAATATTGAAATACGATGGCAGTGTGTGCAGTGTGAGAATTTTTCTGTAAATCATAACCACCCGTCAAATTAAGTAGCAAAATAAAAGTAGGCACATGGAAAACCACCATGTATCTACTTTTTTGTTTTTGTGATAAAATAATTATGGAGGTGTTTGAGTTTTACATTTTAATAAATTTTTCAGCTCTCTTCAAACAAAATCATTATATTTAAGCCATGCCGTCAGAAGCTTAATCCACTGTTTATCTTGATTCAAAACCTTTGTATCTTCAATAGGAATACCTATAATCCACGGGGCGTAAGCTGATGTTCCGGGAATCTTGTCCCAAAGTTGATACCTTGTTATTACTCCTCTAATCTCCTTTTTAATTTTTTTGCTCATTTATTGCAGATAAAATTTGTTCCTTTATCTGCCTCATTCCACATATTGTAGGGTGCCCGTTCATTTTATCTATATCTCTCAAGCGAACTATATCTACACCATACTTCATACATGCAGAAATAAAATTTTCTTCAATTTCATCTTTTAATTCTGTATTCAAGATACAGAAAACTTTTGTTTGCTGTAGATTCTCAGAAATCTTATTAAGTAAATAGCAAAATGCGGGCAAAACAAAATACAAATCTTCTTTTGACCAATCACCATACTTCAATTCTCCAACAGGTGCATTTGCCCAGGAATCATTTGTCCCACCAAACAGGAAAAATGTATCCACCTTGTTTTTATTAAAGAAGTTTTCTTTTATAAGCTTATCAAATCTACTAATGAAAGAAATGTCAGTATAGTCCTTTCCCTCATAACCTGTATTGCATATCGTTGTTCCTGAATAGCTGCAATTTCTGATTAAGTTTGAATTGGTGTCATTCAATAATTGATACCACCATGTCTCAGTTACTGATTTGACATCCGTATCCTTACGTCCGGCAATAGTATAGTATACATCAAACCCTTCAGGAATATAGCCCTCGAATGTAGAATAGCTGTCTCCCAGTAGAAAAACATTTCCAAGATATTTCATTTTATTGCCTCCAAAATATTTTCTTCTCAAAACTCAACTGATTGTCATATGCTTTCTCCTCTCCATTTTTTCAGGAAATGAAAAAACATTATACCTTTTTTACTTATCTTCATTTGCATCATTTCCATTTATCTGCAATAAATGTTTTCAATGCTTAATCCCTCACAACACTGCAAAGAAATGGTTTGTTTACGGCTTTTTCCGTTATCGTCAAGAATTATGTTTTTAAGCCTTACATTTTTTATAAAATGTCCACTCTCTTCAAAGCCTATAAACTCAATTGCATCTTTCATCTCACTTGTGCCGTTTGAATATTCAACACCTCTCAAGCACAGATTTTCAAACACACAATCCTCAAACACAGGAATGTCGGGAGCCGCCTCTCCGTCATCGTTGTAACCTACACTGTGCATCATAATACGGCTTAAGTCACAATCTTTAACAAAGATACCCCTGACATACCCTCCACGCTTTTTAGTGGCTTTGATTTCCACACCGTAAAGAGACCTTGCGATATCGCAATCCCATATTCTCACATCATTTATACCACCGGACATCTCACTGCCTATGGTTATTCCGTGCCCCTGATAGCTGATGCAATCAAAAACCCTGATATGCTCACACGGACGGTTTATAATATTTCCCTCAGGATTTTTACCTGATTTTATTGCAACGGAATCATCACCGGTATAGAAATGGCAATTAAAGATTGTACAGTTGGTAGAAGAATCAGGGTCCCATCCGTCGCCGTTCCATACATTTTCAGACCTGAAGGTACAATTATGGGTAACAACATTGTCCGAGTAAATCATATGTACATTCCAGCTTGCTCCGTTTTCAAGTGTCAGCCCCGATATAACCACATTTTGGCAGTTACTTATATTTATAAGTCTGGGACGAACTCTGCCCGGAATGGTGGTCATAGTCTCACACTCTAAAATCTTGTCACCTAAAGAGTCCATATAGTCTTTAAGAACTACCTTTTCAATATCAATGACATTTTGCGCAAGCGCTCTTCCGCCGCTGCAGATTGTGCCCTCCCCCCTTATTGTGACATTTCTGCAGTTGTAGCCGTCACTGTGATTAAGCTCACCCATATTTAAAAGCGAGCTGTAGCACATCATTTCAATTCCCTCAAAACGGCTGTGTATTTTCGGCAGATAATCCTCCACATTTTCAGTTCCGTGCAAAACTCCGCCTTTTTCCACGTAAAGCTCCATATCGGAATGAAGCCTCAGTGCACCTGTCATAAAGTCACCTGACGGGATATATACACATTCGCCCTCTTTGCAATCATCTATTGCCGCCTGAATGGCTTTTGTATTAAGTGTCTTTCCGTCGCCTTTGGCATTATAGGGCGGCATTGTTATATCAATTCTGTTTTTTGTTTTTTCTGTACGGCATAAAACACTTTTTTCTTCAATAGAATTTTTGTCACCATCCGTTAATTCCACCTTAAAGGAATATTCGGTATTCTCCGATAAATCTGAAACGGTAAAATGTGTTTTTTCGCTTTTTCCCACTTCCTCACCGTCTTTAAATATACGGTAAAAACAGCCCTTTGTAAAAGAATCCGATTTGTCCCAATACAGCGTTATTTTATCATTTTCTGCAATAAAGCTAAGCATTTTAATCCCTCGTTATTTCTGCAAAATTTCATCGTATTTACTCCACGCCTTGTCATAATAGAAGCGGTGTCCTCCCTCTCCTACTACGTGTGCGCAATTGGCATTTGCAATTTCAAAAAGCTTTTTAGTTGTCTTAAACTGCTCACGTGCGGAGAAAAGCGGGAAAATATTATCCTCCGCACCTGAAACCAAAATCAAATTTTTTGGTGCGATAAGTCCTGTCAAATCACCCATATCAAAATATTTTCTGATGTTTGGAATAAAGTTACAGCTACAGTGATACATTGCTGCAATGGATTTATCATAGCTTGCAAAGGCACAGCTTACAATTGCCGTCTTTATACGCTCCTCTAAACACGCTGAATAAAAGGTCGTTGTACCCCCGCCTGAATGACCAAGGCAGATTATATTATCCTTATCAACCACATCAGAAAAATGTGCAATTGCAGTGTCTATCACGCGCATTACATCCCATACACGTTCACCAACGGTTGTTCTGCCGATTAAGAGATTAGCCATAGAGCTGCCGTAACAATCGGGGTCGCCATCCTCTTTTTGTCCGCATTCGCCCATACATCTCTGTTCCACAGCGATAGCGCAATATCCACGTTTAATTGCACCGATGGCAAAATCACGGTCACCGTCATCTATACCCTCCTGGTCATAAGGATATTTTGCCCTGCCAAGCGACATATGCATTCCCGTTGAATGACCCTGAAGGCAGATTACAGTTGGCAAAGGCATTTTAGCTCCGTTTGGAATAAGAAGATGGCACGGAACAAAATACCCCTCCTCGCTCTGAAAAGCAAATCGGATTTCCTTAAAATCTTCGTGCTGCTCCTCAAAATCAATTATGAAGAGCTCCTCGCATTTTTTAAACGGCAAGCCGAGAAGCTCTGAAAGCTTTTCTTTAGCTTTTTTCTGCCACTGGGCAAAATCTCCCCCATCATATCGCATTGAGGGAGTTATTTTTTCTGTATGATTAAGTACAGTTTTTATAGGTAGCTGATTTCTTTCCATAATTTTTTCTCCTTATCTTTGTATTTTGATCATTAGTGTTTATACCTTAATTGAAACAAGTCTTTTTGCTTTTTATACTGTAACTATCAAATTCTCTTTATTTGATTTTTCTAACTTTTTCATTGCCGGAAAATAAGCAATGAGCAGTGTCACTATTGACAATATCCAACCTATGGGCCATATAAGGTATAGGAATGTAAGGTTCGGACAGAGTGGGAATACAAAATAAACCCATGGAAAACGAATTAAACACATAAAGACAAGTGTTGCAATCGTAGGAAGAATAGGTTTACCCATTCCCTTTAGCACACCTCCCATAACCTCGTTAATACCGCATATGAAATATGTACTTGAAATGATAATCATTTTTTGCTGAGAATATTTTATTACTGCCGGCGTATTTGACATAAACGACGACAACTGCGCTGAGAAAATTGCCGAAAAAGCACCGAATGTTGCTCCGAAAAGTGTTGTAATTAAAATAGCTCGTATAACTGTCTTTTTTACTCTCTTTATATTTCCGGCTCCTACATTCTGAGCAATATATGGAATTGTAGCAAGCGATGGAGCACAAGAAATCTGATAAAGTATGCCGTCAAATTGATTGGCAATTGATATTCCCGTTGTTGCATCCGCACCGAAGCTATTGACTGTGGTTGTAATTATAACATTAGCAAATGAATACATTGCACTTTGAAGTCCTGTGGGAATGCCA
>JAZORN010000108.1:0-4856 GCA_045656645.1 Clostridia bacterium | reverse complement strand
TAGATGGCTCTTTTTAACTGATTTAATTAAAAAGAGAAAGGAAATGTCCTTTCTCTTTAATTTTGTTATTTCACCCGAAATTAAGGCTAAAAACGCTAATTTATATAAAATTAATCCATCCAACTAGGATCACTAGGATTTTGTTGGAATTTTAAGATTTTATTAATATCAGATTCAGCGATATAGTTATTTTCAGCAGCAACTTTTACTAATACTTCAAAGTTACTTAAAGAGTGGTTAATTACGTTTGCAGCAGCTAAACGGTCGATACCTTTCTTTAATCCATAAGTAAAGATTGATGCAATACCTAAAACCTCTGCACCTGCACTTCTGAGGGCATCAACAACCTCGATAACACTTCCGCCCGTTGAAATAAGGTCCTCAATAACAACAACCTTATCGCCTTTTTCGAGTTTACCCTCAATCTGGTTTTGTCTGCCGTGGTCCTTTGCACCGCTGCGCACATAACCCATCGGCATATCAAGAAGGTGTGAAGTGATTGCAGCGTGTGCAATACCTGCAGTTGATGTTCCCATAAGCACCTGTGCATCAGGATAATATGTCTTTACAACCTCTGCAAGGCTCTTCTCAACGTCAATTCTTACCTCAGGTGCGGTAAGTGTAAGACGGTTGTCGCAGTAAATGGGACTTTTAATACCGCTTGCCCATGTAAAAGGCTCATCAGGGCTTAAAAATACGGCTTTAATCTTAAGTAAATCTTTTGCAATAAGTTCTTTCATTATATTTATCTCCTTTAATCTACAAATTCTCTAACGCATCTCTCATATGCTGCTACGGGGTCATCTGCAGCGGTGATGGGACGACCTACAACAATATAGTCACTGCCCACACTCTTCGCCTTTTCAGGGGTCATAATTCTTACCTGATCATCTGCAGCACTGTCCGCAAAACGAATACCGGGTGTAACGGTTACGAAATCCTTTCCGCAAACCTCTTTAACACGTGTTGCCTCGTGGGGCGAGCATACTACACCGTCAAGTCCGCTTTCCTCGGCACATTTAGCGTAATGCTCAACAACAGTCGCAAGCGGTGCATCAATGAGCAAATCGTTTTTCATACGCTCCTCACTCGTTGAGGTGAGCTGTGTAACGGCAATTAATATGGGGCGTGTTCCATCCTCACGTGTTAATCCCTCAATTGCCGCCTTCATCATTTCCTTTGTACCAAATGCGTGAAGATTAGTCATATCAACATCAAGCGAAGAGAGTACCTTCATTGACTTTTTAACTGTGTTGGGAATATCGCAAAGCTTCAAATCCAAAAAGATTTTATGTCCTCTTTTCTTAACTTCCTTTACAATTTCGGGACCTTCCGCATAAAAAAGCTCCATACCGATTTTTACAAAAGGCTTTCTTCCCGAAAACTTGTCCAAAAATGTGATGAGTGCATCCTTTGACGCAAAATCACACGCTACTATTACATCCTTACCCATCAGTGTGCACCTCCGATTATACTTTCTAAACTATCAATTTTATATTTTTCCATAACAGCAGGAAGCTCGTCAATAATATTTTTGCACGCATACGGCTCTGTAAGGTTTGCTGCGCCCACCTCAACCGCCGTTGCACCTGCAAGCATCATTTCAATAACATCCTCTGCCGTAGTGATACCACCCATACCGATAATGGGGATATTAACTGTTTCGTATACCTTGTAAACCATTGCAAGTGCCACGGGAAGAATTGCACTGCCCGAAAAACCGCCTGCCTTGTTTGCAAGGATTGGTTTTCTGTCTTTAAGATTTATTCTCATACCCATAAGAGTATTTATCATCGAAATTCCGTCTGCACCTGCCTCCTCGCACGCCTTTGCAATAGATGCAATGTCGGTAACATTGGGAGAAAGCTTCATATAGACGGGCTTTTTTGTCACGCTTTTAACTGCACGTGTAATCTCTGCCGCACTTTCTGCGCTTGTACCAAAGCTCATTCCGCCGTGCTTTACGTTGGGACAGCTTATATTGACCTCTAAAATTCCAACCTCGTCCTGCTTGTCCATTATTTCGCAGGTATAAACATAATCCTCGAGGGAAAATCCGCTGACATTTGCAAGAACCTTTTTCGAAAAGCATTTACGAAGCTTTGGAAGTTCCTCGCTGACAACCTTTTCTACACCGGGATTCTGAAGTCCCACGGAATTTAACATACCGCTGCTGCACTCTGCAATTCTCGGCAGTGGGTTTCCGTATCTCGGGTCCTTTGTTGTTCCTTTGATAGAAATACTTCCAAGAATATTTATATCGTAATAATCACTAAACTCATATCCAAACCCGAACGTACCGCTTGCAGGTATGATGGGGTTATCAATCTTTAATCCTGACAGATTTACAGTTAATTTTGCCATTTTATTTCCTCCTTTTCAAGAACGGGACCTTCCTTACAGATACGCTTGTTACCCGTAATTGTTTCGCACGTGCATCCCATACAAGCACCAAAGCCACATCCCATACGTGCCTCAAAGCTCATCTGTCCGCTTGTGGAGGTGGTATTATAAACTGCCCTGAGCATCGGCTCAGGTCCGCAGGTAAAGAAATATGTGTAGGAAATATCTTTTAATGCATCAGTTACAAAGCCTTTCACACCGTACGAGCCGTCTGCCGTTGTAACAATGGTCTTGATACCGAGTGCAGAAAATTCTTCCTCATAAAAGACCTCTGACCTTTTATTAAAGCCAAGGATTACGGTCGGCTTTTTCCCCTCTGCTATAAGCTCTTTTGCGAGCATATACATCGGCGGAACACCCACGCCGCCGCCTATAAGAAGGGGCGCATCACCGCTTTTGGAAATATCGTAGCCGTTTCCAAGACCTGTAAGTATGTCAAGCTTTTCTTTTGCTTGCATAACAGCCATTTTTTCCGTACCGTGGCCTACTACCTTGTATATCAGCGTAAGCATATCATTTTCACAGTCGCATACACTAATCGGTCTGCGCAGGAAAAATCCGTCAAGCTTTATATTTACAAACTGTCCGGGCTTTGTTATATCGCCCGTGTCGCCTTTAAGCACCATTTCATATGTATTATCAGCAATAGGCTTATTGCTGATAATTTCAAATATACTCTGCTTCATATTTATAACCATTCCTTTCACCACGTTCAATACACAAAACAGTATAACAAATTCAAAATGCAAAGCATTTTGTTCCATACCTCTTCACTTTTCACTCTTCTCTCTTACCTGTCTGAATTTATTCAGACTTCCCTCCATACAATTTGTCCATCACATACCGTCATTTTGCATCTGCCGTAAACCTCTTCATTTTCAAAAGGTGTGCTTCTGCCCATTGACATAAATTCCTCGGGTAATATATTGTATTTTTCCTCAAGATTAAATACCGTAAAATCAGCCTTTTCCCCAACTGCAATTTTTCCATATCCCAATGAAAAACGTGCTCTGGGATTTTCGCACATAAGCTTTATAAGCTTTTCAAGAGACATCTTCCCGTTTTTTACAAAATGCGTATACATAAGCGCAAATGCCGTTTCAATACCGACAACGCCCATCATACTTCCTGCAAGTCCCTTTGCCTTTTCCTCTGCACTGTGCGGTGCGTGGTCAGTTGCAATCATATCAATTGTACCGTCAAGGATACCTTCTATAAGAGCCTCTCTGTCCTCTTTGTTCCCGATAGGGGGATTCATTTTAAAGCGTCCGTGTTCCTGCAAATCATCTTCCGTCAGAATAAGGTAATGCGGTGCAGTTTCAGCCGTTATGTCTATACCTCTCTTTTTAGCCTCCCTTATAAGACTAACGCTCTCCTTAGTTGAAATATGGCATACGTGATAGCGGCAGAGTGTTTCCTCTGCAAGTAAGATATCACGTTCCACCATTTTCCACTCACTCTCAGGGGGGATTCCCTTATGAGCGTGCAGGCGGCTGTATTCGCCCTCACGGATGTATCCACCGTTTAAAAGGCTGTTGACCTCACAATGGGCGCTTATAATTTTATTATTTTTCTTTGCACCAAGCATTGCTGTGCGCATCATATCATCATCCTGCACACCTTTGCCGTCATCTGAAAAAGCAACCGCTTTTTTTGAAAGTTCATCAAAATCAGTAAGGCACTCACCTTTTTGTCCTACTGTTATTGATGCATACGGGTGAACACGGATAAGTGCATCACTCTCAATTATATCAATCTGTTTTTGAAGATTTTGTGCATTGTCAGGCACGGGATTAAGATTTGGCATTGAGCATACATCCGTATATCCTCCACGCGCACAGGCAGCAGAGCCGCTTTTTATCGTTTCCTTATACGAAAAACCCGGCTCTCGCAAATGAACGTGTACATCTGCAAAACCGGGCAAAATATAACAATTATTAAAATCAAAAACCTCGGCACCGTCACTTTCTCCGCTGCCAATAGAAACAATTATCCCATTGTCTGTATATATATCAGCCTTTTTAAAGCCGTCATCTGTCAGCACTGTAGCATTTTTAAATACCTGTAGCATCTTGTCCTCCTACTTTTTTTGCTTACAAAACTATCTTTGTGTATTATAACACAAATGCTATATAGTGTCAAATGTTTTTACGTCCCTTTTTGGGGATAGGAAAAAATGCTTCAGAACGGACAAACTGAACTATAAATGCCTGATTTCAGGCATTTATAGCTTGCCCGAAGGCGTACAGCGTCAAAGCAAAGCAGACATCGCTTCCGTTTTGCTATAGTAGCAAAACATACGCTCAATGCATTGCTTTTCCTTTTCCCCAAAAAGCATGGTCTGCTTTTCGGGGTCCCCGAAAGTCGCAAGACTTTTGGGGAAAGGAGCAAACGAGCGACAAGTTTAAGTTTTAGAAAACTTAAACCAAAGCGAGCCTTGCGACGCGGAGAGG
>JAZORN010000107.1:0-55103 GCA_045656645.1 Clostridia bacterium | reverse complement strand
GATAACGAATGGTATCTTGATGAAAAGACCGATACCCTTTATATTAAAGTGCCTGCCGATACAGATATAAACGCTGCGGAGGTTATCATTCCGAATCTGGAAACTCTTGTTGAAATTGCACCGGACGAGTCGGTTAAAATTCATAATCTTGCCTTTGAGAGGGTTACTTTCAGATACAGTAACTGGACTGTACCCTCTGAAAAAGGTCTTGTTGATGTTCAGGCAGGTATGTACGCAAACTACTGCATTTTTAAAACAAACGACATGGGTGTTTTAAGACCGTCCGCCGGAATTTATGTTGCCGATACCGAAAATTTTACCCTGAAACACTGCACGTTAGAGAATATGGGTGCCGCAGGAATTGACTTGCATTACGGCACAAAAAATTCTTTGATTCAGGATAACCTTATTCGTAATATCAGCGGAAACGGAATAATGATCGGGAAATTTGTTGTTGACGAAAATACGGACATCCATGTTGTATATAATCCTGCTGACGAATCTGATATTTGCACAGGGGACAGAATTGTAAATAACCGTGTTATGCATATCGGAACCGATTATGAAAGCTCTGTCGGTATTTGCGCAGGCTACCCGAAAAATATTCTTATTGCCAACAATGAGATTTCTTATGCACCTTACACGGGAATTTCTGTTGGTTTCGGTTGGTCGGGTGAAGACAACGCCATGAGAGGAAACCGCATACTCAACAATGAAATCCATCACACAAGTCAGATTCTTTGCGATGCAGGAGGTATTTACACTCTTTCAAAACAGCCGGATTCTGAAATGAGCGGCAACTATATCCACGATATTGTCTTGCCTGAATGGGCTGACTACGGAACAAGCGGTATATATATGGATGAACAGACCTCGGGCTATACCGTAAAATACAATGTGCTTGAAAATGCTTGCGGTGTGGGTATGAACCGAGTCGGTGAAAATAATTATAACGAAAAAACAATTTATATAGATGCTGAGCGCAATTATACGGTAAAATCAATAATTGACAACGCAGGTGTTATTGATAATTTCGATGTGTATGCAAAATTATTCTATTAATATCAGATAACCAAAACCCAAGGTCAGGATTGCTTCGACCTTGGGTTGATATTTTTATACGACATCCTCATTTACAAAATGTCGTGTGCGTAGTATAATGTCGTTGGTGATGATTATGATTACGTTCAGATGGAATGATTTTGATTTTACATTGATTCAATTGGATAAAGGCGTTTTCAAAAATGATATGGCAGGTCACAGCCATTCAAAAAACAGCTATGAGCTTCATTGTGTAATTGACGGGGAGGGCACCCTTTCCACCGACAGCAAAGTGTATTCCCTTTCAAAAGGCGATTTTTTTGTAACAGGCCCCAATGTTTACCATCAGCAATCGACAAATCCCGAAAACCCTTTGACAGAGATATATATTTATCTTCAGGCATCGGAAAAGAAAACAAAAGATGCTCTTGTTTCATCTTTTTTATCAACTCATTTTTATTTTTCGAAGGATGAAGAATTACAGAAGTTGTTTGAAGAAATCCTCAAAGAAAATAATAACAAGCTTTTAGGCTACACAAGTGCAGTCGGCTCGTTGCTGCAGCTTTTACTTCTCAAAATCACAAGATTATATATGCCTAATTTTGTTTCATTTGCTGATAACAAAGATAATCTCAACGACCGTCGGTTTATAACTATTGAGCACGCATTTATAAATGACAGCGGTTCGCTGACACTTTCAGAGCTTTCCGATTTAATCGGCGTTTGCGAAAGGCAGACTCAAAGGCTTCTGCGCAAGTATTACGGAAAGTCTTTCAGGGAGAAAAAAGCAGAGTCGTTAAAAACACAGAAACAAAATTAAAAGGATTTGGCGCGTAGGCGGGACTGTTGCTTTGTGCCGCTCGTCATTCAAGTTCTGAATAAAAAAATAACAGCCGACCAAAGTCGACTGTTATTTACTGGTTGCGGAGACAGGACTTGAACCTGCGGCCTCCGGGTTATGAGGCAGGCGTGGTACTTGGTCGTATCGTGGCATATCGTGGCAAATTGTGGCAGGAATCCTTGTATATCAAGGAGTTTAGAGTTTTAAATGATTTCAAAATAACAAATTTATATTAACTTGTCTAACATAAATGTTAGATGTTGGTTAGATGATACAACTTTTATTTGAAAAAACTGAAGTCTATTTATCATCATTATTATCGGAATAAATGGGATATAAAAGATTACCATTTTCAAAATGAATTTCTTCAAGATCGTTTATCATGATTGGAACGGCTATATCTCGAAGAGAACAACCTAGTTCTATTTTTATAGGTTTGTCGTCGTCAGATACGAATGTCGCTCTAAACTCATTTTGATAAGAGAACTTTTCTTTCTTTAAGAATGGGTTCCAGTCAATAAATCCTTGGTGTTCATCTTTGGAAATGTAGTCCAAAAACCCCATTTCTACTTGAGAATATTTTTTTGATTCATAAATCGCCTTCCAAACTCGATGGAAAAATTCTTGTCGATCCAAAATCAAAATCCCATATTTCCCAAATTCTCTTTCCATTTTATTATCAAATGTAGAAACTCGTTGCTCCTTAATGTTTAGAAAAACGGTATAGAATGAGATTATTTTTCTGTTCCTATTGATAGCAGATGAATAATCCCAAATTGTTCCTTTTCTGTAATCTTCAGGATTGTTTGAATAATCTCGTACCACTATTGCATATGTATCGCCAATCTTTTCAAGATTGGCTGATATTAAATTAGGACTTTCATAGTCTACAATGAAAGTGTTTCCTTCATCGGGATCACCTCGTCCATCATCATCGCATTTGGCAAAAAAGTCTGCGGTATTAAAAAACAAATTTCCATTCAAAAAATCCTGTTGATATTCGTAGGATGTAGTGAATTTCATCAACATATAACCGTCGTAATCTTTTGCAGTGTTTGGCATACATATATCTATCATGTTGGTTCAATTTTCTTTCTTATTGATTATTATCCCATCATACTTTTAACAGTAAGTGATAATATTTTTTTCATGGCATTTAATGATATGTTAATATGTGAGACTCTTAAAAGGTGTTCTTCAGGAAAATCAGGATTTTCCCAAACAACAAATGCAGCATCGACATCGAAATCGATGTACTCTTTAATTGTCGTTCTACTTAAAGAATAAGTTAACCATTCTTTTTTCAGAAGAAAATTAAAAGCAAATTCGTTCAATTTATCTAAAATTGAAAAAGCTTCTTTGATCACTAATACTATATCGAAATAATCTTGATGTGAATTGAGAATCAGTTGTTTCGCTGATTTACTCAACCTTTCATCATTTAACAATGAGGAAGTATATAACAAAAAATGTCTGCTATGGTCATCATAATAAGCAATTTCACTATAAGGTTTTCCTACATGAACGATTATATTTCTTAGTGTCTTGGCAATAGCATATGATATATTTGAATCATAATAATTAGAGTCTTTCAATGCAACTATTGATTTACCTTTATTGTTTTTGGGAATTTTCTGCTCTTTTATGAGTTCTTCTTCCGGGAATATTTCAAGATCATCATGGTAACTTCTTTTTAAATAGGTTTCCCACAAATATACATTATTTGAAATGGCATTTAACGCATTAAATATAACATTATAGACATCAACTTCTCGAATATCAAAAGCGGAAAAATTGAAATTATAGAAGTCTTCTTTAGCTTTGATATAATTTATACTTAAAAAATGAATATAGTCGAAGTTTTCCAAATTTTTTGCTGCATTTAGAATTTCTTGGTATTCCGCTTTAGTTAGAGTGCGATTTATGACTATATTTCCATCTTTTTTAGCTCCGAGTTTAGCTACCATTTTTACCTCCACATTTAATGTACCAGAAGCCTAGATTTTTTAATTATATTATTATTTGGTTGTTTTTTCTCAATAATTGTAACAGTTTTGAGCTCCAAATAATTGCTTGGCATTTTCAATCATTTCCGGTGTAGGGTTTTCACAATACACCACAAGGTTATCCATTGCTCTAGTACAACAAACGTAAAAAAGCTTTTTGGTTCTTCTCAAAACATTTTGGTTACATTTGGGATGCGACGGATTTAATAAATATTCAAAATTGTAGTCATTCCAGTTCCCGTTGTCAAGAATTACTAAAACATTTTTATATTCTTCTCCTTTTATTTTGTGTTGAGTAGATAATGGAGAATATCCTTCTAAATACTCATATAGATTTACAAATTCCGAATAATTAATCTTAGAAACCCTATTATAAAGATATTGATTTTTAATTATAAAATCATTAATGTTGTCATCTTTAATACACAGTCCACTGTCATTTGCATATTCTATTACTTGTCCAATGGTTTGTGATTTCATTTCAATTAATTTCGTTACTTTTTCTTTAATTAACTTTTTATCAGCAACACTTCTGACCTTAAATGAAGTTTTTCTTAAGAAACCTTGATAATCACCTTTTTCATACATATCAACTACGGATTGAATTTTAAATAGATGCCTAATTAATTTATCTCGCTTTGATTTTACAGAGGTTATTTCATCAGCTTCCTTTTTATCAGAAATAAGATTGTCTTTATCAAAATATATTTTCTTAATTTCTTCAAAAGGCATGTTTTTAACCAAATCGTACAATTCCTTATTAGTATCGTCGCTAAGGAAAACATCTATTTGCCTTTTACCACGGTTTTCTCTTGCTCTTGCTCTTTCAGAAACCTTCCATTCAATTTCTTCTATCAATTCGTTGAAGGTTTTATTTAAATCCACGTCTCTGTCTTTGATATGTTTGTTAAAGTCACTTTTGAATTTTATGATGGGGTCTTTATCATATATATCCATCAACGAAGGAAATCCGGCAGAGTAGGCAATAAGGTTATGTGTTAATCTCAGCTCTTTAGTATCTTTGGAATTATCAAAATCCCAATCTTTAAAATAAGGCTTTGTTCGCAACTCGGCTATAGGAATATGATACAAAAAAATTGCTGTTCCTTGTTTGATTTTTCCATTTACCATATTGGGCGCTTTTTTGTCTTTTGATGGTTCTTGTTTTAGGTCATCTATACGCAATTGATTAGCGATATCGATGATACTTTGTGGATTCCTTCTGTTTTGACTTTTGGGGATATCAAAAACTTTACCTTCATCAATATATTTCTGTAAATCTCCTATACCCCTATCATATATTGATTGCATGGAATCTCCAAAAAAACCATAAATACATTTGGGATAAGAACACAAATGATATGTATGCTCTAAAAAAATCTCAATTACTTCAGGAAATGTATCCTGATATTCATCCACAAAAATATAATCATATTTATCATTCAAAATTTTACATAATTTTGAATATTTTTTATACATGTGATTTGCAAGAACTATTATTTCATCATGTGATATCTTTCCTTTTGCTATAGAAAGATTTTCTGAATAGGAAATACCATCGATAAAATCATTAACATATGGTTTATCTACATGTATATTTTTGTAAGGGCTAACTTCGGAATTAATTCCTTCTAACAAAGTCTCTTTTAATTCTTTTTGATATGATGAAATATTTTCCCACAAAAAATCATGAATTGTCGATATATGTAAGTTTTGATGTGATAATCTGTCTTGAATTTCATTTGCTGCAGCGTTGGTATATGTGATACAAGCAATTTTAGCATAAGCATTTCGAGCGTAAATCTCATTGATTACTGATACGAGAGAGTATGTTTTTCCACTACCGGCACCACCACTTAATACAAAATTTTCTTTTTTTGCTATATGTTCAAATATTTTGGCTACCTCATCTTCTAATTTTTTTGTAACCATTCTAACCCCTCCTTAATGTAATGAGGAATATTCCAATTATAAAAGTCTTTTCCAGGTTGACTTTCACTATTCAATAGGATGTCCATGGCAAATGAGGGCTTTTTATTAACACAATTATTCGCCAAATAATAACTATCTTTTGATGAATCGAACACATACGATGGGTTTTTCAATCCTTGAAATTTATTTTTACAGTTAGCAATTTTCTCTTTTTCATTGTTTCCAGTTACATTTGTAAAAAATGTTCTGTTTAAATGAAAAAAAGCATCTTCAAAACTTCGAGCATTGTATTTTTCACCGTCAGGATTCGCTTCTTCTGTTTGGTATACTATTAACAGATTACCTTCAGAATTTTGTCTCCAAGAAAGAGTCCCACTTTTGTCACGATATCCCCTCAATGTTTTTTGACTTATGTTTAACTCTATCAATTTTTCTTTGACTTTATTCTGTTCTGCAGGTAAAATGCTTTTTAAATAATACTTCAAAGCAGGATTGCTTGTTTGTGTTCCTTCTACAACACGACAAGCTTCTAAATTTCCAGCCGAATTGCATTTTACAGTATCTATATCTGTAATTATTAAAGTTTTTATTCCTAAAAACTCTATGAATGCTGCGTAAATCTCCGAGTAATTTCCAACTTCAATAATTGAAATGTTCTGAGATGATAACGGGATTTCATTTTCGTTTTCTTGGTCAATTTTCTTTATCATTGCTGGCAAGAGAATCCTTTCGGTATCACCTTCAATTAAAATTATTTTATCCGCAAAAAATACTTCCGAACGATTTAAAGTTAAATATTGTTTTAAAAACTTAAAATGATTATTATCTTGTCCTTTTTCTTTTTGATATAGTGTTTCCAAATCTTTTAAGTTTTTTGAAATAACATTATGATTTTTATCATCTTTTATTAAATACTTAATATCGTCGAAGTTACATTCAGAAACAATATGCGATGAATGTGTTGTCATAAATGTTTGTAAATTTATCTCTTTATGTGTATCTTTGATTTTTATTCCTTCCTTCAGCAAATCTTTAATGTTTTTTATAAAGATATACTGCATTTGCGGGTGAGTATGAGCTTCAGGTTCTTCAATAAACAACAGATTAATATCTGCAGGGATTTCATCTTTTTTTGATTCTTTTCTAAAATCACAAAGTTGAATTTCTATGCTCATTATAATGTTGAATAAATTTAAGAAACCTAATCCATTGTAGTTTTCAGGCAAAAAACTTTTTTCATCATCGTAAACAACTGTTGTATTGTTTTTAAGCAGATTACTAGTTTTTATTTGAGAGATTACTTTTAAAGCTGTATCATTTTTTCTCATACCACCAAAAAGGGAGATCTTATCAGTTAATGGCTTGAATATATCGGTATAAATTTTATTGAATTGTAAATCCGTGTTATCAACTTCGTTTTCTATCTTAGCAGAAGTAATATCGCCATTTTCAGAATCTTTTGTCTTTTCATAATAATTTCCAGCAAGTGTAGATAATTCTGAATTCTCACTGTTTGAAACATTCCTTCGTGCACTAACATAGTTAAAAGCGATGACTTTTGACAAATCAATGTCTTTATTAACTATAATTTTGTAAGTGCTATTTTCTATCGTATCGGTTTTATAATTATATAAAACACTTAAGCGTTTAAATTCAAAATATTTCTTATGATATTTTGACATAAATTTAGTAAACAAAGCTTTTTCGTCAGCCAGAGTTTTCTGTTTTTTATACATATTATAGTCAAGTTTTAATTCTTCAAGAGTATCTTTAAGCAAATAGTTAAATCGCAAAACAACAGTGTGATTATCAGGGTCTAAATCCAAAAACAAATTGCTAATGTTGGTCAAATCATCTATATCATCATATTCAATATAAATATCAACTTGTATTCCTTTTATTTCATCGTTTGTAAAAACAGCTTTTTCTTTTATAACATCATACAATTTGTTTTGAAATTTAATACTAAAATCATAATAATCAAAATTACCAGTTTCACTTGTTTTTCCAATGCATTTGCTTAGAATGGACAACAAAGATGTCTTACCACAGTTGTTTTTTCCAACAATCAAGGACAATTCTTTTTCAAAATTAATACAGGTGTCGTTTAATAGTCTAAAGTTGTTAATCTGCATTTTTGAAATATACATTGTTTTTCTCCTTTTATTTTTGTTTTTAATTCTTGGTCGATTTTTATACCTAAAAAGCGATATGCATACCTATAATTCTCATTGAAACATAACTTGTAATATAAATAGAGTAGTAGCTACACTTTTTACAATATACTTTTTATTTTTTATATAAAATATTATATATACATATATGTCTAAATTTACGATTTGTTACATGAAAATTTCAAAAAAATTAAAACTTTGTATAACTAAACAAAAAGTTGTCGTATTGTTTGTGCGATTTAACATGAAGTTCGTAACCATTTTTTTATGGTTGCGATTTTTTTATATCCAAAATCAAGAAAAAGGAGGAATCCAATGTCAGAAACAAATGAAGTTGTAAAACATATTTACATAAAAAACATTCAACCTTTTGCTGACCACCCGTTTGAGGTCCGCAATGATGATGCGATGAAAGAAACAGTTCAGAGCGTAAAAGATTACGGAGTAATTATGCCTGTAATTGTTCGTCAGACGGATGAAGGCGATTATGAAATGATAAGCGGACACAGAAGAATGCGAGCTTGTGAGATTGCGGGTATTGATACTATTCCTGCAATCGTCAGAGATGTTGACAGAGATACTGCAATCATAATGATGGTTGACAGCAATTTGCAGAGAGAAAATATCTTACCGAGCGAAAAAGCAAAAGCATATAAAATGAAACTTGAAGCGATTAAGCGACAAGGCAAAAGAAACGATTTGAAAGAAAATCTGTCAAATTTAACTTATGCCCAAGTTGGGCATAAGTCGATTATTGATAAACAAAGCGTGACAAAGGTTGCAGATGAGACGGGTGAAAGTCGCACACAAATTCAGAGATATATTCGCCTTAATGAACTGTCACCACCACTTCAAAAACTTGTTGATGAGCAAAAGATGGGTCTTACTCCGGCGGTAGAAATATCATATCTTAAACCCGAAGAACAAGCTCTGCTCGTTGAAACGATAGAAAGTGAACAAGCTACACCGTCACTCTCACAGGCGAAACGCATGCGTGATTTGAGTAAACTCGGCAAATTAAACGATGATAGGATGCTTGATATAATGATGGAACAAAAGAAACCACCGACACGAAATGTCGTACTTAATGCAGAGAAACTGAATAAATACTTTCCGAAGTCATATACAAATGAGCAGATTGAGGCGACTATTTTTAAACTGCTCGATGTATGGCAAAAACATAAACAACAGAATCAGAACAGATAAATCAGACGAACTTTTAATGTGAATTAAGGTTCGTCTTTTTTATACCCCAAATCAATTTGAAAGGAGGAATTCGATGTAATGCTTAACAATAAAAGCAGGTGTTTTCAGGAAGACAATGAACTTTTGGGAGAATTTTGCACCCGAAAGAAACACAGCCACACGAGATACAAGGAGAACGTTGAATCTTCGCTCGGTTTCTTTAAAAACGAAAAGATTTACAAGCGAATTAAATATATGACACGCACTTTCCCTGCATCATTATGGAATTCTGAAAAGCATCGCAGAAATATGAGTGAACTTGATTTTATGCTTGGTTTCCACCACTTCAGAAACACTCGGAATTATTATGCTGCGATGTACCTGATTACGGTCAATGATGACCTCATTGAAAGAACCGCATATTGCTTTAACCGTGACGGAATTGACTTTTCAAAAGCTCACCTCAAAGGAATTTCGGTTCAAAATTATGATTTGCTTATGGCAGCGAAGCAAATTTACACCGGGAAAAGATATATTTTTCAAAACGATTTAGCTGACCCCGAAATAATTGACGATGATATTTTTAGGTTAATTATGAATGCCAAACTAATTGAACAGTTTGGCATTATTTTTTTGCAATTCGGAAATGGAGGATAACACATTGGCAGTTATAAAAGTGGTAAAAAACAACAACTATACAATAATGTCTAATTATCATTTACGAGATATGAATTTATCTAACAAAACAAGAGGGTTACTTGCGACAATGCTCTCTTTGCCACCAAATTGGAACTTCACAATAGAAGGTCTTTCGGCAATATGTAAAGACGGTGTTGATAGTATTCGTTCTCAATTGCAGGAACTTGAAAAATATGGTTATCTTGTCAGAATGCGTTATAGAAACGAAAAAGGTCATCTGAAAGGCACAGAGTTTTTTATTTATGAAGAACCTCAACAGAATAAACCTATCGATGAAAAACCTATGTTGGAAAATCCAATATTGGATCCTCCTGCACAGGTAAAACCTACGCAGGATAATCTAACTCAAATAAGTAAAGAAATAATAAATAAAGATAAACAAAATACAGATTCAACTAATTACCCATCAACCAAACAAGATGGGTTGAGGGAAAGCCGAAGAGCTTGTGAAGAAAAACTCAAAGAAAAATTTGAATTTGATTTGCTTGTTGAAAACGGTTGGGATGCAAACAGATTAACAGAAGTCATAAGAATTATGGCGAATGTTTTCTGTTCTACCAAACCGTTTTTTGTTATTAACGGAGAGAATATTCCACGAGATGATGTGATCGACAGGTTGCTTTTGATTGACGAAAACCACATTTCTTATGCTTTTGAAGTAGTTGATGAAAAAAAAGGAGAAATATACAACATAAAAGACTATTATTTGTCGGTGTTATTTAATGCACCAATGACAATGGATAGTTATATAACTGAAAAACTACAAAGATTGGGGGTGATTTAATGATTCACGGTATTATTGCTGTTGGCGGTCTTTACCTTATGCTCGGCATTGAAGTGGTAATGGGCGTAGCCGAAAGAGTAATCAGCCTCTTTTAAGCTGATTGGAAAGGAGTAACAAATGAATAAGCACGGAATCAAGCTCTTTCGTTTGGTGATCCCTCCTTAGTGTGCCTGCGGTTTTCGCAAGGCATTTTTTAATACATAGGAGGTAAGCCAAAATGAAAAACATTTACTCAAGCAGTAAATCAAAGAAGAAGTCAGATGAAAGTAAAAAGAAAACAGCGCCCCGCATTGCGATTGCAGTATTAGCGGCATTGCTCTTATTTCTTCTCGTCTTTCTCGGCTTTAAAGGATGTTCCGATAATCCCGCAAATCCCGCTGACAGAGGTCTCGTCTATGATAGCGAAGCCGTAAGCGGCGGTTGGGATGAAGCTGACATTGAAAAAATCAAAGAAAGTCTTAACGAAAAGGTGCAGGCAGGAATGATAAACATTTCGATGAACACCGCACCGAAGTTTGAAAACGGCTCTGCCGAAGGCAATCTTATGATTGTAAACGAAACAATCAACAATTATCCGCAGATAGTTATTATCACCCGAAATGATACCGGTGAAACGATTTACGAATCTGACGGAATTGCCGTGGGAAGTAAAATCGAAAAAGCAAAGCTCGATGTTGTTCTTCCCGCAGGTACTTATGAATGCACCGCAATGTTCCACAACGTTGACCCCGAAACGGGTGCTTCACTCGGTTGTGCAGGTGCAGAAATCGAAATTACGGTTCTTAACTGATGAACCGAACACAAATAAAAACAAAACAATAATTTTTTAAAAAAAGGAGAAATTTTACTATGAAAAAGACAATAACCAAAATCCTCGCAGTAGGTCTCGCTCTCTCAATGGCATTCTGTATGGCAATCCCCTCATTCGCAGCTGAAATCACTTCCAACGGCGGTAACGGTTCAACTCCCGTAAACCTTTCTTCAACCGATGACGGTACACTCGGTGGCGATCCCGCAGCAACAGCCCTTTCCGTAACAGTTCCCACCGCACTTCCCATGGCAGTCGGCACAGACGGTACAGTTACTACCGCTGATAACTGCAAAATCACAAACAACTCATTCGGCGCAGTAAGAGTTAAGACTGCTACAATCAACGGCGAAAACGGCTGGACACTCACAGCATTCGGTCCCAAGGAAACACTTGCTTCAGAAAAAGTTGACAGCGATCAGCTCGGCTTTGCAATGACAATCGGTAACGGCTCTCAGGTTGCAACAGATAAGTCAAACGTAAACACACAGACTCTCATTTCTGCTCCCGTTGAAGGTTGCTATATGACCGGTGTTGGCGATACAGCAAACAACAGTGTTGCAGTTAATTATGATGCAATCGTTACTCCTCTCTCAGTTGCTGCTACTGAAGCAACAATCGCAAGCGTTGTATTCGTTGTTGAATGGGATACAGCTGCTTAATTGAAGCAAAACTAATTAACAAAGCGGCGACCAATAAAACGGTTGCCGCTTTACTTTTAAGAAAGGCAGGATAATCAATGAAACATAAGAAAATAACGGCAATTATTCTTGCCCTCGCTCTCGTTTTCTCACTTACATCTGTAAATGCTTTTGCGGCATCTTATGCCAAAGCATCAGTACCCGTCAAGCTGACGGTATCAAATGAATACAGAGCCGTGAGTGTTACTGTTCCCGCTTCATTTCCGATTGAGATTGTAAACGGAACGGTTATCACAGCCGATAATGCAAAAATCACGAACAATGCAAAATACGGAAGTATCAAAGTTACCGATGTAACAGTTACGGATGGTTCATACAAAATCGGCAATTACGAAAACTTTTCGGGCAAGAAAACAGTTGCCCTCAAAATTAACGGTATTCCCACAAAAGATGACGGCTCAATGCTTATCAGCTCAACGGCATTCCCCGTTATTGCTCCGCAGGAAAGCCTGAATCTCAAATATTTCGCCAAAGTATCGAAAGACGCATCAACGGAAAAAGATGCTGAAATCGCAAAGGTGGTATTTACTATTGCAATCGCAGATTAAGGAGGTATCAATGTGAAAAAATCAAAATTCACAAAGGTTATTTCCTTTCTTCTTGCAATCGCTCTTGTCCTTTCATCTGCTGTTGTAGTTCTTGCGGCTTCAACATATTCAACAAAAGAAACAACATATGATTGTCCCCGAACGCTGTGTTCAAAAAATCTTATGATATCAGGACCTTACGGTGATCCAAACGAAACGGTTGATAGCAATATTCCGTACTTAGGCGGAAAAATTTATCAAAACATTATGGATAATCACTATCCCACAAATAATGATTTTCATATGTACATAATCTACTGCCCAAAGTATAACTATAGCGACAGTAATTATTTCCGAGATACAATGACGTTAATGTTTGCGATGCACGGATACTCTATAAAAGGATATACTCAGTTAAATGCTTCTCAACATTATGTTAATAAAAAGTGTGACCACGGAACTGATTTCAAAGGCACAAATGTTTATGCTTTAACTCAAGGCTTGTGTGGTCAGAATTCAGGTATGGATGATTCAACACTTGTTGAAATGGCTGATAAATATCAAGCACAAAGCGGTTGCGGAAAAGAAACTTCCGTAATCGAATCGCATACGTGGAGTTATGGTGCTTGGGAAAATAACGGAAGCAGTTATCATACACGCACAAAAACTTGTGTTTATTGCGGATATTCAGCAAGAGAGTCAGATAATCATAGTACCACAACAAGTTCATGGATTAGCAGCTCTGATACACAGCATAAAAAAACAACCACTTGTTCTACTTGTGATTATACGAAAACAGAATATGCTAACCATCAGTTCAGCTATGGCAAATGGACAAACAATGGTAACGGCACTTGCAGCCGAACAAAAAGTTGCTCAACGTGTGGATACAATGGAAGCGAAACAAAAAAACATTCAAACACCAATGGACAATGGGAATATTATTTTACCGAAGTGGATACTGACTACAGCTATCAGGAATATCACAAAAGGGACACCACTTGCACAAACTGTGGCTCTTCCGGGATGGATTTTGAACTTCACACTTTCACCGAGTTCAGCGATTGGTTAAGTTATAGTGACACAAGACACAAAAGGTCAAAACACTGTACGGTATGTAATTACACGGTAAATCATACAGATTATCACCATTTTCTTGAATCAGACTACATTTATGAAGATAACGGTGACGGAACACATACTGTAATAAAACCTTGTGCAGAGTGTGGTTATACTACAATCGAATCTGCTGAGCATAATCATATTACCGGCGAATGGTTCAAATACGGTACGGAAAATCCTTATGATGATGAGTATTACCATACAGAGTATCATCAGAGAGATAATGTTTGTTCGGATTGCGGAAACGTGATAAGTGAACACGCAGAACACGAATGGTATTGGGAAACAGAAACTTGGATATATAAGAACGAGGAACGACATTCCCGTACCAAAAGGTGCAAAGATTGCGAGTTAGGTTGGATATATGGTGACTATCATCATTTCAATACTGAACCGTATTATGAGCAGTATTCTGAAGATGAACATACAAAGATAAATCCCTGCGATGAATGCGAATATGAAAAAGAAACATTGGAAGCGCATAGCTTTACTGCTTCGACTGTATATACGCAGTTTTCAGAATCACAACATCAGTTAACACAAAGTTGTATATGCGGAGAAAAACATATCTCTTATGCAGACCATATTGACCAAAACTCGGACTGCTATTGTGATAAATGCGGTTATCTTATGACAAAGTTCTCTGTAACCGTTCCGACAACAATGGCTCTCACAATGGGAACTGACGGTGAAGTTTATGCCCCTTCAGATGTTGTTATTATCAATAATTCAACAGCGGCTGTATCAGTAAAGAAAGCTGATATAAATTCCCGAAACGGTTGGAATATCGTGCCGTATTCAACGAATATGGCAAATGAAAAAGTCGATGCTAAAAAGATCGGCTTTAAAATGAACGGTATTCAGACAGATAGCTCCGGAACAACGGATAGTCTTTCATACAATAACAGTTGGATAATCGAAAAAGATACATCTTCTTCGGTTGTTTACGATGCGGTTGTTTCCGCTACTTCATCTCCCATTGACGAACAAGTAATTGAAATCGTCTATATTGTTGACTGGAAGGAGTGATAACCTTTGCAGGAAGAAGTTGAAAGCAAAATGGTCACACTATCCGTTAATACAACAAAGCTCACCGCAAGAACACTCAAGCAGGCATTGGAAAAATTCCTTGCACATCAGAGAAACAAAGCGGCTCAGCATAATCAAAACAAAGATGTTATTCCTCACGGAAAGCAGACCGTAAAACAGCTTGCAGCACAGAATCAGGGTTTGACAAATATCGAAATAACCGATAAAAACATAAAAGACTTTGACCGCGTTGCAAGGAAATACGGTGTTGACTATGCCGTGAAAAAGGACAAAACAGTTAGTCCTCCGAAATACCTTGTTTTCTTTAAAGCAAGAGATGCCGATGCCTTAACTGCGGCATTCAAGGAATACACCGCAAATACAATTAAAAAGAAAAACAAAGAACCCATTGCAGTAAAAATAAAGAATATAGCGGATAAGATTAAATCACTTCCCACCAAAATCAAAAACAAGGAACGTGGTGAACGTTGAGAAATATAAATCTCAAAAAAATCATTGTTCCCAACATTCCGTATGTTGTAATCGGAATTATGGCAACTAAAATAGGTCAGGCTATCCGCCTTGCGCCGGGTACAGATTTTCAAGGCAAAGCTCTCCATATAATGGAGGGCTTAACTTATGCCTTTGAAGATATTATACCGAGCTTTCATATCTTCGATATTATTGTAGGAGCAACGATTGCCGCAGGCATAAGGCTTGCAGTTTATGTTAAGAGTAAAAACGCAAAGAAATATCGTAAGAATGAAGAATACGGCTCTGCCCGTTGGGGAACTCACGATGATATTGCACCGTTTCAAGACCCTGTATTTCAAAACAATGTAATTCTCACTCAAACAGAAAGTCTGATGATGAGCAACAGACCGAAAGAACCGAAAAACGCAAGAAACAAGAATGTTCTTATTGTTGGCGGTTCAGGTTCAGGTAAAACAAGGTTTTGGATTAAACCGAACCTTATGCAATGCCATTCATCGTATGTTGTAACCGACCCGAAAGGTACGGTTGCGATTGAGTGCGGAAAGATGCTTGAAAAGGAAGGCTACAAAATCAAGATTTTCAATACAATCAATTTCAAAAAGTCCTTCCACTATAACCCCTTTTCATATATCCATTCGGAAAAGGATATATTGAAGCTCGTTACCACTCTTATCGCCAACACCAAAGGCGAAGGAAAAGCAGGTGATGATTTTTGGGTTAAAGCAGAAACATTGCTCTACTGTGCCTTAATCGGTTACTTGTGGTATGAAGGTCTTGAAGAAGAAAAGAACTTTGCAACGCTTATTTCTATGATTAACGCAATGGAAGTCAGAGAAGATGATGAAAGTTTTAAAAATCCCGTTGACTATCTGTTTGACGAACTTGAAGCAAAAGACCCCGAACATTTCGCTGTAAGGCAATACAAGAAATACAAACTTGCCGCAGGCAAAACGGCTAAATCAGTTCTGATTTCTTGTGCCGCCCGCCTTGCTCCCTTCGATATTGCAGAAGTAAGAGAAATTACTATGTATGATGAATTGGAGCTTGATATGACGGGTGACAGAAAAACGGCTCTTTTCCTCATAATGTCAGATACGGATGCAACATTTAATTTCCTCATCTCAATGATTTATACTCAGCTTTTTAATTTACTTTGCGAAAAGGCTGACGATGTTTACGGCGGTAGATTGCCTATACATGTCAGATGTCTTATTGACGAAGCTGCAAATATCGGTCAGATACCGAATCTTGAAAAACTTATGGCTACAATTCGAAGCCGTGAGATTTCAGCTTGCCTTGTTTTGCAGGCACAGTCACAGCTCAAAGCCTTGTATAAGGATAATGCCGATACAATCATCGGTAACTGTGACAGCAGAATATTTCTCGGTGGTTCAGAGCCGACAACATTGAAAGAGCTTTCAACGGCTCTCGGCAAAGAAACCATTGATACCTTTAACACGGGCGAAAGCAGAGGCAGAGAAACCTCGCACAGCCTTAATTATCAGAAACTCGGAAAGGAACTTGCATCAGTTGATGAACTCGCAGTCTTGGATGGCTCAAAATGTATTCTTCAGCTCCGTGGTGTCCGTCCCTTTATGTCAAACAAATATGACATAACAAAGCACCCGAAATACAAGCAGCTTTCCGATTATGATAAGAAAAATGAGTTTGACATTGAAAAATTCGTGTCAACAAAACTCAGAACAAAGCCGGAAGATGTCTATGAAGTTTATGAAATAGATGTATCCGACGAACAACAGCAGTCACCGTAATAACGGTGGCTTTTATATATATCAAGACAAAATGTTCGTATCAACAAAAAATTATTAAATATTGAAAGGAGAAACGTTATGTAGCGAACTAAAGACACGTAAAATCTATACGTATTTTTTTAATGGCATTTTTCAACTCAGCAGTAGATGTACTGCAGACACTCGTTATTGCACTCGGTGCAGGTCTTGGCATCTGGGGTGCAATCAACCTTCTTGAAGGCTACGGCAACGATAACCCCGGTGCAAAGTCGCAGGGTATGAAGCAGCTTATGGCTGGCGGCGGCGTTGCACTCATCGGCATCACTCTTGTACCCCTTCTTTCGGGTCTGTTCGGTTAATAAAAGACGGACAGAAATTGATTGAGTAATATCAAGCGGCTCTCGTGTTTCGGCACGGGAGCCAACCGAAAGGAGTGACTTGAGCTATGGATACGATTATTCAGGCTATTGAGGATTGGTTTCGGGAAATATTAACCGAAGGAATTACAACCAACCTTACAGGCTTGTTCGACCAAGTTAATGAAAAGGTCGGCGAAATAGCAGGACAAGTCGGCTCTACCCCGCAGAATTGGAATACTGCAATATTCAATATGGTTCACAATCTTTCGGAAAACGTAATGGTTCCGATTGCAGGTGTGATTCTCGCTATTGTTATGACCCTCGAACTGATACAGATGATTGTTGACAGAAATAACTTTCATAACGATGTTGACACATTTCAGTTCTTTAAATGGGCATTTAAAACAGCGGGAGCTGTTCTCATAGTGACAAACACTTGGGATATTGTAATGGCGGTATTCGACCTCGGACACGAAATCATAGTGGAATCTGCGGGAGTGGTAATCGGTGATACTTCAATAGATATGACCGATTTCATAACCGATCTCGAAGGTAAACTCGAAGCTATGAGCATAGGCGCTCTTATCGGACTGTGGATGCAGTCAGGTATCGTAAAAATCTGTATGGGCATACTCCAAATCTGTATTTTGGTAGTTGTGTTCGGAAGAATGATAGAAATATATCTCGTTACTTCCGTTGCACCCATTCCTATGGCAACAATGATGAACAAAGAAAGCGGACAGATGGGACAGAATTATCTGCGAAATCTGTTTGCACTTGCATTCCAAGCATTTCTTATCATCGTATGTGTTGCGATTTATGCGGCACTTGTTGAAAACATCACGGTTACCGATGATATTTCCTATGCAATATGGACTTGTATGGGTTACACCGTTCTTCTCTGTTTCAGCCTTTTCAAAACCGGGTCACTTGCAAAATCTATCTTTAACGCTCATTAACGGAAAGGAGAGATTTCGTGGCTTACGTTCCCGTACCCAAAGATTTAAACGCAGTCAAAACAAAGGCAATGTTCAATCTTACAAAGCGACAGCTTATCTGTTTTGGCGGCGGTGCTGTAATCGCTATACCCCTTTTCTTCCTTTTGAAATCATTTCTCAGTATCAGTGCGGCAGCTATCGTGATGATATTGGTTATGGTTCCGTTTGTTCTTCTCGGAATGTATGAAAAAAACGGACAGCCTTTTGAAAAGGTAGTTAAGAATATGGCAGAGGTTCTGTTCATCAGACCGAAACAGCGACCTTATATGACTAACAACTATTATGCCGTTCTCGAAAGGCAGGACAAGTTAGATAAGGAGGTTGAAGCGATTGTCGGCAAACAGTAAAGTGAGTAAAGAACAGCAGAAACAGATTGAAACTGCTGTTGCCAGAGCAAAAGGCAAAGATAAAAAGCAGATGTCAGCTCAGGACAGTATTCCGTTTCAGCGAATGTTCAAAGACGGCATCTGCCGTGTAACAGATAATTATTACACAAAAACGGTTAAGTTTCTTGATATAAACTATCAGCTTAACAACAATGAGGATAAAAACGCCATCTTCGATTCTTGGTGTGATTTCCTTAACTATTTCGATTCATCGGTTAAATTTCAGCTTTCATTCATCAATCTTACGGGGGCAAAAGAAGTTTATTCCGATAACATCACAATTCCCGTTCGTGGAGATATGTTTGACGGTATCGCCGTTGAATATCAGAATTTTCTCCGTGAACAACTTGCAAAGGGTAACAACGGTATTGTAAAGACAAAATATCTTTCTTTCGGTATCGAAGCTCCGTCAATAAAGCAGGCAAAACCCCGTCTTGAGCGACTTGAAGCAGATATTATCACCAACTTTAAAAAGTTAGGTGTTATTGCTACTCCCGTAAACGGAAGGGAAAGACTTAAAATTATGCACGGTATGTTCCATACCGATGAAAAGATACCCTTCAATTTCTCTTGGGACTGGCTTGCTTCTTCCGGACTTTCCGTAAAAGACTTTATCGCTCCCAGCTCGTTTGAGTTTGCAAACGGCAAAACATTCGGCATCGGCAAGAAAGTCGGTGCCGCTTCATTTCTGCAAATTCTCGCACCTGAAATCAATGACCGAATGCTTGCAGATTTCCTCGATATGGAATCAAATGTTGTGGTATCAATGCACGTTCAGTCTGTTGACCAAGTAAATGCGATTAAAACGGTAAAAAGAAAGATTACCGACCTTCAGAAAATGAAGATTGAAGAACAGAAAAAGGCTGTTCGTGCAGGTTATGATATGGATATTATTCCCTCTGACCTTGCAACATACAACAATGAAGCTACGAAACTGCTTCAGGACTTGCAGAGCCGAAACGAAAGAATGTTTCTTCTCACCTTTATCGTTCTCAATGTTGCAGACACAAAACAGAAGCTCGATAACAATGTTTTTCAGGCAAGTTCGATTGCTCAAAAATACAACTGTCAGCTTGTAAGACTTGATTTTCGTCAGGAACAAGGACTTATGAGCAGTTTACCCCTTGCATACAACCAAATAGAAATTCAGCGAGGCTTGACCACATCAAGCGTCGCTATTTTTATACCCTTCACAACGCAGGAACTTTTCCAGACGAGTAAGGAAGCTCTTTATTGCGGTCTTAATGCATTGTCGAACAACTTGATAATGGTTGACCGTAAGCTGCTTAAAAACCCCAACGGTCTTATTCTCGGTACTCCCGGTTCGGGTAAATCTTTCTCGGCAAAGAGAGAGATTTCAAATGTTTTCTTCGTAACAGATGACGACATTATTATATGCGACCCCGAATCAGAGTACGGAGCATTGGTTGAAAGGCTTGACGGTCAGGTTATTAAGATTTCACCCACTTCCGAGGACTTTATAAATCCTATGGACTTGAACCTTAACTATTCTGATGACGAAAATCCGCTGACCCTTAAATCCGATTTCATTCTTTCTCTGTGCGAACTTATCGTTGCAGGCAAAGACGGATTACAGCCTGTTGAAAAAACAATCATTGACCGTTGTGTACGCCGTGTATATACGGAGTATCTTGCTAATCCCGTTCCCGAAAATATGCCCATTCTTGAAGATTTGTATAACGAACTGCGTAAGCAGGAAGAAAAAGAAGCGCAGTATATCGCTACTGCTCTTGAAATCTATGTTACGGGTTCACTCAATGTTTTCAATCACCGCACGAATGTAGATATTCGCAGCCGTGTTGTCAGCTATGACATAAAAGAACTCGGAAAACAGCTCAAAAAAATCGGTATGCTTATCGTTCAGGATCAGGTATGGAATCGTGTTACCGTAAACCGTGAAGCTCACAGAGCTACCCGTTATTACATTGACGAAATGCACCTTCTGCTCAAAGAAGAACAGACGGCTGCATACACGGTTGAAATTTGGAAGCGATTCCGTAAATGGGGCGGCATACCGACGGGCATAACGCAGAATGTCAAAGATTTGCTCTCATCAAGAGAAATCGAAAATATCTTTGAAAACTCCGACTACATATATATGCTCAATCAGGCTTCGGGCGACAGACAGATTCTTGCAAAGCAGCTCAATATTTCCCCTCATCAGCTTTCTTATGTAACTCAGTCAGGCGAAGGTGAAGGTCTTATCTTCTACGGCAGTACCATATTGCCGTTCACAGACCGTTTCCCGAAGGATACGGAACTGTATTCGATTATGACAACCAAGCCGCAGGAAAAAGCGGACTGATACTTTACTATAAGGAGTTTTTTCAAATGATAAAGGATATTATAAAGACTGATAACGTAATCAGATGTACAATAGGTTTAAAAAGCATAGGTGAAGTCCGAGTGCTTTGGGAAGATGGAATTGTTTTCTTCTGTGCAAAAGATGTTTGCCGTGCGTTCAACATTCAGGACTACAGAACTTGTGTGAACAAATATTGTAAGAAGGTTCAGCGATTCTATCACATGACAGATGTCGGTATCCGAAAAATGAATTTTGTTAATTTTACTGACATTATGCGAATTTTTGAGCATTCAAACCTTTCCGATGCAGGTGACCTGCTTTTTGAATATGCAACAATTGTCGATGCTTTTAATCAGGCATATAAAAAAGCTGATGAACTCAATAAAGTTGCAGACATTATCGCCAATGATGAAATCGAAAAAGAAAAAGTTGATGACATCAATAATATCGATGATGATTACGATTATTGTTCCGAGTGCGAACATTTTGATGATTGTTATTGTGACGGTGACTGTGACAACTGCGATGAATGCTTCGACTGCGAAAGTGACAGCAACCCGAATAATGTTTGTCATGAGTGCAAGACAGACTGTGATGAAACCTTCGATACCGATGAAACCGATACAGAAATGTTTAATATTATTGACGTTTTCAATGAAGTAACAGATACACTCAGTATAATCGAAGAAAAATACGGTGTTCTTGTTTCAGTTGAAGGTATATACGCCGAATACCCCAATGGCGAAAGACACAGAGTTGATTGACCCGTTAAAGGGGGCATTTTATGAGTAAACGAGTACCAAGACTGCAATTTACCGATGAAGAACTGAAAGCTCCCAAAATAAAGAAAGCTGCCAAGAAAGCCGATAAAGCGGTAGATAAACTTGAAAAAGCTGAAAAGAAAATCCCAAAAAAGATATTCCACGAAGATGTGGATAAACCCAAACCCTCATCAAAGCTGACAAGCGAAGTCAAAAAAGCTCCGATAAATGTTGCATCTGCGACGGTTCATAAAAAGATTTCCGAAACGGAAGATGAAAATGTAGGTGTAGAGAGCGTTCACAAGATTGAGCAAGGTGTTGAAGGTGCGGTCAGAACGGGAAACCGAATTGAAAGAAGCCGTAAACTGAAACCGTACCGTGAAACTGCAAGAGCCGAGAAAAAGGCTGACAAAGCCAATATGGATGCTCTCTTTAAACAGTCACAGGAACAGAATCCGCAGTTTTCATCAAACCCATATTCGAGATGGCAACAGAAACGGGCAATAAAGAAAGAGTATGCAACTATGAAAACGGCACATAAGGGTGCGACAGCTTCACAGTCTGCATCAACAACCGCTAAAACTGCTCAAAAAAGCAAGGAAGCGGCAAAGAAAGTCAAAGACTTTGTTGTTAAGCATAAGAAAGGTGTACTTATAGCGGGCGGCGTAGTTCTCGCCGTCCTGCTTATTTTTTCTATGTTTTCATCAGCTACCGTTTTCGTTCAGTCAGGTGTAGGCGGAATGGGTCTTACAAGTTATCCGAGTACCGATGAAGCTATGAAACAAGCTGAAGAAAAGTATTCGGCACTTGAAAACACTCTTAAATACACCATTGATAATTACGAAAGTACACACGGGTATCACGAATATCATTTCACGGTTGATGAAATATCTCACGACCCGTATGTTCTTTTATCGGCTCTCACTGCCATACACAAAGGTGAATGGACAATCGACCAAGTTGAGGGAGATATTCAGACACTTTTTGAAAAACAGTACACCCTTACCGAGCAAGTCATAACCGAAGTCAGATATCGTGAAGAAACACGATACAGAATTGAATGGTATGTAGATGACGAAGGAAATCTCATTCCGCAGATTGTTTCATATACGGTTCAAGTGCCGTACAACTATTATATTTGTTACGTCACTCTGAAGAATAACAATCTTTCACACGTTCCTTCGCAGATAATGTCCGAAGAAGAACTTGAACTGTATTCGGTATATATAGCAACTCTCGGCAACCGTCCCGACCTTTATCCCGATTCCGAATATGTTGACAGATATTACAACACGGAATATGAGGACTATGAAATCCCTGCATCAGCTCTGACTGATGAACGGTTTGCGGCTATCATAGCCGAAGCCGAAAAATATCTCGGTTATCCGTATGTTTTCGGCGGCAGTTCTCCGAGTACATCATTTGACTGTTCAGGCTTTGTATCGTGGGTATATAACCATTGCGGTTGGAGTGTCGGCAGACCGACAGCACAAGGTCTTTATGACCTATGCACTCCCGTTTCTTCCGTTAATGTTAAACCCGGCGATTTGGTGTTTTTCAAAAACACTTACGATGCGGGCAGAACAGTTACTCACGTCGGAATTTATGTCGGCAACAATATGATGCTCCATTGCGGAGATCCGATACAGTATGAATCGCTTACCAAATCATATTGGCAGGAACACTTTTATGCATACGGCAGACTGCCATAAGAAAGGCGGTATTATGAATCCCAAAATCCAAAAACTCAAAGATGAGAAATCAAAAAACAACGAAAAAATTGATAAACTCAAACAGCGTAATTCGGCTATTGATGACGAGATTGAAAAACTCGAAAACATCGAAATCGTAGGTATGGTAAGAGCAATAAATATCGACATCAGCGAATTACCCGAACTCTTAAAGAGAATAAAAGAAAGGAGTGCTGCGAGTGAAGAAAACTAATCTCAAAGCAATTTTCAGCATTGTAGCCGTTATGCTTGTCATAATGGCATTTTCTATACCCGCTTTTGCTGCTGAAAGCTATTATGCTTCCGATGAAAGCGGTAACACTTCTATTCCTTCTTCCATTGACAGTATAACAATCTCAAAAACTGATGTTGATATCCCCTATACGGGTGATAAGACAAATGAACTTACTCCCAACGGCAATATGTCACTCATTGACGATTTTTTGCAGATGGGCGGATATATAACATCTGGCAAGGAAGATGAAGAAATCAAGAGCAAACAGTTTTTGACCGTTACAAGTAAAAGCGGTAACACCTTCTACATTGTTATTGACCGTGACGGCGATAAAGAAAACGTGTACTTGCTCAATTTGGTTGATGAAGCCGACCTTATGGCTCTTATCAATGACGGTGAAGTAGAGGTTGCCACTTGTTCCTGCAAGGATAAGTGCAAAGACGGCAAGGTTAATACCGAATGTGAACTCTGCAAGGTAAATCTTGCTCAGTGTGCAGTAGCCGAACAGACAACCGAACCGACCACAGAAGATACAACAAGTACCGAAGAAGAACCCGATGAAAAGGAATCAAACGGTAAAGGCGGTATTATTCTTCTTGTAGTAGTCGCTCTTGCAGGCGGCGGTTATGCTATCTATCATTTTAAGTTTAAAAACGGCAAGAAAACAAATACTCCCGTTTCAGAACCCGACACCGATGATGATTATGACGGCAGTTATGAGGAAGAAGAATACGTAGTAGATGAAGCCGATGACGATGAAACGGAGGCTTGATAATCTTGAAACAGCTCATTATCACCGAAAAGCCTTCTGTTGCTATCAACATCGCAAACGCACTCGGCGTTAAAAACAGAAAAGACGGATATATCGAAAATGATAAATATATCATTTCTTGGTGTTACGGTCATCTTGACACTCTCGCAAATGCCGACAGTTATGACGGCAAATATGCGATATGGAGAAAGGAAGATTTACCCATTCTTCCTGCTCCGTGGAGATTGAAGATAGCCGATAAAATCAAATATGACCATTTCAAAATTCTTAAATCCCTTATGTATCGCAGAGATGTAACCGAAATCATAAACGCCTGCGATGCGGGCCGTGAAGGTGAACTCATATTCAGAAATATGTTTAAACTTTCCGAATGCAGAAAACCCGTAAAAAGACTTTGGATTTCATCAATGGAAGATGAAGCCATAATTAAAGGCTTCAAGCATCTCAAGCCTTCAAAGTTTTACGATGATCTGTATTTAGCCGCCGATTGCAGAGCAAAGGCTGACTGGCTCGTAGGCATAAATCTTACCCGATTCTTTTCGGTTATTTATCATCGCACCCTTAATGTCGGCAGAGTGGTTACACCCACTCTTGCCCTCATAATCTCACGTCAGGCAGAAATTGATGCTTTTGAGCCGACACCGTATTACAATATTCAGCTTGAAAGCGGTAATATGAAGGCGAAAACAGATAAAATCGAAAGCAAGGAAGATGCCGAAAAAATCCTTGCAGATTGTAAAAAGCATGAATTAGCAACCTGCTATAAGGTTGTTTGCCAATCAAAAGAAGAAAAAGCACCTTTGCTCTATGACCTGACAACACTCCAGAGAGATGCAAACAAGAAACTCGGATATACTGCACAGCAGACTTTGAATATCGTTCAGACACTTTATGAAAAGAAGCTCTGCACTTACCCCCGTACAGATGCCCGATATCTTACAAGCGATATGGAGAAATCCATTCCCGAACTTATCAATGCTTCTGCAAATCTGATTAACAGAACAATTACCGAATATGACGAGCTGAAGATTATAAACAATAAGAAAGTAACCGACCATCACGCCATCATTCCCACAAAGAATGTTGCAAATCTTGACCTTGCTTCACTTGATGCAGGTGAGATTAACATTCTCACTATGATTGCAACAAGGCTTTTATGTGCAGTTTCCGAACCCTTCTACTATTTCCTCGATAAAGCATTTATCCGTTGTGGTGATACAGAATTTACCGTTTCATACCGTGTGATTGAAAATTATGGTTGGAAATCTTTTGTTGACGATGAAAACGAAGATACTGATGAGTATAAAGTGGAAGTCAACATCAATGAAGGTGATGTATTTATGGTTAATAAATACGAACTGACAGAAAATTTCACAAAGCCAAAATCAAATTACACCGAAGATACTTTGCTTTCAGCTATGGAAAACGCAGGCGCAAAAGAAACTCCCGAAGATGCTGAAAGAAAAGGTCTTGGCACTCCCGCAACAAGAGCTGCAATGATTGAAAAACTCATTGCTACGGGATTTGTTCAGCGAAAGAATAACAAAAAGACCGTTTCTCTTGTTCCCACATTTATGGGCAAGTCACTCATAACGGTTCTTCCCGAGCAAATCCAATCTCCGCTTCTTACGGCTGAATGGGAACATAAACTCAAACTTATCGAAAAGGGCGAAATGGAACCCGAAGATTTTATGAGTGAAATCAGCGAAATGATAATTGAAATCATTGATGAGTATGTTCCCGTTCACGATGTCGATGTCTTATTCCCCTCCAGCAGAGAAATTGTCGGCAAATGTCCCCGTTGCGGTGGAAACGTTACCGAAGGCAAAAACGGTTTCCATTGTGAAAAGAACGGTTGCAAATTCGCTTTTTGGAAAGACAACACTTTTTTGCAGTCGCAGGGTATTTCAATCACCAAGAAAATGGCGGTTGATTTGCTTTCCAAAGGATATACGGAAATAAAGAATACTGATACCAACAGGACAGTTACTCTATCTTTCACCGATAATGGCGAAAAGGTCAGGTACAGACTGAAAAATGAATAAGCCTTTACCAAGACTTACTGAAAAACGAAGTAAAATTGTAAACACTCTCGTTAAAAATGAGTGTTGCAATTATGACGAAGGAAACTGTCTGCTTCTCGATGACGGTGAAACTCATTGCTGTCCGCAGCTGATTACATACTCGTTATTGTGTCAGTATTTCCGCAGAGCTGTTCTTCCGTTGCGTCTGGATTTGGAAAATGAAATATTAAGTCAAAAGCCTAAAAATGTATGCAGAAATTGCAATAAACCGTTTGAGAAAAGCCACCATAATCAGCTCTATTGCACACAATGTGCTGAGTCAAGAAAAAAGTGGTCTAACACCTTATCCGCAAGGCGGCAAAGAGATAAAAAACGTATGAAAAGTAGATTCTGAAACCGTTGATATACAACGATTCTGAGGCTCGAAAAATAAGGGGTAAAGGTAGTTTGACCTTTACCCCTGTTTTCACGGTACTTTTCATACGCTACAAAAGACAAAGGAGTACAACTTTGAACAAGAAATATACCCCATATCTTATCGGACTCGGGATATTCACTTTATTGTTTGGCATATTCGTTGAACTTGCAGTACACGAAATAAATCCCGAAGATTTTTCAGTTCCGTATTATGCAAGTGTCGAAGCAACTGAAATAACAACAGTTAAACCAACCGAAACAACAACCGTTACCGTACCCGAAACAACCGCAGAGATAACCACCGAAAGAATTACAGAGAAACCCAAAACTGAAAAGCCTTCAAGCCGTTCCGTCAGTCGAAAGACAAACGGCAAGGATTTCAAAATAACAGTTTACACTCCGTCAAGTGACGGCGGTAAATGGGGTTATGCAACATCTACGGGTCCAACATCTAAACATCTCAAAACTTGTGCCGTTGACCCCGATGTAATTCCTATCGGAAGCATAATCGAAGTGAACGGAATGCGGCTCAAAGCCGTAGATACGGGTAGTGAAGTGAACGGAAATGTTGTTGACATCTTTTATGATGGCTCATCAAAAGAAGCTCGAGAGTGGATAAACGGGTTCGGTGAGTATCACGAAGTAACCATTATAGAATAGGAGGAATATTATGGCTGACAATACAAAAGGTGCTTTCAAGAGCGATAAAGAAAAGCTGAAAGAAATTACCGACAGTATCGAAAACGGCATAAAAGAATTGTTTGCTTCAGATAAATACAAACAGTATTTGCAGACAATGAGCCGTTTCCACAGATATAGTGTAAACAACCAAATGCTTATCTTTATGCAAAAGCCTGATGCTTCCCTTGTTGCAGGATTCAACAAGTGGAAGGATTCTTTCGGCAGAAATGTCAGACGTGGCGAAAAAGGCATAAAGATTATTGCTCCTGCACCATATAAAAAGAAGATTGAAAAAGAAAAACTCGACCCCGACACAAAACTTCCCATGCTCGATGAAAACGGGCAACCGATAAAGGAAGTTGCAGAGGTCAGCACATCAACATTCAAGGTTGTTTCTGTTTTTGATGTTTCGCAGACCGAAGGTAAACCCTTGCCCGAACTTTCAACTGATTTAACCGGAAGTGTGGAACACTATGATGCTTTTATGGAAGCTATCAAAAGAAGTTCTCCCGTACCCATTGATTTCAAGCCTATTGAAAACGGTGCTGACGGCTTTTTCAGTTACGATAATCAGAGTATAACTCTGCGAGAAGGAATGAGCGAAACACAGACGGTCTGTGCCGCAATTCACGAAATGGCACACGCAACACTTCACAATTATTCAAGAAGGAATAAGGATGAAACCGATGTTGAAAGAAAAGACCGTCATACAGAAGAAGTTGAAGCGGAAAGTATCGCCTATGCCGTATGTGCATATTACGGCATCGAAACGGGCGAAAACTCATTTGGCTATCTTGCTTCCTGGTCGAGCGATAAAGAACTGAAAGAACTCAAAGCAAGTCTTGAAACGATAAATAAGACTTCATCGGAACTGATTACATCAATAGACCGTAATTTCAAAGAGGTATGCAAAGAACAAGGCATTGACCTTTCTGCAAAACCTGACCCCATAACGGCACTTGCTACCGATCTTGACCGTTTTGCATTTGATTATGATACATACGATTATAAAGACCGTGTAAGTGATCCCAAAGATAATATCAACAACCTTGTGGATGAGATTTCAAGCGGAAATTGTTCAGGTGTTGCCAATTGGCTTCGTGGTATTATCAACGTCAATACAGAATACAGCCAAACAGCACAGTCGCTTTTGGACAGACTCACTCCGTATGTAAAAGACGAGCCTATTGCCGAACAGCAGGATACGGCAGAATTACCCGGTATTGAAGAAAACTCAACATCAGAGCTTCCCGACCCGACAATAACAGTTCAGATGATGGAAAACTACGGTTACACCGACAGCAATATGCTCCCGCTTTCAAAGGACAGAGCAAGAGAACTGATGGACAGAGATGTAACAATTTACTGTCTGCATACCGATAACACCGAAGCAATGGTTGTAAGCGAAAGCGATATAATTGACCATTACGGTGTTTTCGGAATTGAAGTAACTGACTGGGAACGCATAAAAGCTGACGTTCCTGACCGTGACATCGAAAAGAGATTCAACGAGAATCCCAACAATGCCATTCTTATCTATCAGATTCCTAATGATGACCCGAAAAATCTTATGTTTATGAGATATGACAGTCTTTCTGAAGCACCGAGCCGTGATGATTATGAACCTGTTTACACGGCAACAATCGAGCCGAAAGAAACGGTATCAGCAACACTTGAAGCGGCTTATCATAAATATAACGTTGACAGACCGCTTGATTTTACAGGTCACAGTTTATCGGTAAGCGACATCCTTGCCATAAAACAGAATGGTGAGGTATCATATCATTACTGCGATAGCTTTGGTTTCAGAGAGCTTCCCGATTTCAACAAAAGCAACTATCTTAAAAATGCTGAAATATCAACCGAAGATGATTACGGAATGATTGACGGCATATTGAATAACGGTGATAAAAAGCCGACAGTTGCAGAGCTTGAAGCACAGGTCAAAGCCGGCAAGAGTATTTCACTCTCAGACCTTGCAAATGCTGTTAATGATGAAAAAAAGGTTCGCAAACCGATAGCTGAAAAGCTCAAGCAGAAAACACCTGAACAGAAAAGGCAAAGAACAGCACCAAAGAAAAAGACAGAAAGGGGCATTTAGTATGACCGCAGTAACCTATGATGAGCAGCAGCTTATCGCAATCCACAATGCAGGAACACGAACAGAAACGGTTTCGGCTCTTAAAGAAATGAGAGAATATATTTCAGCGGAAGAAACCGAACTCAAAGCTATTACCGATTCGGCAATTTCTCGTCTTGAAGAAATGACTGATGAAGAATATGCACAGCTCGACCTGATACCCGATTTTTTTGATTAAGACAAAGGAGAATTGAATTATGAAAAACAACATTAAGAAAGCAATCGCCCTCATTTTAAGCATCGTCACCGTGTTTACGGTATGTGTAACAACCGCATTTGCTACTGAAGAAGATATTTCTTTCCGTATGACCAACCGCTATATGACTATCTATTACGGATACTCCGATGAACTCACAATTTATACAAATTCAGATGATGTATATTTCACTTCATCGAATGAGAAAGTCGCAACCGTTGATGAAAACGGTGTTGTCACATCAAAAGGTATCGGTGAATGTGTTATAACCGCAGGTGTCGAAGGAACTGACCTTAAAGAAGAATGTACGGTAAAAGTAGAGCTTTTATGGTGGAAGTTTTTCGATAATCTCATAGCCTTTATCCGAAATCTCATTATGGATTTATCAGTAACATAAAAATCTAACTTGTGACCAACTTGGTTACAAGTTAAACCATTCGGGGGTGTTCAGCAGAACACTCCCGTCATTTATTTTTAGGAGGTAAAAATATGGAAAATGAAAATATATCAAAAGTCCAGCAAATTGCTCTCCTTGCAGAAGAAACAGAAAGAAATCTGACCCGTTCAAGACAGAGTTGGACTTCGTTCCTTCATACTGCCGCACGGCTCTATAAATATCCGTTCAATGAACAGTTGCTTATTTTTGCTCAACGGCCCGAAGCGACAGCTTGTGCCGATTATGATATATGGAATAAGCAGATGAACAGATATATCCGCAGAGGTTCAAAAGGTATTGCACTCATTGATACTGATACAGAACCGAGAACACTTAAATATGTTTTTGATGTATCCGATACGGGTAAAACGGAACGCTCAAAGACTCCGTTTTTATGGGAATACAGAGATGAACACGAAAACACGGTTGCATCAGCTCTTGAAAGCAAATATGACGTTTCCGCTAAAAACGGCATTGCAAATCAGCTTGAAAGTATAGCTGCACAGCTTGTCGATGAATATTGGGGAAACTACAAACGGGATATTTTTGACATCGTTGACGATTCGTTCCTTGAGGGTTATGATGAAGATAACATCGGTATGGCATTCAGAAATGCGGCGGTTGTCAGTACAACCTATACTCTCCTGACCCGTTGCGGAATAAATGCTGATGAATATTTTGAAGATGAAGATTTTTTAAGCATCTTCGATTTCAATACTTCCGATACTGTTAATTTCCTTGCAACTGCGGTCAGCGAAACAAGTGAGCAGGTGTTAAGGCAGATAGAAATATCGGTTAAAAATTATGAACGTGAAAGGAGCAAGAACAATGAGCAACATCACTTACAGTCAGAACGGAGATTATCTGATTCCGAACTTAACTCTCGTTCAGACCGAGAAGAAACCCCTCGGGAAATACGGCAGAATGAGGAAAGAATATCTCAAGAATCACCGTCCGGCTCTTTGGAACAGAATGGTATTGAGGGACACTCTTTACAGCCATCTGTTGGAGATAGACGAAGCAGCGAACAATCGCTTGGAACAGATGATGCCCGAACTGATGAAATCAGCGGGAGTGACGGAAGAACTGAAAGCGAGCGACCCGATGAAATGGGTCGGGCTGATGAACAATCTTCAGGCTCAGGCAGAGGAGATAATTCTGACGGAACTGATTTACAGTTAAGCAATCACGATTTCGATGCCCGATGGAACGGTATCGAATATTTTCACCAAAATAAAGAAAAAAACGAGCTGATTAAAACATTTTTGGCTCCGCATAAAGAAGAAATCGCTATGTTCTATGAAAGTCATTTTGACAGAGATGAACGTAGCGATTTTATTATGTCTTTCTTTAACTCAACACCGTATGAAATGACACTCTCCAACGGTGTAAATGCAGGCTTTGAAGCCTATTCCGATGCCATCAGGCTATGGCGTAATGACGGAACAGAACTCCGTGAAGCGTGGCAAAAATGGTTTCAGATTGAACGAAGTGTTTTCGGACTTATGCTTATGGAGGAATGGACAGAGCCGCAGGCTTCGCTTTTGTCCGGTGCCGAAAAACAAATGGAACTTATCGGCACAGCAGTAAAAAATGAAGCTCCTTTGTATCTGCCGCAATCTGCTGTCGATTATGTACTTTGCGGCGGAAGCGATTTCAGCGAAGGTAAAATGCGTATTTACAGACAGTTTACCGAAAGTCTTTCAAAGGAAGAAAACATTAAATTCCTTAAAAACGAATACGGGACAGGCGGACATTCGGATGCTATCCCTTCAAGTGGATTTTGGGAAGGTCACGATGCAAAAGGCATTGAAATATCCGACCATTACAGTGTTCCACAGAGAAGAGTTTTATTAACGTGGAATTATGTCGAAAGCCGTCTTTCAGAACTTATAAAAGCGGACAGATACTTAAATCCCAAAGAAGCTGAAATGTATCCTCAATGGCTTGAAAACAAGTTGTTAAAGGAAGCCGAATGGCGAAGGGAACGTGAAATAAGCGATATTCTTCGTAATTCCGCAAATGAAAGGGAAACACCAAAAGAATACCGATATGAATATACCGTCGGTGATTCTGTAAAACTCGGCGAAGATGAATATACCATTCTTTCGATTGAAGATACCGTTGTTCTCAGTAACGTTCAATTCCCTTTGTTTTCCGAAGAATTCTCAAAAGATGAATTTGAGAAAAAGGTTAAGGAAAATCCTGCAAACAATCATTTGAGAGTGGAAGTTGAGGTTGAAAGACCTGTGGTTAATACAGAAGCTCAAACGGATATTGATGATAGTAATAAACCCGATTTCTTACTTCAATATGAGCAAGTGAAAAATGATAACCCCGATAGTATAGTTCTTATGCACGTCGGAGGTTTTTATTATGCTTTTGGCAAGGATGCTGAAATTGTTTCAAAACACACAAACTATACTGCGGAGGGCAAAAATCTTTACGGTAATGTTTTTACACCTTTTTGTCAGGTACTTGATTTTAACCTTAGCTATGTAACAAAAAGTCTTAATGAAAACAACATTGAAACTGTTGTTATGGCATTGGATAAGGGCGTTATGGACAGATATACTCCGCCTTCGTTAGCAGAAACGAAAGAAACAGAGGTGTTATATAAAGTTCTTTCCGCTCTGAAAATTGACGATATTGACCTTGCTTATGAAGATAACATTCTTATAGCTGATGACGGAGATAACGTTTGGGAAGGTCAGAAGTTTTATGAGTTCCTTGTTGATGAAGCTATTGTTTTTGAAGATGACGGTTCAGCACTCGGAATAAGTGATGATCTTCTTGATGAGTTTGGCAAACTTGCTGAACAAAACGGTATAACTCTCCCCGAAAGAGAAACACCCGTTAATGAAAATCCTGCGGTTACTGTAAACTCCCGAAACAGCATTATCGCTGATGAATATAACGGTCTTAAAGAACACAATCCCGACAGTATCATTCTATATCAGGTCGGAGATTTCTTTGAAATGTTCGGTGAAGATGCGATAAAAGTATCAAAACAGCTTGATTTGGTATTAACAAGCAGAGAGTTTCCGAATATCGGCAGAGTTGAAATGTGCGAATTCCCGAGACACAGACTTGAAGCATACCTCGAAAAAATCCGTGAAGAAAACAATGTAGTAATTTCTGCTGTTCCCGACGGTAAAACCGAAAGGGAAACATTTCAGATGCTTCGTATCGGTGATAACAGCGAACTTGAAAAGGCAAAAGAATTGATTAACAAGTTTTGTCTTGATGAATACGGTGAAGATGCTGATTTCAGTGATATGAAAAACATTGATATTGCATACACAACATTAACCGATGCGGAAATTCCCGTTCAGGTATCCGTAAATCTTGCTGATTTCAGAATTGACCGATTTATCGACAATAATCATTATGACAGCCGAAGCTATGACAGTCTTGAAGCGTTGATTAACGGTGAGCTTTACAGTTTGGATTTCGATGATTTGGTGTATATTCCCGATGAGGCACTTGAATCACAAACGTTTGGGAAAACGGAAATTGATGATTTTGCCGATGTTGACCCGTCTGCCATTCGTGAAAACCTTGCAGAACACGGCATAGTGAACGGTGAAGTGGTTGACCCCGAAGCATTGGAAAATTCTCCGTTCATTCAGCAAGTGATGAATGATACAGAGCCTTCAAGCAGATTTGAAGTCCGTCAGCTCTCTGTTCCCTTTGAAGGTGAGAAATATGCCGTCTATGACAATGAAAAAGACGATTTCTATGTTACGGAAGATAATCTCACACATTGGTTTGATACCGAAGAAGAAGCACTCGCAGATTTAGAAAGCATTTCTGCTCAGAACGATGTTATCGCTGAAATCAGAGAACCTGCAATCCCTTACAATGTCGGAGATGTTATTTATCTTGAACATGACACACCGTATGTCATTGAAGATATAGGCAGTCACGATGTTCGCATAAGAGATACAACACTTCTCTATCCCATCAGCCGTGTCGAAAACAGAGCGAATTTTCTGAAACTGCTTGACCAGTATCCGCAGGAAGAACATTCAAATTTTACTGCAAAAACCGTTGAAGAATTCAAAGCGGAAGATTACGGACTTCCTTACGATATTACAATTCAGACACTCAGTACCAAAGAAGCAGAAAAAGCAAAGCCGGAAAATTTTCGCATTACCGACTATAACCTCGGTGTCGGCGGTGCAAAGGAAAAGTTCAAAAACAATATCATTGCGATAAATCTTCTGAAAGAACTTGAATCTGAAGGAAGAAATGCAACTCCCGAAGAACAAGAGATATTATCCCGTTATGTCGGTTGGGGCGGTCTTGCAGATGCTTTTGATGATACCAATGAAAAATGGGGCGATGAATACAGAGAACTTTATGTTACTCTTTCACCCGATGAATACAGAGCAGCAAAATCATCTGTTCTTGATGCTCACTATACAAGTCCGACAATCATAAATGCTATGTATGAAGCAATCGGCAATATGGGATTTACAGAAGGCAACATTCTTGAACCGTCAATGGGTATCGGTAATTTCTTCGGTATGCTCCCCGATGAAATGTCAACGTCAAGGCTCTACGGTGTTGAAATTGACAGTATTTCGGGCAGAATTGCAAAACAGCTTTATCCCAATGCCGATATAACCATATCAGGATTTGAAAAAACAAGTCGCAGAGATTTCTATGATATTGCAATAGGTAACGTTCCTTTCGGTCAGACCAAAGTAAATGACCGTGAATATAATAAACTCGGTTTTTCTATTCATAACTATTTCTTTGCGAAAGCACTCGACCAAGTTCGTCCCGGCGGTATTGTAGCATTTGTAACATCACATCATACGATGGATGCGAAAACACCCGAAGTCCGTAAATATCTTGCTCAAAGAGCCGACCTGCTCGGTGCTGTCCGTTTACCGAATAATGCTTTCAAAGCTAATGCGGGAACAGATGTTGTATCGGATATTATCTTCTTGCAGAAAAGAGAAGAACCGATGGAAATTGAACCCGATTGGGTTCATCTCGGAATGAGTGAAAACGGATTCCCGATTAACTCATATTTCGCCGAACATCCCGAAATGATTTTAGGCGAACAATCATCAAAAAGCACACAGTACGGAGTAGATGCCTTTACTGTTAAACCCATTGAGGGTGCAGATTTGGGTGAGCTTCTTCACGAAGCGATGAAGAATATTCAAGGCACATACAAAGCTGCCGAACTTCCCACACTTGAAGAAAGTACGGAAGTTTCAAAGGTATCAATACCTGCTGACCCGAATGTTAAAAACTATTCCTATGCCGTAGTTGACGGTGATGTTTATTACCGTCAGAACAGTATTATGGTAAAAACAGAAGTCAATGCAACAGCCAAAGAACGCATAAAAGGTATGGTTGGTTTGCGTGACTGTGTAAATGAACTCATTGATTTACAGTTGGATGAACTGACTACCGACATCGAAATCAGCGAAAAACAGGCAGAACTCAATACTCTGTATGATAACTTTACAAAGAAATACGGTTTAATCAACGATAAAGTAAATAAAAGTGCTTTTTCAAACGATTCGTCATATTATCTTCTCTGTTCTCTTGAGGTTCTTGATGAAGAAAAGAAACTCAAAAGAAAAGCAGATATGTTTACCAAACGGACAATCAAACAACATTCTTCCGTAACGAAGGTTGATACCGCAGTAGAAGCTCTTGCCGTTTCAATCGGTGAACGTGCCTGCGTTGACCTCGGATTTATGGCTTCACTTATGGGTGAAGGAGCAACACCGCAGAAAATCGTTGAAGATTTGCAAGGCATTATTTTCAAAGATCCGAGAACGGGTCCTTTTGATTTGGAAAGCAATCCCGACAGAAGTTATATCGGTTGGCAGACAGCCGATGAATACCTTTCGGGTAATGTCAGAGAGAAACTTGTTTATGCAGAGTACGAAGCCGAAAAAAATCCCTTTTTCAATGTTAATGTTGAGGCTCTGACAAAGGCTCAGCCGAAGGAACTTGATGCAAGTGAAATTGAAGTCAGGCTCGGTGCAACTTGGATAGATAAAGAGATAATCGAGCAGTTTATGTATGAAACTTTCAAAACACCGCCTTATGCAAGGTTCAATATGAAAGTGAAATACTCGGAGTATACCGCTGAATGGAGAATTGAAAACAAATCCTTTGTTTCGGGAAGTGACGTCAATGCTCACGTTACATACGGTACAACAAGAAAAAGTGCTTATGAAATCCTCGAAGATTCACTTAATCTCCGTGACGTAAGAGTTTACGACACCGTTATAGAAAACGGTAAGGAAAAGAGAGTTCTTAACTCAAAGGAAACAACTCTTGCACAGCAGAAACAACAGGTTATAAAAGACGAGTTCAGAGATTGGATATTCCGTGATCCCGAAAGACGCAACTATCTTGTTGAAAAGTACAATGTGTTGTTCAACTCTACAAAGCCGAGAGAATATGACGGAAGTCATATAGTTTTTTCGGGTATGAACCCCGAAATAAAGCTGCGTGAACATCAGCTCAATGCGGTGGCTCACATTCTCTACGGCGGTAACACTCTGCTTGCTCACGAAGTCGGCGCAGGTAAAACATTTGAAATGGTAGCGGCGGCCATGGAGAGCAAAAGGCTGGGTCTTTGTAAAAAGCCTTTGTTTGCCGTTCCCAATCATCTTACCGAACAATGGGCATCGGAGTTTCTTCGCCTTTATCCTTCTGCAAATATTCTTGTTACTACAAAGAAGGACTTTCAGCCTGAAAACAGAAAGAAATTCTGTGCAAGAATTGCTACGGGTGATTATGATGCTATCATCATCGGTCATTCACAGTTTGAGAAGATACCCGTTTCGCTTGAAAGACAAGAACGGCTCATTCAACAGCAGATTGATGAAATAACCGAGAATATCGCTATGATGAAATATGACAGAGGCGAAAAGTTTACCGTTAAACAGCTTGAAAAGACACGCAGAAGTCTTGAAGCAAAACTTGAAAAATTGCAGTCAACAGAACGAAAAGATGATGTTGTCAATTTTGAACAGCTCGGTGTTGACCGTCTGTATGTTGACGAAGCTCACAATTACAAGAATCTATTTCTTTATACGAAGATGAGAAACGTTGCAGGTCTGTCAACATCAGAGGCACAAAAATCTTCCGATATGTTTATGAAGTGCCGTTATCTTGATGAAGTCACGGGCAATAAAGGTGTTGTTTTTGCTACGGGAACTCCCGTTTCAAACTCAATGACAGAACTTTATACGATGATGCGTTATCTTCAGTACGATATGCTTTCGAAAAAGAATCTGACCCACTTTGATGCTTGGGCATCGAACTTCGGCGAAACAACAACGGCTATTGAACTTGCACCCGAAGGAACGGGATACAGAGCAAGAACCCGTTTTGCAAAATTCTTTAATCTGCCCGAACTTATGAATATGTTTAAGGAAGCGGCAGACATAAAAACGGCAGATACTTTAAATCTGCCGAGACCCGAAGCTGAATATCATAATGTTGTTGCTCATCCGACAGAAACACAAACGGAATTAGTCAGCGAATTATCTGAAAGAGCTGCCGCCGTTCATTCCGGTTTGGTTGACCCGTCGGAAGATAATATGCTGAAAATAACTTCTGACGGAAGAAAGCTCGGTCTTGACCAAAGAATAATCAATCCCGATTTCGCTGATGAAGAAGGTACAAAGGTTAATCTTTGTGTCGATAACATCGTCAGAATTTATGAAGAAGGAAATGCGGATAAACTGACACAGCTTGTATTCTGTGATATATCCACTCCGAAAACCAAAACTGCGGCAAAAGCTGAACCGACACTTACAAATCTTGACCCTATCCCCGAAAAGTCTTTTACGGTTTATGAAGATATACGGGATAAGCTGATTGCAAGAGGTGTTAAACCCGAAGAAATCGCTTTTATTCACGATGCAAATACAGAGGAAAAGAAGAAAGATTTATTCGGAAAAGTGCGTTCCGGTAAAGTTCGTGTTCTTATGGGCAGTACATCAAAAATGGGAGCCGGTACTAATGTTCAAGACAGACTTGTAGCACTTCACGATTTGGATGCTCCGTGGCGCCCGGGTGATCTGGAACAGCGAAGCGGAAGAATTGTCCGTCAAGGTAATCAGAATGAGAAAGTACATATTTACCGATATGTAACCGAGTCAACATTCGATGCTTACCTTTGGCAGACACTTGAGCAAAAACAGAAGTTCATATCACAGATTATGACTTCAAAATCTCCCGTGCGTTCCTGCGAAGATGTTGACGAAACAACTCTTTCATTTGCTGAAATCAAGGCTCTTTGTGCGGGTGATGAACGCATTAAGGAGAAAATGGATTTGGATGTCGATGTAGCAAAACTGAAGCTTATGAAAGCGAGCCACCAGAATCAGCAATTCCGACTTGAAGATAATATTCTCAAAAACTTTCCGCAACAGATAAAGCAATACGAAGAATACATTAACGGATTCGAAGCCGATATTCAGACTGCAAAAGACAATTCACATCCGCCCGAAGGATTTGCCGGAATGACCGTTCGTGGTGATTTCTTGACTGACAAAGAAAATGCGGGTGCAGCTCTCATTGATGCAATGAAAGATGTGAAAATCTTTATGGACACACCGATAGGTTCTTACAGAGGATTTGATATGTCATTGTCGGTAGAAGATTTCGGCAAAAAGTATGTCCTTACTCTCAAAGGCAAAATGTCCCACAAAGTAGAACTCGGCAAAGATCCGAGAGGTAATCTTATTCGTATCGATAATGTGCTTGATTCCATAACAAAGAGATTGAATGATACTCAATTAAGACTTGATAACGTTAAAACTCAGATGGAAAATGCGAAAGCCGAACTCGGTAAACCTTTCCCGCAAGAGGAAGAACTGAAAATCAAGTCTGCAAGACTTACAGAGTTGAACATAGCTCTGAATATGGATAAGCCTGAAGCTCCGTCAGCGGAAAATGCTATTGCCAAAAGCAGCAGACCGTCAATTATGGATAAGTTGCAGATGGCAAGTGCAAAAAGCAAAACCACTATCCCAAAAGCAACAGAAAAAAAGAAAACGGAGGAAGTTTTATAAATGGATTTATCAATCAGACCAATCAAACCCGAAGAAATACCGTTTTCATATACTCAGTCACAAAATGACAATATTGAAAGCGGTTGTATCGGTTTTCTCCGTGGGGATTTTGACACAAGCGGCAAAGGCTTTTACACCACTTGGGAAGATAAAGTAAAGTTTTTAAAAACAGATGAATTCAAAAGAGAATTTGATGATGTTATCAATTCTTTGCGATTCGGTTATGGAGAGCTTCTGAAAGACAGAAGCTCTCTTTCTGCTTATTGTCAAAACAATCCCGATGGAGTTATTGAGGGTAACTATACCAAAGAATACGGTTTCAGAGTTGATACCGATGAACACAGCTACATTTTGAGATGCAATCCCACCAAAGGCGATTACAACTTTTATGTTTACGCTTATGACCGTGAAACATTTGAAAAACATCTTAATGAAATAGGAGTTGATGATTTGAGCGAAACATATAAAAAAAATCCTGAACTCTGCAAAAAAATGAAAGCAGAGCAAGATAAATTTAAGGACTGGCTTATGCAACAGTCACCCGAAGAAATCTTAAATCACGCCTACGAATATTCAGTTCGCAACGATATTCTGACTCATACGCAATATGCCGATTTGTCTGATGAATTAGCAACAGCTTTGTTAAATTCGCCTTCGCCGTTATCGGATGTTTATGACAGATTTATAAGGGTTGAAACAGATTACATAATGACTATTGATGGCTCTATTTACGAAGCAGCATTCAGAGCCTTTGAAAAAGCGGAAGCAGAAAAAGAAAAAACAATGACTGTTCTTGTTGTTGCGCCGGGAGAAAAACCGACTGTCGAAACAATCCCTATCGGTCTTGAAAGTTTGCAAAAACAAGTTGGCGGATATATCGAAGCGGTTTATCCGTTTGAAGAACCCGTAGGACTTGTTTGTAACGAAGAAGGCAAAATAAACGGTATGCAGTTAAACCGTGCTTTGCGTGATGATGAGAACAGCATCTACGATATTGTTTCGGGAACATTCCTTGTTGTGGGTCTTGGTGAAGAAGATTTCTGCTCCCTTACTCCCGAACAGATTGAGAAGTATTCGGAACATTTTGCAGAACCCGAAATGTTCTTTATGCTCGATGGTGAAATTCAGGCGATTCCGTATAACGATCCGAGTAAATTTCCGCTTTATGAAAAGTCTTTTTCAGAAGCAAGAGACAGAGAAGAAATTTCAGCTTACAGACTTTCTTCAAGAGCAGACAATATGTGCAAAACTGCTATTGAAGCTGCTATCAACGATAACTATTCAGATTGCAGACTTGACCCCGAAGGTGCGAGAAAGGTTGTTGAGAATTTCGGCATTGACCGTGTGAAGAAAATTCTTGCTCTTACTTGTATCGTAAAAGATTATGACGGCAGAATATCACCGGAAAATAAAGATTGGGCAAAAACAGTTCGTCCGAATGATGTGAAAGATAAGATTGATTTATCTCTTGTTGTTGACGGCGTTAACCCGGGTCTTACAGATATTTTTGTCAGGCAGGTGAAAAAAATAGAAACAGAACGTTCCGAAAAGAAACCTTCTGTTTTGAAAAAACTTGAATCTGCAAAAGATAATATTGCACCTGCTTCTACTGCTCCGAAGAAGAAAGACCAGGTGCTTTGATTTGAGAGAGGTTAGAAATCGTCAGATTAATTTTGTGGTTAATGAAACAGAGTATAGGCTAATTAAAGATAAAATGAAATTAATGGGAATTAAAAATCTAAGTGGATATATTCGTAGGATGGCTGTAGATGGATATATAATCAATTTTGACATCCCTGAACTAGAAGAGATAATACATTTGCTCCGATACACTAGCAATAACATAAATCAGATTGCAAAAAGAGTTAATGCAACAGGGGTGATTTTCAAGAATGAAGTTGATGAAATTCAGAAAAGTCAATCTGAACTTTGGTGTATGCTCGATCAGATTATTGCAAAGTTTTCAAAGATAAAATGACATCCTTGCAAAGTTCTTTGTTTTCACATATATTGAAAGCGAAACGGAGGTTATGTTATGAAAACGATTAAAATATTACTTACACCCATTCGCATATTCCTGACTGTTACAATAGCAGTATTCAGGTTCTTGTTGTCAATCTCATCAACCATATTAGCCATAATTGCATTTGTTGTGTTTGTGGTCAGTATTTTCTTCTTTGTTGACGGAGAGAAAACAGACGGCATTTATGCTCTTGTTTTTGCTTGGATAATCAGTCCGTGGGGATTGCCTATGATTGCGACTTGGTTATTATCAAGTCTCATTATTTTTCGTGATTGGTTAAAGTCTTAATTTTGAACTTTTTGTAAACTCTGAAAAAATTTGCGTAACATTTCCGTTTTTTCGTCATATGTATATATACAGATTTTAAATTGGGGATAACCATGACAGAAGTTGAAAAAAGGGCAAGAATTGAAATTTTGGAAATGCTAATTGAACACGAACTGAGTCTTGGCTACAAGGATTTCGATGCGAATTTTGTAGCCGAGTGTGTTGAATTGTGTCTTGCACTTCAAGGGATAAAAATTGTACCCGAAGAAATTGAAAAAGGAAAGAATGAGTTGTTAAAACTAATGAAAGAAAAAAGTAAAGAGGTGAATAACGGCAGTAACGAGAATACTTAAAATACATAACAGTCCAAGGCTCGGTTCACTTGTAACATTGAAAGAACGAATCGAGTACGGATTAAACCCGATAAAGACCGACGAAACAAATCTTGTTTCAACTTATGGTTGTGATAAAAATACTGCTGCATCTGAGTTTGCATTATCTCAGTCACAATATTATTCTCAAACAGGCAGGACACCGAAAAATTCCATTCTTGCTTATCAGATTCGTCAATCATTTAAACCAGGAGAAATATCACCTGAAGAAGCCAATGCCATAGGTTATGAATTGGCTGAAAGATACTTGAAAGGCAATTACGCTTTTGTTGTAGCAACGCATATTGATAAAGCTCATATACATAATCATATATATTTCAATTCAATTTCGCTTGATTGCAGCAGGAAACATAGAGACCACAAAGGCTCTGCAAAAGATATTGCAAGATTAAGCGACTTGATTTGTATTGAGCATAACTTATCAACGATTGTTAATCCGCAAAAAGGAAATACTGCATATAATAAATGGGAGGGATACAAACCGTATCTCTCCCATCGTGATTTATTGAGGAATGATATTGATGATGTTTTAAACACTCTGCCTAAAGACTTTGACACCTTCTTGAAATTGATGAAAGAAAAAGGATATGAGATACGGTTTGGCAAGTATCTCTCTTTCAAAAAATCCACACAAGAAAGGTTCGTCAGACTTCGTTCTCTTGGTGAAGGATATCTTGAATATGATATTCGGTTAATGATAACCGAAAAGAAAACCCGCAACAAAAAATCAAAAGTTAATCGACCTTTGAAATCAAGTTTGCTTATTGATGTTCAAAAGAAACTTGATGAGGGTAAAGGACAAGGCTATGCAAATTGGGCAAAAGTGTTCAATCTGAAACAGATGGCAAAAACCGTTATGTTTTTGCAGGAAAATGATTACGAAGATCTTGAAAAATTGAATCAACAAGTCAGCGAACTTTCTGCCAAGATTTATGAGCTGAAGGAAAACATAAAAGCTGCGGAAAGCAGGCTCGCCGAACTTGCTGCTTTGAAAAAGCAGATTATAAACTATGCAAAAACAAAAGAGGTTTTTGAGCAGTATAAGGCATCAGGTTATTCAAAAAAGTTTCTTGAAGAACACGAAACAGAAATCCTTTTACATCGTGCATCAAAAAAAGCATTCGATGAACTCAGGGTAAAAAAACTACCAACGGTTAAGTCAATCAACAAAGAGTTTAATGATGTCTTGCAACGCAAATGTACAGATTATGAAGAATATTATGAATTGAAGAAGAAACATAAGGAATTGTTAATCCACCATGCAAACATTAATTTGATTTTTGGCGATAAAAGTGAAAGAGAAAAGGATAAAATAGTTTCTCTGTAAAACAAGAATATATAGCCTGTTCTTGCAATTATATTTTAAAATGGACAAATTGATAGCAAATACAAGTCTTGAAAAACTTTAAAGGATATGATATGATATTTTATGTTGTTTTTGCATATAGCTGTTTATTTATATTCAATATTGACAAAATAATAATTGTATACTATAATAACCGTTATAAGTTTATATTTTCATAGATTCAGGCAACAGTATTGTGGAGAATATATTATTATACAAATGACTTTTTTGAGGATAGTTGTTTTTGGGGAATAATAATGCGAAAATCATATGAACTATTATGTAGATTTGACAAGCGACAGTTTTTTAAAGCTTTCTCACTGCTTGCGTTGAGCTTTTTTCTTAGTTTAATACCATTACTATACGCTTTATTAGATGATATGTATACTAGTGCAGAGAATTATAAGGGTTTTTTCAGTTGGGCCATCTGTAATTCTGAAATTTATTTTTTGCTTTTGTCAACAGTTTTTACTAGTTTCATAGAATATATTATGACGATTAAAAATACTGCTAATGGACTTATTTTTTTCAATGCTGCATATGTAATCCTCTTAAGTGCAGTTTGGGCCGTCATTGAACTGAGAACAGATTTGATAGAAAAAATCATGAATGATTTTGATTTGAAAATATTTTTGATTGTTTTGATGTTTTGTGCAGTTGGATTCTGTTTGATAAATTTATTTTTTATGAATTTTAGAGAGAGCACAGATAATAAAGATATATACATAAGAAAAAAAATAATTTGATTTTTGAAAGTGAGAAAAAATGGTTTATTTTGTTTTGTTGCTATTTATTGGATTAATCATTGCATTGTTTGTTTATTCTAGTATTAAAATCAGGAAATTTGGAACAGACAGAATTTCAGAGAATAATTATGATGTTTTGTTGCAAAAGTTAGATAAAAGTAAATGGCGTGGTGGAGTTAGATTTCCGGCAGGTTATTATAAGACGAAAGAAGAATTTTATCAGATAGAAAAAAACTTGAAATATCACAGATGATTTTTGGAGAAATTTATGACAAATATAGAAAAAACTTTTTGGCGTGATTTTTGCAAATTACACAAAGAAATGAAAAAATTATATATATTGTCAGAAGAACATAGTAAAGATTTTTCTTGTATATTGCAACCAATAAAAGAACAAAGAGATGCACTTGAACATGTCGTGCGAGCTTATTCTAGAATATTAGATGAATCTGATTCCCCAAATTCTCCCTATATCCAAAAAAATCTTTCCAAGGCAAAAGGACATTTATATAGGGCCTATTATGATACTGCTGATATTTTTACAATTATTTTAAGAGAAAGAATATCTGATTATTTATCTGTTTTTTCTTACAAACAAATTATTTCTGTGTGGAACAAAAAAGAATATGATAGAGAAAGAGAATATTTGATCAAAGTTAACAAAGAAATAGCAGAGTTAAGAATAAAAAAAGATGTTATAGAAGATGAAGAAGAACAAGAAAAAGTGTTTTCTCAATACTATGACATAATTTCGCATCTTTTTGAATTATATGAGAAGGTTCTTTTAGAAATTTATCCTTTACTTGCCGACCCCAACAAATAGACTCTACAATCCAAACCTAGGAGCTCGATTATAAGGTTCCTACGATTAATTCTATTGATTAAATTCCAAAATTACTTACAGTTCAAAAGAAGATTTTTAAATTGTAAAAAATCATATTAAACACGGCAATTCTGAAAAATTCAGAATTGCCGTGTTTATTTTTTGGCAAAACTTATATAAGTTTGCCCTGCTTGCTACTAAAAGGAAAACTCAAGTATAAATATCACTTATTTCTTTGTATATTTCAATTAGTTTATCTAAAATATTCGTGTACTCTTCCACCTCTCCAATAAGAGAAGTTTCGTCGTCACTCAAATCTTTGTTTTCTCTGATTTTAGAAATATCTTCTGGGACCTTGTTGAGATTTTGTAGCATTAAATTGACGAACTTCAAGGTTTATACAAAACATCAAAGTTCTTTTTGAATATAGCAAAGATTATTTCCAGTGTGAAAAAGGAATAAAAATCGAATCGATATAGAATATTATCTTAATAAATTATAGACCTGTATTTAATGTCGTTGTGTTGCAGAAAACTATAAATATATAAAAAAGCAGGCAAATTTCGATTAAAAATTTGGCTCTGCTTTTGTTTTCACTTAATTATAGAGAAAGTTTAGGTTGGTTTTTGTTACAGAAAAAATCTGCCTTATGTAGTAAAGAATTATCCACCACAGGCTTACTTCTGAGCTGATGCCTTCTTGGTCACAAATTCTATTACCCTTATCATTGACTAGAGTGTTACCGTTTTTGTTTACGGCGTACGCTTCAATGGTTACAAAACCGTTAGATTTTGAAGTTACCGTACATATTGCGCCTGATACGGAGGGGTCAAGAGTGACACCGTTGCCTTCGACAATTCTCCATTTGATTTTTGCACCTTCGGGAAGTCCGGTTGCATTTGCATAAAGATTTATTGATTCACCGTATTTAAGGTAACGATTTGACGGAGTGGCAATAGTGATTCTTGCGTTAGAAGGTACAATAAGTGCAGAATAAAGCATATTTTGACAGAGACTTGTTTTTACGGTTCCGGTATGTCCGTTATCATTGCTTGATACAACGCAATAGTAATATTTGAAATTCTGTCCTGTAGGGTCAAAATCAGCATTGATTGCACCTGATATTGGTGTTCCTGCTTTTGTAGCATTGTTTGTACCATACCATTGATATATTTTATTGAATCCGGCGACATCAAAAGTCAGCGTTCCCTCAAAATATTCGGCAGGTAAATCATTGATGATTGCAGGTGCGGGGATAAACGTTAATCCGTTTTGCTCTGCATAAGTTTGTGCGTAAGTATCTGGAGTGCCGTAAATCGTTAGGCTGTAACCGTTTACATCAAGAGAACATTCTGAAAATTCAGAAGAAAGAATTGCGATTGAATTTTCGGCAGTTGGTAAACTTGAAGTGTTTTTCAGCTTAGGAGTATCAAGGTATGTTACAGAGCTTTCAAGGAACGCATCTTCTCCTAAATAAGTTAAAGACGGCAATTCAAGTTTAGTTAATGCACCCGTATATGCAAAGGCATAGTCTGCTGTTGATTTGAGATTTGGAGCATAAAATAAAATAAAAGTACTGTTTTCTGTGGGTTCTTCCCACATATTATCATAATCTATAAAACAATATTTTCCCAATGTTTCAAGTACGGGTGCATCTAATATATTCAGTGATGAATTTTTAAAAACATAATCTCCCAGAACTTTTGCATTTGGCAATGTAATTTCTGTTAAGGAATACGTTTCTTCAAAAACATAATCACCTATACTTTGAGCTTTTGGAACATATACTTCTGATAACGATATGCAATACGAAAATGCTTTTTCTCCAATTGTTTCGGCATTAGGGAGTTTAACTTTCTTTAAGTTATAACATTCATAAAACAGTCTGCAATCTTCAACTGTAACAACATTAGGAAATCCTATTTCAGTTAAATTAACACATCTTTCAAATGTACCGGAATCATCTTTTTTATCGAAATATGTTGAAACAAATTCTTTAACCTTTGGAATGTTTGCTTTTTTTAACCAATAACAGTTTTTAAACGCTCCGGTATCTACTGTGGTAACTAAAGGGGCATTAACTTCTCTGAGAACATTACATCCTGAAAATGCAAAACACGGTATTTCTGTAATAGAAGGAAGATTAACAGATTTTATCAAAGAACATCCAGCAAAAGCTCTTTCTCCAATTTTAGAAAGTTTAGGAAAATCAATGTTTCTTATACCCAATGCCATACTTCCGACATGTTCAAGATTTGGTGCTTTAAATTCAATAACATTAGGACAAAGAATACCGGAATTTTCAACATTTATTAATCCTCTTGCCGATATATAAATAGCATTGCTGGATCTTAGTCCTCTGCTTTCTATATGAGTTAGTGTTTCGGGAAAAACAACACTAACAATATTATCGTTATAAAGTCCATTCTCACGAATTCCGGTCACAGTTATTCCGTTTATTGTTTCAGGTACAATGAATTCTTTAAGTTCACCGATGTAAGAAGTTAAATATCCGTCAGAATCTATTGTAAAGTCATTTTCAGTTGCATAGTATAACACTCTGTACTCAGCGGTGTTATGCAGACTTCTCATTCCGTCAGGAGAATAAGCAACAGCTCTTATCGACTGTGTTCCTGTTATTTTAATGGGTGAAGAATATAGAGTAGCATAATCTTTTGCGGGATAAGTTTCGTCGGTTGTATAGTAGATTTCATAGCCTTCGGGTGCAGAAATTGTTACTTCAAATGCTTCATGAAATGCACCTGATTTAACAGAGAATTCAGGTTTAATTGCATCTTCATAACCCAAAGCAATTCCAATGGCATTTTGTATCTGAGGCATTCCGTATCCATAATAAAGGCTTTCATCGGCATTAAAACTTGCAATAAAATAATCTTTGAAATTATAGTCTTCATTTTTTTCATAATCTTTTATTACATGAAAACCATCGTGATATGGAAGTTCTTCATATGGAACACAAGATTCTATAAGAATATTTTTTGTCTCATCAATTGTTAATTCAGGATTAACTGACAATACCGTTGCTGCCGCAGCCGAAACAAACGGTGAAGAAAATGATGTTCCGTATTCTTGAAAGATTGGCATTGTTTCTTCGTAACTAGGTATTGTTTCAATATTATGACCGGGAGCAACAAAATCTACTTCTTCGCCGTGATTTGAGAAAAAGCTGTAGTTACCGTTTCGGTCAATTGAACCTACCGTAAAAACTTCATCAAATGCTGCAGGATAATATTTACTTACATCGTCACCCTCGTTTCCGGCTGCACAAACAATAACAACACCTTTACTGTGAGCATTTTTTATTGAATCATAAACCGCATTTGAAAACACCTCGGAACCAAGGCTCATATTGATTATATCAGCACCGTCAGCAACAGCCATATCTATACCGAGAGCAACACCGGAATTTGATCCGTATCCAAATTCATCAAGAACTTTATAAGCATATATTTTAACATTTTCCGAAGTGTTGTCAACTATGATAGATGCTACATGGTCACCATGAAGGTTATCGGATTCTGCACTATCACTTATACCGGTATCACTGAAGTTGTAGCCGGAATCAATAACTCTGCCATTGTAATGAGGAAAATCAAAATATGCACCTGTATCCAAAACCGCAACTGTTATCTCTTCGTTGTTCAAATTTGATTTATCAATATATTCTTTTGCCTCATTACCCTGAAGCATATAATTTCCATAAGACAGAGCTTGACTTTCAACAACTCCGTCAAGCTCTGCCCACTTCACGTAAGGCAAACTGTTATAGTATTCAACAGCTTCTTGTGCTGTTTCCGCATCTGAATACTGATAAATATAAAGATTATTATTTCCAACCACACATTCTGCGCTTTTGTATGTGTCGGGTTGGAATGTTGATTTGACTACAACTCTACTTTCAACACATTCTTCAATTGAATATCCTTCAATAAACAATTCTGAAAAGTTCTCAACAGTTTTGTTTGAAGGGGTATAAAACGAAGAAATCATAGCTGTCGCATAGCAAAAACAACTTTGCAAGAGAATTAAAATCATAACAAAAGAAATAATTCTTTTGTGTCTTATTATCTTCATATTTATACCCCTTTTCTAACTCAAGTAATAGTTGCTAAATGGTTAAGTTTTTATTTGGTTGTTTCAATGATATCACTTTGTTTTGCTGCTAAATAAGTTTTGAGTGCCGGAAAATCGACTTCTAACTTTGTGTAATTTACTGACATATCATTATTAACAAAACCTATATTAGATGTTGGGTAGTAACACAAACCATTTGTTTGATAGCCGTAACCATTAACTATATAACCTCTATATTCGTTCTTTTGGTTGGGTGTAGTTCGAGATGTACCAAGATACGAATATGGCCAAACAAATTCCTTTTCATTCTGAGAACTAAAACAACTCAATGAAACCGAATGATTGATTTTCAAACCAGCAGCCAAACTCTTTAAAGACATAAATTCAGTAAACGGTATGTTTCCTAAAGTGTTTTGTGCCATTTCCATTGCTCTTTCTGTATAGTCCAAATTTGAATTTGCATCACAATAATAGTATGCATAAAGTTCATCTTTAATAGGTTCGTAAATGAATTCAATTCCAACAGCGTCTGAAAAAGCAGCTAAAGATTTTGACAATTCGATTTGTATACCAACTGCTTTAGATGATGAACTACTGTTACAATAAATACCTTTGTAGTTAACAGGGTCATTGTTGTTGTATATGTATGGATTTGCATTGTACGGATTTTTAAGATCATCAGTTATTTCTTCAATATTACCAATATTTATAAATCTGCCGTATTCCGGAGAATAATATTTGTTTTGGCAATAATAAAGTCCTGTTTCCGCATCCATTATATAGCTATGGTGTGTGGATTGAGACGCATCCATTGAAATTATAGAAGCGGATTGAATTGAAACAGCACAAATCACAGTAGTAAGAAGAACCTGCTTAGTATTGTCAATTTCCGTCAGGTTATCATTAAATGATTTTATATATTCTTCAGAAAGTTCTATTAACAATCTTCCGTCTGATGTATAACTACAACTAATTGCACCGTCCATTTTTTCACTGTATAATCCTTTGACATTTCCTTGACCATCTTTTATGAACCAAAATGTATCTTCTAGTTCCAGTTCAAAACTGTTTTCGCCACTAGTTGTACATTCTGTGTTGTATTTTAATCCAGAAGGATTGTCCAATTCGTCGTACAAAATAACAGTTTCAACGGTTACAGGCGTACCCATATCACCAAAAATAATTTTATAACCAACAAGTTTATTATCATCCCAAATATAATCTGTTTTCATTACTAATTCTCTTCCGTCAGGATAATTATCAGTAATATTAGAATAGTAGACTTTCTGGGTTCTCCTGCCTTCGTCATCATACTTATATTCATAAAGCTCATCTTCGCCATCAACTCTGACACTTTGCAATCTGTTTCCATCCCAGGTAAGATTATATTTTTGGCGTTCTCCATCTACATATCTGTAATATTCTAATGGATTTCCGTATTCATCACTTGTGATATATCTTCCGTCATATCTTTCTAATACATCACCATAATTATTATTATATTCAAATTCAATGATTTTAGGACTAACATCGGAATTGGGAGAAACGGCTTTGTTTCCGTACACATACGAATCCTCTCCAGAATAAATCCTTTTTTGGGTCACATTTCCATAATTGTCATAAGTATATTCTGTATATGTTTTTTCCACGAAATTTAATTCTTTCACTAACTGACCTGCATTGTCATATTCATAAAAGAATGCATCTTCAGGTTCTGAATTTGTTTCATCTTTAGGTTCTGGCGTAATGTTGTCTTCATACTCAATATAAGTTATTCTGCCGGCAAAATCATACTCATATCTACTAGCGAACAGGGGCGGTTCTGTGTTTGGGTCAGAATTTTCATCTTCAATTTTTACTGCATAGGATTCTAACAAATTGGTGGTTACAACAGATTCCGGGTCATCGGGGTCTGATAAATACTCATAGTAGGAACTTTCATTTACAATGGATTGCATAGTAGAACTGCCTTCTGGAATATAACTCACAGATGATTCTAAGATTCTACCAAAATAATCACATGCAAATTGACTTTCAAATGCTGTCTGTTGATAATTTTCACCCGTTTTAATTATCGATAAATATGATGTTGTTTTTGTTTCATTGTCATAAGACGGTGTGTTAATTATTTTTTTATAATCAGATGAAAAAATTTTAGATTCTTCAGAAACAACTTCAGAGTTTTCTTGATTTCTATTGATTTTCTTCGAGTAGATCAACTCACCAATAGTCCCTTCGTTGCCATCGTCAACCAACTCGTTAACACAAAATAGATCATCTGAATAAGACACAACCCTTTCGCTACAATAATCTTTTATTAGAGAAATATTGCCGTCATTGTCGTATTCGTATCTATACAGTTCATTTGAAGACGTATAATCAGATATTAAAGTAACCCTTCCTCTTTCATCACATTTATATCCTAACACTTTCCCGTTAGAATATGTTATTGTATTAATTGTGTCTTCTTCATTTGTTATAGAATCGCGAGAAATCAATGTGATATCATCTTCTCCGTCTGCTACCACAACAATATCGTCTAATTCACCGTATGAGTTATAATTAAAATTATATCTCATATTTTTGTGAACAATCGATGAGATTTTATCGTACTCATATGTGTAAGATGCACTTGTTGCGTTTTGGGTTGAATCAATTGCACGGCTAACTTCTTTCAATGCACCCATTGCATTATATGAATAACTATCTATTAGTGATGGTGTGTTGTTATTATCATATATACTTTTTTGGGTTAAAAATCCTGTGTTAGGGTCATAAGTATAATTTGTGGAAATGTTGTTGCCTGCATAATTTGCAGAGCTATTATTGCTTGATGAATCAGAGGGGGTGTTTAAAAGATTCGTGTTAGTTTCTTCATTTTCAGTAATTGGGGCATCAAAAAAGCTTACATTACCCGATGATTTATAAAGTAAAACATCATCAAAATCAGCATATCCTGATTGATGTGAGTACACAATTTTATAGCAGATCATTTCAATGTTTTTGTTTAATTTAAATGCACCCAATCTAAATTGAACATCTTTTTCACTCATTGTTGGATCGAAAGAAAGTCTATAAAGCAAATCTTTTTCTAAATTTATCGGTCCAAGCTTTTGAGCCTCATAGACTTCTATTCCCCAAAAAAGGGATTCATCCGGTACCGCTGCATTTGCTCTGGAATAACCGCCAACAACAAACACATCACCAACCACACCATCAATATCAATAAATTGACTAATCGATCTACTGCTATGAATCGAGCCTTCAATATGAGCGTATCGGGTATTTTTTTCATTAAATTCACCTGCAATACCATTTGCAGAAGATCCAGTCCACACGGCGAAGCCGGAGGAGGAACCATCATCTTCTTCAAATGTCAAATTATCTCCTAACAACTCTCCGTTTTCAGGAGATACAATCTGTGTAACATAACGCTCACCGTTTACCCAACTATAATCTGCGTAATAATCATTTTTATCATCATTGGTATAATACTGCAACTCAAATGTGGTAGTATAATGTATATTCTCTGTTTCTACATTATCATTGAAGGTTTGTTTATTAAAAGTTCGATGATAAGTATTAAATCTTTCAATTTCAAGCAGAGATTTAAGCAAATACTCATTAACACCCTGCACATTTTCGGAATATTCATCATTCAAAACATACTCTTCCAATGAAAATACACTTGGATAGTGATCGAAAGTTCGGTCTATATAACCTTCTTCAACTATAGAATATTCATAATTTTTAATAGTTTTAGTATAATTAATGATAAGTTTTCTTTTGTCAACATCAATTATACTTGTCAATCTTCCGTTAGAATCATAAAGATACTCAACTATCATGTCAGGTTCTGTTGCGGAAGTCGGATATGTAACTTTACTCAAAGCAATTTTATTATTAGGCAATATTGTATAATCATACAAAAGTTTTATTTCCGTATTATCTATTTTGATTATGGCATTTTGAGCGTCCCTATATTCGATTGATTCCAATGTATTTATTGATACAGGTGAGCCATTTAAGACATAATCTTTTTCTTGATAATTGAATTGGTATTTGAGTCCTGAATTGTTTTCAATAATAGTAATATAATCTTGTGTTGTTTCGTTATTATAACTAACATTGATATAATTACCATTACCATCATCAATTCTTGTAATTTTTCCAGCAGTTCCAAATGTGTAGATGAGACCATCGGGTGAAGAAATCGTTCTGGCTGTATCACTAATATTCAGTATATAGCCTTCGTTGCTTTCATCATGCCATTCAGTTGAATCTTCTAAAGAAGGTTTAAACATTATTCTTCGCCCATCAAAAGCGCTCCATAATATCTCATCATCTTTTTCTTGAATTAGAGGACATTCGTAGTTCCAATGAGTTCCTATTCCAGCAGGGTTTGAATCTGAATAAGTTTTTGAAAAATCAAAATATCTGTATAAATTGAGTGACATTTCCCCTGTGGGATAATACATTTCATTTCTCTGAATTGTTATCGTATTAGTCAAATCATTTATAAGTACTTGACCGGCATAACCCATATCTATTGAATGATATGTAAAATCTGAATCATAAGCATCAATTTCGAGATAATGCCTTTCCAAATAACAACTAGTTATAAAAGCATAGGGACTATTATTACCAGAAATTTTAACAATTAACCCATTATTATCAAGAACTTTTTTATCCCATTTTTGACATATTTCTGTAATATCAAATTCACCAGTAAAATTAGCATTGCTTATAGATGAAATATCTAAAATATTATCTTGATAACTCAAAAAATTAAATGTATTATTATCATCTTTGATAGGTCGTAATTCTGCAGGATTATTATCAGTGGGATCGTCATCTCGGTATGCATTCAAACGGCCATTGTCATCTACAAACCATTCTTCAGTTATAGCACGAACAAAAATCCCTGCTTCAGAATCTTCTGCATTTACAAAAGAACTATTAAAGTCTATCTTAAGGTTTTGTTTTATAATTTGTTGGTTTGCATTCGGAAGGGTTAATAAATCATCATCTATTTTTAACAGCAGATAATAGGAGCCGTACAATAAATTCGCTTGCACAACAGATGCTGTGGAAGAGTCAACGACATAAAAATTCGTAAGAACATGCGGGTTCTCTTCGCTCCTGTTAATACTAAATGTAGAAATACCGCCACTATTTTGCTCTTCAGCGATTGAATCAACAAGTTCATCACAATATGATGTTACTTCATCTACGGATTCCGGAATATCAATATTGTTTACAGGTTCTTCCCACTGACCATCAACGTTTTTATGTATAGGGTCATTAGAAATAACTTCATAAAACGAACCATCAGCCAGTTCGTAAACTTTTGTGTATTCATCTCTTTTGCTTTCAACTTCGCCAACAATAGAAGGCATAGTTTCCAATGAATCATCAATAGAAACCATTTCTTCAAGAGATAACCCTGACTCAGTGATGGCTGTTACTGCAATCGACGCAGTTTGAACCATCAATGCCAAAACAAGAATCAAAGAAACAGCTTTGAAATAGGTTCGCTTTTCTTTAATAAAGCAAATAATCTTTTTCATGCATAGTTCTCCTTTTTATTTTATCTTTAGTTTTGAACCTACGTTTGACAAATCAAACCTATTAATAGGTTGTTTCAATTTGTCTTGTGATTGTATCAGCTGAACCACCTGAACCGTAAATGACATACTCAACAGTTACACGATATGTTCCTGTAGATGACAACTGAACGGAATGAGAGCCTGAATATTTATAGTTATATACAGTGTCTACCCATTCA
>JAZORN010000106.1:0-21879 GCA_045656645.1 Clostridia bacterium | reverse complement strand
GCTTCAATTATATCTTGGTTATTTGCAAGTCCGAGATAGTTATTTGCACACATATTTATAACTTCTCTGCCATCGTTAAGACTTACCTTAGCACCCTGCGGAGAGGTTATAATTTTTTCATTTTTTGTAAGTCCTTCTTTTTCTATATTTTCACAGGTTTCTTTAAAATATTTAAGTGCAGTTTTCATTGTTTTCACCTTTCCTTAATTTAATGATGTCCAGTCAAGAATGACCTTGCCGCCTTTTCCGCTGTTCATAGCTTCAAAGCCTTTTTCATAATCTTTAATATCCATACGGTGTGTAATAATATTTGATATATCAAGACCACCCTGAAGCATAGCTGACATCTTATACCAGGTTTCGTGCATTTCTCTTCCGTATATACCTTTTATAATCAGTCCATTAAAAATAATTTTCGACCAGTCAACTTTACTGTCACTCTTTAAAAGACCGAGAAGTGCAATCTTACCGCCGTGAATCATATGGTCAATCATTGTATTGAGTGCGATTTCACTGCCCGACATTTCAAGTCCTACATCAAAGCCTTCTTTAATTGAAAGCTTTTCCATAATATTAGACAAATCTTCCTTTGCTGTATTCACTGTATACTGAATGCCAAGCTTTCTAGCAAGCTCAAGTCTTTCATCATTTATATCTGTTATAACTACACGTCTTGCACCCACATGCTTACAAACGGCTGCTGCCATAATACCAATAGGGCCTGCTCCTGTAATAAGCACATCCTCCCCTGTGAGGTCAAACGAAAGTGCTGTATGCACCGCGTTACCGAATGGGTCAAATATTGCATACATTTCTTCGGGAATGTCTTTCTCGCATCTTCTTACATTTTCCTGAGGAATAACAAGAAACTGGGCAAAAGCACCGTCACGGTTTACTCCGACCCCTACAGTTTCCTTACAAAGATGTCCGTTTCCCGCAAGACAGTTCCTGCATTTGCCGCAAACAATGTGTCCTTCGCCTGAAACTATATCCCCTATCTTCCAGTTCGAAACATTTTCTCCAACCTCAACAATTTCACCCACATACTCATGACCTATAACACGGGGAGTTTGTATAGTTTTTTGCGACCATTCATCCCAATTATAAATATGTAAATCAGTTCCGCATATTGCCGTTTTATGTATTTTTATCTTCACATCATTACTACCCGTTAAAGGCTCCGGTACGTCTTCAAACCATAACCCTCTTTCGAGATATTTTTTTACAAGTGCTTTCATTGTGTCAATTCCTTTCTGATAATTGTATTTTCAAGCTGATTGATAAAAGCTTGTGTAACCTCGGAAATTTTTCTTTCATCATTCAAAAGATAGCCAATAATATATGATTCTTTACTTTCAAAGGGGACACTGACAATATCACCCTTATTAAGTGCAGAGGGCATAATTCCCGTTCCTATTGTATAAGAATCTGTGAGCATAAGCACATTCATAAGAGTAGCTCTGTCGCTAATTTCTATGTGTCTGTCAATATATGACATATCAGTTAGTTCTTCTGTAAAAAAAGAACTGTTATGCTCACCTTGTTCGTATGAAACATAAGGATATTTTTTTAAATCGCTGTTTGCAAGTCTGCTTGAAGTTGCCAAAGGATGCTCTTTTCTCAGAAAAACATGCGGAGATGCAATCAAGAGTTTTTCAAAGGTTAGTTTCTTGTTTCCCAAATACCGCTTCATCACATCGTAATCGCCATCTTTAATAGCAATTATACCGATATCACAATGCCCTGTTTCCACGTCACGTATCACATTGTATGTTTCAATCTCCCTTATTGAAAAACGGTACCTGTCAGATTCAAACTTTTTCAAGAAATTACCGAAAATATCTGCAATAAAGTCATAATGCTGAGTTGCAATATATAATCTTTTCTAAATATTTCTATTGGAATATCTGTCGGTAATGAAATCATCACTTTCACAAACTCTGGTAGCATAACTTACAAATTCTTCACCCTCATTAGTAAGATAAACTCCATTTCCAGAGCGTTCAAAAATTTTTATTCCAAGCTCTTGTTCTAATTGCTTTATGCTTATTGAAAGAGAGGATTGGGCAATAAAAAGCTGTTTCGCCGCTTCACTGAATGAACCCGTCTTAGCTATTTTCATAACATATTTACATTGCTGGATAGTCATTTGATTTCCTCCTGACAAACATTGATTGGTTTAATTATACTCTATTTTGGAATATTTGACAAATATATATTATCTATGGTATCCGTTCAATATTTTTAATAATCACTTTAACATATTTTCTCGCTTCATTATTTTCAATATGAAATAATAATCAAAATCTATTCTGGTTATACTTTTCCGTATTTTAGCAGTCTATGCACGTAATATTATATCCTCTGGACATGACGTCCCGATGTTAAAGTCTTTCTCTCAACTAATCTTTTCTATCTGCAAAAGAGGGACAAACTGTGTCTTACAAAATTTTTGTAAGCACAGCTTTGTCACTCTTTTAAACTTTATTCAGTTTCTTCAAACACTTCTTCTTTATCATTATCCGGCGGATGTACTGCTAAAAGCTTTCCGTCTTTAAAGAAGGGCTTACGCTCAAATGTTTTTAATTGTTTTCCAAAAATAAACTTAACATTTTTCTCACTAATGCTACTAAATATCGTTGTAATTCCTATATATTTTTTAAATATATTATACCACACATTTTTTTGAAACCATAAATATACTACTTGCGGAAGTTGCTCTACACTTATATTTCTCGCTTGCTTTACGGCAGCTTCAATGTCTAATGGTGTAATATCAAATCCGATTGAAATAGGTGTAGCTTCTTTATAAATACCATCACTTACTGTATACACACCCGTATTTTGATCAAGGTCGTCTATTGCGCTGATAAACTGGCTTTTGTATCTCCAAATATTCATAATATTAAGTTGCAGCACTCCATACCTGTCTAGTGAAACAAAACTGAATTTATCCCCCATTACCTCCAAGGCTCTCTTGAAGCTCTTGTACCCTCGGTTAGAATTTTCACATTCGTGCTCTTCAAAAAAGTTGTCGCACAGTTCCTCCAAGGTTTCTCCAACAAGCATTATCATTATCTTTTTTACTTCGGCTAAATCTGATACTATTTTTGAAAACACACTTTTCTCAAATTTAGGAAGTATCCCGTCATTTGAGCTTTCCACATAATATGGAATATAAATAACATCATGAAGCTTTAAAATCCCAAGAAATCTTGTACCTGCAATTTTTCTTCGCTCATACTTTTCATAAAGCATATGCTTACATATATACCCGCTTTCTTCTTTATTGAGCTGCTCAATGTTCCTGCAAAATACATTTATTCCTGCAAGATGTAAAAGCACTGTAAATCTTGCACTTATTAACATACGCTTATATGCTACTCTGTTAATATTCATTTTAACATCTTCGGGAAATGTATCACCCATTTCTGCAAGAACCTCTTTTCCCTTTGTCGTAAGCTTATAGCTTAGTTTGTTATTCTGCAATTTTATTATTTTATGATACATTAAGTTCTCAACAATGTTTGAGCAAAAAATATCTGAACGGTATCTTTTATACAATTCTTTCGGAACATACTTGCAAAGACCGCACAACCTTAAAAAGTCATAATCATATGTATCGTAAATCATTTTGCACCCTCCCCCCGTACTACTGTGCATTTTGTTTTGTAATTTTCTTTCTTACCTTCCTAAAATCCCTTTATTTAGGGATTTTTTCTGTTTTGACGCAGGAGCATTTTTTTAAATTTCAAATTTTTGAAAAAACCAAAAATTTTTCACTTTGCTCCTGCGTTACTTTTTTACTAAATAAAGTTTTTTCTGAAAGCCCCATCATTTCGGGGTTTTCAGAACTTTTCGCCTCCTTTCCCACCGATTTCCCACGTAATTTTATTTTGCTCCTGCGTTGGAGCCTTGCGAAAATTTATTTTAATCGACACCTCCCTTCCCCTTTTATATCCCATAGCAAATAGGCATATCAGTTTACAATGCAGGAGCATCTTCTTCTGACAGTTCCTCCCTAAACGATTTAAAAGTTACTGCTTTTTCCAAAGCATTTGCAGCCACCATTCCCATCTTTTCTGTCACATGGGTGTAGTATCTCAGCGTAAATTCAAGCTTTGAATGGCCGAGCATTTCCTGTACGTATCTTGGGCTTACACTGTTTTCAGCAAGTATTGTAGCATAAGTGTGACGAAGATTATGAAATTTAAAGCTTATTCCCAAATCATTTTTTATTGTTCTTGAAAGAAACTTTATACTGTTCGTTGTCAGCATCTCCCCATTAGTTTTTATATTTACAAAGTCTTTAATTTGAAGAAGCTCTTCCTTGTTTCTTATAAGTCTTTCCGTAACAAAATTCTTTTTCCATCCATCGCCGTATAGGAGTTTATTAGCCTCCTGATATTCCTTTAAATTTTTAAGATAATTACAAAAGCTTTCTGTTATATTGATGCTGCGATATGATTTCTTTGTTTTTAAAGGAGCAAAGCACCACTTTTTATCCTGAAAAAGAAGCTGTTTATGTACCTTGATTTTTCTGTTTTCAAAATCAATGTCTGACCATTGCAGACCAAACACTTCACTTGCACGCATACCGGTATTTAACGCAATAAAAAACGAAGTAATCACATTTGTTCCCTGAAGTCTTTCTTCCATCTGTGTTAACTCCTCATTTGTATATGCCCTTATTTCTCCTATATGCCGAGGGTCGGCAGGTGTGTTCACATCACAAAAAACATTTTTCTTAGTATATTGTTTTTTGTGAGCATAATCAAAAAGCACCTTAAGGAACTTATAAAGTCCTTTTACAAATTCATCACTCAAATAAATTTGCTTTTGATTAAGAAAATCATTTATCATATCCGCCCTAATTTGATAGATATAAAGTTTACCAAATTCTTTTTCATAATGATTTTTATATAAGGATTTGTACCTTATGATTGTAGCATAAGCTCTCGTTGCCGGCGCTTCCTTTTCAATAAATTCTGTGTAAAGCTCTTCAAAGGTAACTTTCTTATTTTCAATAAAATCGCCTGTGTTATTATACTGAAAAATTACATCATTCATTGCCTTGGTAGCTTCTTTTTTTGTTTTATAACCACTCCTTTCTATTTGATTGCGTCTTCCGTTTATCACACCCATATCAATGCGGTATGACCACGTTGCACCTTTCTTTCTGACACTGCCTTGCATATTTTTCTTTTCCCCTTTCAAATTGTTAATTTATTTTCATATTATCACGCTGATAATGAAAACCTTAATTTATGAAATAAAAATGTGATACATTTTTTCACCCTGTACACGAAATGTTACTTGTTCTATACCCTTAAAAGAGCTTTTCCCACGAAAAGAAATTTTTGAAGTCCCGCAAACTGCATTATAATGGGGTTTATCGGCATTTTCGTGGGAAAAAGTTTTTTGCGGGGCATTTTTCCGCCTTTTTCCCACGAATTTCCCACGAAAAAGAAAAATATAAATAAATACAAAAAAACACGATTAACCAAAATCAGTTAATCGTGTTTCAAGACTAAGTATCTAAAAAGTCCTATATAAAGCCATTTTTAAAGGATATTCAGGTTTATTTATTTGTATTTAAAATTAACCAAAATATCTCTTAAGTAAGCCTTCAAATGCCTTTCCGTGACGAGCTTCGTCACGAGCCATTTCGTGAACAGTGTCGTGAATTGCATCAAGATTTAATTCCTTTGCACGTTTTGCAAGGTCAAACTTTCCTGCAGTTGCACCATTTTCAGCGTCTACTCTCATTTCAAGGTTTTTCTTTGTAGAATCAGTTACAACCTCACCGAGAAGCTCTGCAAATTTTGCAGCATGCTCTGCTTCCTCATAAGGTGCCTTTTCCCAGTAAAGACCGATTTCAGGATAGCCTTCACGGTGTGCAACTCTTGCCATTGCAAGATACATACCAACTTCGCAGCATTCGCCCTCAAAGTTAGCCCTTAAATCCATAATAATATCTTCTCTCGCACCCTGTGCAACACCTACAACGTGCTCTGCAGCCCATGTCTTCTCCCCTGCCTGCTCATTAAATTTGGAAGCAGGAACACCGCACTGAGGACATTTTTCAGGAGCACTCTCTCCCTCGTGAACATAACCGCATACTGAACATACAAACTTTTTCATACTATCTTCTTTCCTTTCTAAAATAAAAATTTTTAATTATCATTTTGACATTTACGGCAAGTGCCGTTTAAAACAATGCTGAAGCCATCTACCTGAAATTCATTATCTGTCTTTACCGTGACTGATACATTTTCTGCCGGAATATCAAATATCCTCTTACAGTGCAAGCACTGCAAATGATAATGAGGAGAAAGGTCGGCATCAAAATGTGATGTGTTTCCGTAACAAAGCTCCAGAATTTCCCCCTCGTCAGTAAGCTGGCGCAAATTGCGGTAAACCGTTCCTAAAGAAATATTAGGTTGCTGCTGACGAAGTGATGAATATAACCACTGTGCATCGGGGTGCGAGGTGGTAGAACGAAGAAGCTGCAAAAGTGCTTCTCTTTGTCTGCTATACCTCATAACAGCCCTCCTTTTTAATAACAGTAATAATTACTGTTATTTGCTATATTCATAATAACATAGTTATTTTTGAATGTCAATATCTTTTTTTATAATTTTAGAAAAAACTTTTCCCTCCTCTATCCATGTGTAGATATAGATAGTATCGTCTGTATTATTTTTAAATCTCAGGTCCTTTTCTCCATATACAACAGTAGCGTCAGTATGATTTGGCGCATATGCTACTTCCTCACTGTGAATATGCCTTTCGGTAATTTTAAGTGATGCATTTTTTGCCGCCATATAGATTGTCGTGCTTACCTGACAAACCCCGCCCCCTACTCCATAGCTTTTTTCGCCGTTAAAAATAACGGGGGCATCTTTATAGCCACGGCTTTTACTGCGTGCACCTGTAGCTTTGTTAAAGCTGAATTCTTCCCCCGGTGAAAGCTTTTTCCCGCTGACACTTGTGCAGGCAAGAAAGATATTTTCCATTCTGTTTTTTCCCGTATCAATAATTTTTGTCACTGCCTCGCCGAGAGTTTTTTCAATCTCAATAATTTTTATTTCCTTTGTAATTGATTTATTCATTTGCTCAAAGGAAATTTTTTCTTGTGATATTTCTTTCTTTTGTGCGCAAGCTGATAAAAATAGTAAAATTATACAAATAAAAATTTTCATAAAAAAACCTCTTTTCCTACTTATTATTCTAAGCAGAAAAAGAGGTTAAATGTCTGTGAATTTTTTCTTATAATGTTATTTGTCTGGATTTTCGCTATACTGGTTTACCGCCTTACCGCGTCGAAGTTCCTGCAGGACTTGCTTCTTTCCCTCAAGATAATCTGCGGGAATAACAAATCTGTCCTCAAGTGAGGTTATCTCACTTTCAGGGATTGGATACGGCATACTTTCTTCTGGCAAAAATCCCATTTCGTCATACATTACTTCACTTTCACAGTTTTGACAAATAAGACCTGTATTGTCTGAATTGTTTTCAAATTTGCCATGTCGCCCAAATCTGTAATAGCATCCTGTACAATCATCAAAAGCCAGACGGTATGTGCCATCAGTTACCTTTACCGCAATAATATTTGTATCAAGCTCCTTAAGCTTAATAAACTTCGCCTTTTCTTCTGTTATTTCATTTTTCATAATGGTAACATCGGTAGGCTTGGAATTAATATTATTTTCAAGTAAAATTGCACCGCCAACAACAAAAATCACTGCAATTATACCAAGCAGAAATTTTTTATGCCTGTTCTTTTTATGTTCGTTCACCTTATCTCTTACAGTATCCATCTGCATCGCTCCTTATATTTAGTATACACCGCAAAAAATAATCATTCAGAGCAGAAAAATTATCCAAAATATTCTACAGCCGACAAAAACATACCCATATCATAATTACCCTCAACGTTTTTGTAGAGGTTTGCACCGATACGTTCAGAGTGACCCATCTTACCAAGAACTCTGCCGTCGGGTGAAACAATACCCTCAACTGCGCAAACTGAGCCATTGGGATTGTACTGAATATCATATGTGGGATTGCCGTCAAGGTCAACGTACTGTGTTATAACCTGACCGTTTTCAGCAAGCTTTTTAACAAGCTCCTCATCAGCTAAAAATCTTCCTTCGCCGTGTGAAATCGGCACCTGATAAATATCGCCAACATTTGTTTTTGTAAGCCACGGGGACTTATTTGATGCAATTCTTGTGTTTACAATCTTTGACTGATGTCGTGATATCGTATTAAATGTAAGTGTCGGGCTGTTTTCGTCAGCCTCCCTTATTTCACCGTACGGTACAAGACCAAGCTTTATGAGCGCCTGGAAACCGTTACAGATACCTGCCATAAGACCGTCACGGTTATGAAGAAGCTCCATAACAGCCTCGCTTATCTCCTTGTTTCTGAAAAATGCAGTGATAAGCTTACCGCTTCCGTCAGGCTCGTCACCGCCGGAGAAACCGCCGGGAATAAATACTATCTGTGATTCTTGCACCTTCTTTGCAAACTGTGAAACACTCTCTGCCACATTTGCTGAAGAAAGGTTATTTATAACAAAGATTTCCGCCTCTGCACCAGCATTATTAAACGCCTTTGCACTGTCATATTCGCAGTTTGTTCCGGGGAACACGGGAATAAGCACCTTCGGCTTTGCAATTTTGAGTGATGCCTTAACTGCCTTTGCACCGTTATAGCTGAACTTAGGTGCTTCCTTATCAGGTGTTTCAATATTACAACGATAAACCTTTTCAAGCTTGCTTTCATAAAGATTGCAAAGCTCTGAAAGTGAAAGTGTATCATTTTTAAACGCAATTTCCTGAGAGATTGTTGTTTCACCTACAAGAACTGCGCCTTCAATCTCGGCATCAGTTTCAATGAGGAATGCACCGTAGTTATAGCCGAATATATCCTCCAAAGCTACAGTGTCACTGTACTTAAATCCGATTGCGTTACCCATTGCCATTTTAAGAATTGCCTCTGCAATACCGCCGTATGTGGGTGTATAACAGCTAAGCACCTTACCCTCACGCATAAGGGCAGTAACACGCTCAAACACAGCTTTAAGAGACTGAGCATCAGGAAGATTGTTTTCGTCATACCCGGGCTTAATAAGGTAAACCTTGCTTCCCGCCTTCTTAAACTCAGGCGACACGATATTATTAATATCATCCGTTGTTACTGCAAAGGAAACAAGTGTTGGCGGAACGTCGATATTTTCAAAGCTTCCACTCATAGAGTCCTTACCGCCGATTGATGCAATCTGGAAATCCTTCTGTGCCTTATATGCACCAAGAAGTGCCGCCATAGGCTTGCCCCAACGTGCAGGATCTGCCTTGGGTTTTTCAAAATATTCCTGGAATGTTAAATAAACTTCATTAAATGAGCCGCCGTGCGCAATAAGCTTACATACAGATTCAACAACTGCAAGATATGCACCGTGATAGGGACTCTTTTCCATAATAAAGGGATTGTATCCCCAGCTCATAAGTGAGCAGGTCTGCGTGTCACCGTCAGGAGTTGAAATCTTATTTACCATAGCCTGAACTGGTGTACGCTGATATTTTCCGCCAAACGGCATAAGCACACTGCCTGCACCGATTGTAGAGTCAAAGCGCTCTGAAAGACCTCTCTTTGAGCATACGTTGAGGTCCTGGGCAAGCTCTTTATAATTTTCCTTAAAATCGTTTCCGATTTCCTTTTCATAATTTTCTAGCTTTGCAGGTGCAATATCAATATGCTTTTCAGCACCGTTTGAATTTAAGAACTCTCTTGAAAGATTTACGATATTCTTTCCGTTCCAGTTCATAACGAGATACGGTTTTGCCTTAACAGTTGCAACAACGGTTGCCTCAAGGTTTTCCTTTTTAGCAAGTTCGCAGAATTTTTCCACATCCTTACTTTCAACAACAACCGCCATTCTCTCCTGAGATTCGCTGATTGCAAGCTCTGTACCGTCAAGTCCCTCATACTTTTTGGGAACTGCATTAAGATTTATTTCAAGACCGTCTGCAAGCTCACCTATAGCAACAGACACACCGCCTGCACCAAAGTCATTACAACGCTTGATAAGGCGGGATACCTCTTTGTTTCTGAAAAGACGCTGAAGCTTTCTTTCCTCAGGGGCGTTACCCTTCTGTACCTCTGCACCGCAGTTTTCAAGTGAAGAAAGGTTATGCGACTTTGATGAGCCGGTTGCACCGCCGCAGCCGTCACGACCCGTTCTGCCACCAAGAAGAATTACGATATCGCCGTCCTCGGGACGTTCACGTCTTACATTTTCCTCGGGGGCAGCCGCAATAACTGCACCGATTTCCATTCTCTTTGCAACATAACCGCTGTGATAAATTTCATCAACCTGACCCGTTGCAAGACCAATCTGGTTACCGTATGAGCTGTAGCCGTCTGCCGCTGTTGTAACAATCTTTCTCTGCGGTAATTTGCCCTGCATAGTTTCTGACACGGGAAGTAGCGGGTCTGCCGCACCTGTCACACGCATTGCCGCATAAACATAGCTTCTGCCTGAAAGCGGGTCACGGATTGCACCGCCAATACACGTTGCAGCACCGCCGAACGGTTCAATTTCGGTAGGATGGTTATGTGTCTCATTCTTGAAAAGAAGAAGCCATTTTTCTGTCTTTCCGTCTTTTACAACGTCAATTTTTACTGTGCAGGCATTAATTTCTTCTGATTCGTCAAGCTTACTAAGCTTTCCTGCCTTTTTAAGATAACGTGTTGCAAGTGTAGCTATATCCATAAGGTTTATCGGCTTTGTTCTGCCAAGCTCCTTACGGTCAGCAATATATTCATCATACGCATTCTGTAAAAGTTCATCCTCAAACTTTACACTGTCAATTGTTGTAAGGAATGTTGTATGACGGCAGTGGTCGGACCAGTAGGTATCAATCATCTTGATTTCAGTAATGGTTGGCTCACGCTTTTCGCCTACAAAATACTGCTGACAGAAAAGAATGTCATCAATATCCATAGCAAGTCCACGCTGCTCAATAAATGCTGCAAGCTCTTCTTTTGAAAGAGTGCAGAAGCCGTCAAGAATTTCAACCTCTGTCGGGATAGAATACTCCGCCTTAAGAGTTTCTACGCATTCAAGCGAAGCCTCTCTCGCCTCAACGGGGTTAATTACATATTTTTTAATAGCAGCAAGCTCACTTTCTGAAACTGTGCCGTTTATAACATATACCTTTGCGGTACGCACATCAGGTCTCTCACCCTTTGAGATAATCTGAATACACTCAGCCGCAGATGCAGCACGTGCATCAAACTGACCGGGCAGATACTCGGTTCCAAATACCACATCACCTGTAGGCTGCTTTTCGTATGTGTTATCTGTCTGCGGCTCTGAAAATACCGTCTTTACGCAGGAGTCGAAAAGCTCCTTTGTGATGTTTTCAACATCATAACGGTTATAGATGTAAAGCTCCTCTATACCTTTTATAGAAAGAAGGTCCTTTATATCTTTTTTCAGGGCAGCCGCCTCATGGTCAAGACCGTTTTTCTTCTGTACATATATTCTGAAAACCATTTCTGAGTTCTCCTCTCTATTTGATTGCCTTAAGTGCTCTTGCACCTATATCTTTTCTGTAATAAGCATTGTCAAAGCTAACACTTTTTACAGTTTCATATGCCTTGTCAATAGCCTCTTTAAGAGTAGGTGCAGTTTCCGTAACACCGAGCACTCTGCCGCCGCCAGTAAGAAGCTTACCGTTATCAAGCTTTGCACCTGCCACATAGATGTTTTTATCAAGGGGCATTGTAATTTCAAAGCCTGTATCATATTTTCCGGGATAACCGTTTGACGCCATAACAACACAGCACGCACTTCCATCAGAAAAACGCACATCTGCACTTTTAAGTGTCTTATCAGAAATATGAAGCATTATATCAAGTAAGTCGCTCTCTAAAAGGGGCAGAACAACCTGAGTTTCAGGATCACCGAAACGGCAGTTGTACTCTATTACCTTCGGTCCTTTTGGTGTGAGCATAAGTCCGAAGTAAAGACAGCCTGAAAAGCTTCTTCCCTCTTTATTCATTGCCTCAACTGTAGGCATAAAGATGGTGTCCATACAGATTTTTGCAATTTCGTCTGCATAATAGGGGTTGGGTGCAATTGTACCCATACCGCCCGTATTAAGACCTTCGTCACCATCAAGTGCCCTCTTATGGTCCATTGAAGAAATCATCGGGATAAGAGTTTCACCGTCTGTGAAAGAAAGCACGGAAACCTCTGGGCCTGTTAAAAATTCTTCTATTACGATACTGCTTCCGCTTTCGCCAAATACCTTGTCGCCCATAATGCTCTTAACGGCATCTACTGCTTCCTGACGGGTCCCGGCTATAATAACGCCTTTACCGAGAGCAAGACCGTCAGCCTTAACAACAGTGGGAATTGGCGCAGTTTCAAGATATTTAAGCGCTACATCCATATCAGTAAAAACTTCATACTGTGCAGTAGGAATATTGTATTTTTTCATAAGATTTTTTGAGAAGACCTTACTACCCTCAATAATCGCTGCTGCCTTGTTGGGACCAAAGGTTTTGATGCCTTTGGCGTTAAGCGCATCAACAGCACCAAGTACAAGTGGGTCATCAGGGGCAACTACTGCAAAATCTATTTTATTCTCGGTTGCAAACTTAACTATTTCATCAATATCTTTCGCACCGATATTTACACACGTAGCATCAGCGGCAATACCGCCGTTACCGGGGAGAGCAAAAATCTGCTCTACCTTCTTATTTTCTTTAAGCTTCTTAATAATAGCATGTTCACGGCCGCCGCCGCCTACTACCATAATTTTCATTATTCTACCTCCAAATTAATGGTGGAAAAGACGCATTTTTGTCATTGCCATAACCATATTGTGCTTGTTGCACGCCTCTATAACATTATCATCACGGATTGAGCCGCCGGGCTGTGCGATATAGCTTACACCGCTTCTTGCAGCACGTTCAATGTTATCACCAAACGGGAAGAATGCATCAGAGCCGAGTGCAACACCGCTAAGTGATGCAAGATATTCTCTCTGCTCCTTACGTGTAAACGGCTCGGGCTTATGTGTAAAGAGAGCCTCCCAGTTACCATCAGCTAAAACATCTTCATAATCCTCTGAAATATATACGTCGATTGCGTTATCACGGTCAGGACGCTTGATTTCATCCTTGAATGGAAGTGAAAGCACCTTTTCATGCTGACGAAGATGCCATATGTCTGCTTTGTTTCCTGCAAGACGTGTACAGTGAATTCTTGACTGCTGACCTGCACCAACACCGATTGCCTGTCCGTCCTTTGCAAAGCAAACGGAATTTGACTGAGTATATTTAAGTGTAATAAGCGCAATTATAAGGTCACGCTTTGCATCCTCGGGAAGATTTTTGTTATCTGTAACAATATCCTCTAAAAGAGCACGGTTAATTTCAAAATTATTTCTGCCCTGCTCAAAAGTAATGCCGTAAACCTGCTTACGCTCAACTGCGTCAGGAACATATGACGGGTCAATCTTTACAATATTGTATGTACCCTTTCTCTTTGACTTAAGAATTTCGAGAGCTTCTTCATCATAATCGGGTGCAATTACACCGTCAGAAACCTCACGTGCGATAAGACGTGCACACGTAGCATCACACTTGTCTGAAAGGGCAATCCAGTCACCAAATGAGCTCATACGGTCAGTACCTCTCGCCCTTGCATATGCAGTTGCGAGCGGTGACTCATCAAGTCCCTCCACATCATCAACAAAGCAAGCCTTTTTAAGCTTTTCATCCATCTTTACGCCAACTGCGGCAGATGTGGGGCTTACGTGCTTGAATGATGTAGCGGCACACATTCCAAGAGCCTCTTTAAGCTCCTTTACAAGCTGCCAGCTGTTAAGAGCATCAAGGAAATTTATATATCCCGGTCTTCCGTTAAGTATTTCTATAGGAAGCTCGGTGCCATCGTGCATAAATATTTTTGACGGCTTCTGATTTGGGTTACAGCCGTATTTAAGTTCAAATTCTTTCATTTGTATGACCACCCTTTCTAAAATATACAGATTATTTGTTTTTGTTTATAAGACGGTTTTCACATTCTCCGCTTTCAAGGTCAATATATCTTACATATATTGAAATCTTGTTCTGCTCGTCAAGATTTTCCCAGATTTCCTTTGTAAATGCATCAATATCATCGGGGATTGAAATTCTCTCCGGCTCACCCTGGAATGTAGGAATGGGGTTTCCGTCGCATACATATGTATGGATAAAGTGACCTACACCATTAAGTGACGGATACGAGAAATTGTATCTTGCACACGCACTACCTTCCGCATCGGCACTCTTTAATATGTTCATATCATAAGAGAAATCGCCCTTGTCGAAGGTAAGCATACAGCTTATTCTGGGTGTAAAGTTGGGGGCATCAGGCTCAAACCCTCTTGTATTAAGTGCCTGAATAAAATTCTTGCCCTGCTTTATAAAGTTATAAATTGTATCGGTCTGGTCACCGTTTGTTACGATAAGCTTGTTATCAATTTTTCTGATAGGAGAATAAATGATAAGAGAGGGGTCCTCAACCTTACTTGCATCAAAAGGATAGATTATGATGCCATCCTCTGTCTCCTCAAAAATTCTGTTACGGGAATTTTCACTTCTTCCCATAATAAAGTATGCAGTTACCGCTTTTTTACCGTCAGCAGATTTTCCTGCAATAATACCTCTTCCAACATAGGAATTACCCTTTATTCTTTCAGCGATAGTTTTTGTTTCGTATACGTTCATTATTATTTTCCATCCTTTTCCTTTGCAATTTGTTTGCTGACAATTTCTGCTGCACGGGGAAGTATCTTCCATTCAGCATTTTCCATAACTCTTCTCTGGAGCGTCTCGGGGGTATCCCCCTCTTCGATATCAACTGCCTTTTGCAGTATTATTTCTCCGCCGTCGGGGATTTCATTTACAAAATGCACCGTTGCACCCGTAACCTTAACACCGTAGCCAAGAGCCGCCTCATGCACATGAAGTCCGTAAAAGCCCTTGCCGCAAAAAGACGGAATTAATGACGGATGAACATTAATAATTCTTTTGGGATAACGTGATGTAAAGTTTTCACTTAATATGCACATAAACCCTGCAAGGATTATAAGGTCAATTTTATTTTCAGTAAGAACATCTACAAGCTTTTGTTCAAAATCTGTTTGTGAGGCACATTCCTTTTTATTTACAACGGCAGTTTTAATACCTGCGTTTTGTGCCCTCTGGAGAGCATATGCATCAGGGTTATTTGAGATTACAAGCGATATTTCACCGCTTGTAATTATACCGTCCTTCTGTGCATCAATAAGTGCCTGCAGGTTTGTTCCCCCGCCTGATACTAAAACACATATACGTGTCAGCATATAATCACACTTTCATCGCTCTTAACGATTTCACCGATTATATATGCATCCTCACCGTTTGCACGGAGAACCTCGAGTGCCTTCTCAGCCTCGTCTTTAGATACAACAACGCTCATTCCAACACCCATATTATATGTATTGAACATATCACGCTCTGAAATGTTGCCCTCTTTCTGAAGAAGGTCGAATATGGGAAGAATACGGATTGCACTCTTTTCAATCTTCGCACCCATGCCAGAAGGCAAGCTGCGGGGAATATTTTCATAGAAGCCGCCGCCCGTAATATGTGATACAGCCTTTACTGTAACAGCATCAAAAAGAGCAAGCATCGGCTTTACATATATTTTTGTAGGTGTAAGAAGTGTTTCGCCCACACTCTTTCCGCCTAAAGCCTCAACAGGTACTGTAATGTCACGGTTTTCAACATCAAAAACCTTTCTTACAAGAGAAAATCCGTTTGAATGAACACCGCTTGAGGGAAGTGCAATAATAACATCACCCTCTGCTACCTTTGAGTTATCAAGTACCTTTGACTTGTCAACAACACCAACAGAAAAACCTGCCAAATCATACTCGTCCTCACTGTAAAAGCCGGGCATTTCAGCAGTTTCGCCACCTACAAGCTCACAACCTGCCTGAACGCAGCCCTCTGCAATACCTGAAACGATTTCAGCAATTTTTTCAGGATAGTTCTTTCCGCATGCAATGTAGTCAAGGAAGAGAAGCGGCTTTGCACCGCAACAGATAATATCGTTAACGCACATTGCAACACAGTCGATACCTACAGTGTCGTGCTTATCAAGAATAAATGCAAGCTTAAGCTTTGTTCCGACACCGTCTGTTCCGCTTACAAGCACGGGACGTGTGATGTTTGTCATATCAAGCTCGAACAAGCCGCCAAAGCCGCCTATATCCGCACTCTTTCCGTTTACAACAGTTCTTGCAATATGCTTTTTCATAAGCTCTACCGCACGGTAACCTGCCGTAATATCAACACCTGCTGCTGCGTAGCTTTCTGATTTTGATTTTGAATTCATATATATACCCCTTTCTAAAGATAGGAATTTGTACTTTGTTTATTCTTTACCTGTCCAGCAATATGTGCAAAGCTTGCACGGTTCAAGCCCGATTGATTTTATAACACCCTCAACTGACTGGAATTCAAGCGATGCAAAATTAAGCTTTTCACAAATCGCTTTTCTGAGGGCTTTACCCCTCTGGGTTGAAGAATCAGTGTATTCATCAATATGCTTAAATCCCTCTTCCCCCTCAAGCTCTACTATAATTTTTCTTGCAATAAGCTCCATCTCACTTGTCGCACGGGAGAAGTTAAGATATTTACAGCTATACATTATCGGCGGGCAGGCACTGCGCATATGCACTTCCTTAGCGCCGTTATCGTAAAGAAAGTCAACAGTTTCCTTAAGCTGTGTTCCCCTTACAATAGAGTCATCAACAAACAGCAGCTTTTTATCAACAATCAAATCGTGTACGGGAAGCTGTTTCATTTTTGCAATGTGTGCACGCTCCGCCTGCTTTGGCGGTGTGAAGCTCCTCGCCCAGGTGGGTGTATACTTAATAAACGGGCGGGTAAATGGAATACCGCTTTCATTAGCGTAGCCTATAGCGTGTGGCGTGCCTGAATCAGGAACACCGCTTACAGAGTCAATCCCCTCTGCATTTTTTGCCTCTTTATCATTTTGTGCCATAATAGTACCGTTGCGTGTACGCATTACTTCTACGTTTACCCCCTCATAAATTGAGTTGGGGTATCCGTAATATGTCCACAAAAATGAGCAGATACGCATATCCTTTCCGGGCTTTGCAAGCTGCGTAATGCTTTCACTGTCAAATTCAACTATTTCTCCCGGTCCAAGCTCCCTCACCAAATCATAGTCAACCTTCTGACACGCAAATGATTCAAAGGAAGCACAGTAGCCCTCATCATTTTTTCCTATGTGAATAGGTGTTCTTCCCAGACGGTCACGTGCGGCAATTATATGTCCGTCATTTTTAAGAATGAGAAGTGACATAGAGCCGTCAATTACACTCTGTGCAAACTTAATTCCATCTGCGAAGCTGCTTTTCTGATTTATAAGCGCAGCAGCAAGCTCTGTAGAATTAACCCTGCCGCCCGTCATCGCATCAAAATGTCCACCGCTGAATGAAAGGTACTGCTTTATAAGTTCCTCTGAATTATTTATAATTCCCACAATACAAAGCGCATATGTTCCGAGATTTGAACGTATAAGAAGAGGCTGCGGGTCTGTATCGCTGATACAACCTATTGCAGAAGTTCCCTTCATTTCTTCAAAAACATGGTCAAACTTTGTACGAAACGGTGATTTCTCTATATTATGAATTTCTCTTTGCAGACCAATCTTACTGTCATATGCAGCAATTCCGCCCCTCTTTGTGCCGAGGTGGGAATGGTAGTCTGCACCGAAAAACACGTCTGATATTGCATCGTGCTTACTTACTGCACCAAAAAATCCGCCCATTAAAATACTCCTTTATCAACTAAAACTGTCATTAATTATTGTATTTCTCCTCAACTGCCTTGTTCTTTTCAAGAACTTTCTGTGCCGCCTTTACTCTCGCCTCTGTAAGTTTCTGTGCAAGCGCCTCATCCTCAACTGAAAGAATTTCTATACAAAGCAAAGCGGCATTGGCTGCACCGTTAATTCCAACTGTAGCTACAGGTATGCCGGGAGGCATCATAACAGTTGACAAAAGCGCATCCATGCCGTCAAGTGATGCTGATTTTACAGGTATTCCCACAACGGGAAGTGTTGTGTTTGCCGCAACAGCGCCTGCAAGATGTGCCGCCATACCTGCCGCAGCAATTATCGCACCAAAACCGTTTTTGCGTGCATTTTTTGAAAACTCTGCCGCCTCAACGGGTGTTCTGTGTGCAGAAAATACGTGTACCTCATACGGTACACCAAAATCCTTTAATGTATCTATAGCTTTTTCAACTACGGGCAAATCGCTGTCAGAGCCCATAAGTATCCCGATTTTTCTCATCTGTAAAATCAATCCTTTCAAATGTAATAAACCAAAAAAGGCCGCAACTGTCCTTTCAAAAGGAACAGATACGCCCAGACGGTCGGCAAAATACTTTCTGCTCCCTTGCGGTAATCCGCTCCCGTCAGTTAGTCATCTGAGAGTCGAACTACGTATGGTCTAAAAAGGGAAGTTTTGCATAATACTGCAGAAAATTCTGCAAATATACGTCAGTATTATTCTTGAATTTTCTTTGTCTTATAGCAAAATTCCCTCTTTTTAGACTCTCCGACCTTATGTTTAGAAAAATTTTATATAATTTCAATGCGGAGGACGAAGATAGGCTGTCGCCTTTCAAGGTTGATTTCCCCGTTGGGGAAAATGTCCGCTTGCGGACAAAAGGGGCACGCTCGGGGGAGGACAAGTTGAAAGAATAAAAATTTTTCAAACATAAGGCATATGCAGTTCGACTCTCCGATGACTATAAAAAGCTTTGTTCACATATATCATTATACCAATCACGTCAAATTTCGTCAAGTGAAAAACCAATAATTTTCTACCAATATTTGATTATATTTTTTATCTTTTTTTGTCGAAAATTTTTTTGCAGTTTTTTTCAAAAAAAGCTTTACAAACACCTCTTATTGTGCTATAATATCAAATGTTCGAAACGGACAGCAATATCGCGGGGTGGAGCAGCCTGGTAGCTCGTCGGGCTCATAACCCGAAGGTCGTGTGGTTCAAATCCCGCCCCCGCAACCACAAAAAAGACATCCAATGGATGTCTTTTTTAGTTATATTTGCTTATGGCAAGTTGTATTGCTACGCAGTTTTATTTGGCTTACGCCAAGTGGTATTGTGCTTCGCACAGTTAGCGGCAAATATAATATCACTTCAAACATTGTTTGCAATAACACTTTTACGAAGTAAAAATACCACTCCATCAAGGATGGAATATCACTAAAACCCATATAGTTTCCATCCCCCTCTCCAACTTTTCTTTTCTCAAATACTTGTATTTTTTGTAATATTATGATAAAATAAAACTACAATAAAATACAAGGAGGCATCTTATATGAAAAAAGTTATAATTACTATCGGACGTGAATTTGGCAGCGGCGGTCGTGAAATCGGTCTTAAGCTTTCAGAAAAACTTGGTATTCCCTTTTATGATAAAGAGCTTATCGTACATACTGCTGAAAAAACAAATATAGAGCCAAGTGTCGTAGAAAGATATGATGAACAACATTCCTTCCCCGCATTTTCTTCTTCAAATGTATTTGACATTTATCAGATGCCCATGTCTGACCGCATATATATTGCACAGGCAGATGTAATCCGTGATATTGCAAAAGAGGGTAGCTGTATAATCGTTGGACGTTGCGCAGACTTTATCCTGGATAAAGACCCCGATTGCTTTAAGGTGTTTATCACTGCACCTATGAAAGATAAGGTTGAGAGAAAGCGTCACATTTTAGAGGGTAAGACTGACCGTGAAATTGAAGCACATATTACAAAAATCGATAAAAAGCGTTCAAAATACTATACCTATTACACAGACCGCACATGGGGTAAATCAACTACATATCACCTTTGCGTGGACAGTAGTGTTTTAGGAATTGACGGTACAGTAGACCTTATAATACACGCAGTAAATATGAAAAGATAGTTGTTTTCACCGCTTGGGATAATCCAAGCGGTGATTTTTTGCCAAAAAAAGAGAAAAAAACCAATTTTACTCTTGATTGCCTATAAAAAAAATGATAAAATATGTAGAGCTATATTTGAAAGGAGTTTAGAATATGAACTATTCACATGAAGTTGAAAACATGTGCGTTGTTGCTAAGGGTGTAGGTCATAAGTGTGCCCCCATCCCTCAGGAAGGCACATGGACACATTCCACTCAGATTACAGACATTAATGGTCTTACACACGGTGTTGGCTGGTGTGCTCCTCAGCAGGGTGCTTGTAAGCTTACACTCAATGTAAAGAACGGTATTATTGAGGAGGCACTCGTTGAGACACTCGGATGCTCAGGTATGACACATTCAGCCGCTATGGCATCTGAAATTCTCCCCGGCAAAACTCTTCTGGAAGCACTCAACACAGACCTTGTTTGTGATGCTATCAACACAGCTATGAGAGAGCTTTTCCTCCAGATTGTATACGGCAGAACACAGACAGCTTTTTCAGAGGGTGGTCTTCCCGTTGGTGCAGGTCTTGAGGACCTTGGTAAGGGTCTTAGAAGCCAGGTTGGTACACTTTTCAGCACAAAGGCTAAGGGTCCCAGATACCTTGAGCTTGCTGAAGGTTACATAACAAAGATGGCTCTTGATAAAGACAATCAGGTTATCGGCTACAAGTTCGTTCACCTCGGCAAAATGATGGAAGCTATCCGTAAGGGTGCTGACGCTAACGAGGCACTCGAAAAGGCTACAGGTCAGTACGGCAGATTTGATGACGCGGTTAAAGTTATTGACCCGCGTGAAGAATAAGAGAGGGGGAAATTAAAATGGCATTATTTGAAAGCTACGAAAGAAGAATTAATCAGGTAAACGCAGCTCTTAACAAGTACGGCATCGCCTCTCTCGAAGAAGCAAAGAAGATTTGCGACGACAAGGGTATTGATGTTTATAACCTTATTAAGGGTATTCAGCCCATCTGCTTTGAAAACGCTTGCTGGGCATATATCACAGGTACTGCAATCGCTATTAAGAAGGGCTGCACAAAGGCGGCTGACGCTGCTGAGGCAATTGGTGAAGGTCTTCAGTCCTTCTGTATCCCCGGCTCTGTTGCTGATGACCGTAAGGTTGGTCTTGGTCACGGTAACCTTGCTGCAATGCTCCTTCGTGAGGAAACAAAGTGCTTTGCATTCCTCGCAGGTCACGAGTCATTTGCTGCTGCTGAGGGTGCTATCGGTATCGCAAACAGCGCAAATAAAGTAAGAAAGCAGCCTCTCCAGGTTATCCTTAACGGTCTTGGTAAGGATGCTGCACAGATTATTTCAAGAATTAACGGTTTCACATTTGTTGAAACAAAGTTTGACTATATGACAGGTAAGCTTGAAATCATCAGCGAAACACCTTATTCAAACGGTCCGAGAGCTAAGGTTCGTTGCTACGGCGCAGACGATGTTCGTGAGGGTGTTGCAATTATGCATCAGGAAAAGGTTGACGTTTCTATCACAGGTAACTCAACTAACCCCACACGTTTCCAGCATCCCGTTGCAGGTACATATAAGAAGGAATGTATCGAAATCGGTAAGAAGTACTTCTCCGTTGCTTCCGGTGGCGGTACAGGACGTACCCTTCACCCCGACAACATGGCTGCAGGTCCTGCTTCCTACGGTATGACAGATACAATGGGAAGAATGCACTCCGATGCACAGTTTGCAGGTTCTTCATCAGTTCCCGCTCACGTTGAAATGATGGGACTTATCGGTGCAGGTAACAACCCCATG
>JAZORN010000105.1:0-52626 GCA_045656645.1 Clostridia bacterium | reverse complement strand
TACTAAATCTTCTATGCTTATCATTTCTATTTGATACCTGTTCTCGTATCCTTTTTGCATCATCTTTCATCACCTAAGAACATTATACCACAAAATGAAGAAAAAGCCCAGAATTATCTGGACTTTTTCGACAGTCTGAAGTTGATGACGAAAGTCATCAACTTTTTTACTGTATAGGAATTTGCGTAATTTTATCGCGAGTGACATTTGCCTTGTTTGAATTTAGTTGGGACGCGAAATGGGTGAAGCGGCACGCTTCTTTTTTACCGTAATCCTTTTGGTAGCTTCTTTCTTTTTGTATTATTCAAATGAAATAATATTTCCTGTGTTAAGATTTACAAGACGTGGGGAATAAGCGTAGTTTGCGTTACAATAGAGCGTTCCGTTTGGTGCGATAAAGGTTTCTCCTGAAATATAGGGGTAAAGCTTTTTTAATGTGCCCTCCTCAAACTCTAACTCATAAAAACCGCTGTTTACTGCACTAAAGTGTGAAGCCTGATATGCACTTTCCTTATCTTCGGCATACCACATAGCCTCAATATAAAGCTTTCCGTTTGACATTCCTATTGCACGCATACTGTTTAAGGTATCAGAATATTTTTCCGTAAGGCTTACAAGCTGCGAAGATTGAGGATTGTAATAGTAAATATCGCTGTACGCATTTGTCCAACGAGCGGTCTGCACCACGGAATATCCGCTCGATGCAATATAGTATCCGCCCTTGTTATCAGGATAAATTCCTGAAAGATTATTCTTTTCATTCCAACCGAGATTTTCAATGCCGTTTACAGTCTTTTTAAAAAGATATTCACTGTGCTGTGTGTATGGTGCAGGGGTATTGCCAAAGCGGCTTTCAACATAGATTAAGGAGGTATCGCCAAGGGAATATTCTATAGCATAAATATCTGATGTAGTATCCGTACTTACTGAGGAAAATATCGGAAAATCACCAATATATATTTTGTTTTCTTTATAAACCGCATCCACTTTTTTACCTTCTAAAGAACCGCTGTTTGAAGTCAAAGCGTAATCTTCTCTTTCTGAGGTGCTTTCAAGTGTTGTCATTTCCTCGTTTACAAGGTCAAGCTTATAGTGATTATAGTATGAATACAGAAGGTAATTATCATGAATTTTACCGTCCTCATCTGTATATTCGCCACGAACATCTATTTTGTCCTGAAAATATATGCTGTCATTATCTACCTTGTATGCATAGGGCGCAGAATGTCTGCCATTGTTATACAGTTTAAAGGAATAATTCTCATCTGACCAATCAATATCAAAATTAAGCTCCTCGTGCGCAAAACGCCACGTCATAGGAAAATATGTCACATTGCGGAAATTAAGAAGTGGATATTCTTCACGTGAGTTATCAATCTTAATTCCGTTAAGATATATGGGATATGTCGGAATTGATGCATTATATAGCTTGTCATAACTGTTATTTGCACTGCCACCGAACATCTCTCTTGCATCAGCATAAGAATCAACACTGCTGCGGGAAATGAAAAGTCCCTTTTGCGAATCAAATCCGCTGACGAGGTCAAGCCTCTCACAAAGATTATATGTCATAGGAAAGTAAGTAATATCTTTATAGGTAATAAGCGGAAATTCAACATATCTGTTATCGACACTCATATAATCAATTTCCGTATAAAAAGGCGCTATGTTGACTTTTACATTACTGTCCTGCGCCCCTGCAAGAACGGACGGCAGAAGCAAACAAAGCATAAGTAAAGACGAAAACAGTTTTTTCATAATCATCACCTCAAAAAAAGTATATCACAGAAGATAATGTAAGTAAATATCCCCTTGACTTTTGTAAGGAGTTTGTAATATAGTATTAACGGAGTGATGATTATGATAAAAATACTGTTCGTATGCCATGGAAATATATGTAGAAGTCCGATGGCTGAATTTGTAATGAAAAGAATGGTAAAGGAAAATAACCTTTCGGGCGAATTTGAGATTGCCTCTGCCGCAACAAGCACCGAGGAACTGGGAAACCCCGTTTATCCTCCTGCGAGAAAAATTATGGCAGAGCACGGCATATCCTGCGCAGGAAAAACAGCAAGGCAGATGACTGCGGAGGATTATGAGTATTACGATTATATAGTTGCGATGGACACAAACAACCTTCGTAATATGAGACGGTTTGTGGGTACAGACCCGCAAAGTAAGGTGTCGCTTCTGATGGAGCATACGGGAGATAGCCGTGATGTTAAAGACCCGTGGTATACGGGAGATTTTGAGGCTACGTGGGAAGATGTGAATGCGGGCTGCAGGGCACTTCTTGAAAAACTTAAAAACGTATAATAAAAGAGGCTGCAGCAAAATGTTTTATGCAAGCCATTAAGTGGGGACGGTCCTGTTTTGTCACAAAAAACATAGTTTTTAGTGACAAAAGACTTAAAAAAGTCTGTCAGGAGCCGTCCCCTAATGGCTTGCATTGTATATTAAAACATTTTGCTGCAGCCTCTTTAAAATTACAAGATAACATTAAGTATAGAAAATAGTATCGGTATCGTTATTACGCATAGCACGTGGGAAATCATTGCCATTGATGCGCCCGTGCGTGTTTCTCCACCGTATGCTGCGGGGAATACCACAGTATTCATTCCAAGCGGGGTGGCATATGCAAAGAAAGCGAGTGTTATTACAAGCTCGGGTGCACGCAGAAGGAATAACACGGACAACAGCACCGCAGGAATAACAATAAGACGTAAAAACGTAGCAAGATAAATCTTTTTATCTGACAAAAGCTCACGCATCGGATAGCCAGCAACAACAAAGCCGGTAAGAAACATTGCAAGCGGTCCCATACAGTTTTTAAAATAATCAATTGTATCAATTACAAAGGTGGGAAGAATTTTTCCTGCATTTGTAAGACCGAGAATTATACCAAGGATAATTGAGAAGAAAACGGGGTTACAAAGGTTTTTGAGAGGATTTTTCTTTTCCTCCCCTCTGGGAATGAGGATTACAATCCCCCAGGTGTTTACTGCCGTCTGAAGAGGCAGGGTGAAAAGAAGATATTTATAAAGTATGTCAGGGTCAATACTTCCCAAAATAGCGGGGACAATGGCATTTCCCATAAAACCGAAATTGCCGAATGTCATTGCATATGAATAAATACTTCTTTTATACTCATCATCTTTTGCAAAAGCCCTTGCAAGCGGAAGGGCAATCAAAAGAGCGAAAAAGAATATGGCAATGCTGTAAAGAACAATTATATAATTTTCTTTAAGCGATGCTATTGTACAGCGTGTCATAAATGTATTTATGAGTAATGCAGGAACACATACATAGTTTTCAAGCTTTGAAAGAACTGTGGCACTGTTTTCGGGTGCATACCTTTTCTTGTTCATAACAAAGCCGATAAGCATACACATAAACATTACCAGCATAGGGGATAGGGTAGCTTTAAAGGTTTCAAGCATTTCGTCAAATCCTTTCGTCAAATAAAAATATATTCAGTGCAGGTTAAAACTGCAAGAAAAGCAAAATTAAATGCGGAGAACATTCCAATATATGAAAGTGTTTTTTCAGGATTGTATTTAACGTATTCCCTGAGTGTTATCAGACTTGCCAATGAAGAAATAAGAGTTCCCACGCCACCGATATTTACGCCCACAAGTAGCTCTGGGTAGTTTTGTGTGAATTGCGAGAGCAGTATTGCCGACGGAACATTGCTGATTAACTGGCAGGATAAAACACTGAAAAGAAGTGTGCTTTTCTGAAGAAGAAAAGAAAATATATTCTGCACAATATCAATCCTTGCCATATTGCCTGCAAAAACAAAGAAAAATACAAATGTTAAAAGTAAGGGGTAGTCCACCATTTTAAGAGCCTTGCGGTCGAGAAAGAAAAGTGCAAGGGGAATAATAATAAGTCCGTAAAGATAATGAATACTGCGAAATACAATGAGAATTGAAAGTGTAAAAAGTAAAAGATATATGAAAGTTCTACTCTTACTCATATGCGGGTGTACATCTTCAACATAAAGCGGTTCTGCCTTTATAAAAAGACAGCACAGCGTTATTATAAGTACGGAAACTGTAAACGGCAGCAGCATAATCTTTACAAATTCCGCCGTAGGTATATTAAAGCGGGTAAAAAGATATAAATTCTGCGGATTGCCAAATGGGGTGAGCATTCCGCCTAAGTTTGCTGCAATGTTTTGCATTATAAAAGTAAATGCCATATATTTTTCCTTGCCTGTCGTTGAGAGAACAAAATACCCAAGCGGCAGAAAGGTCAAAAGAGCCATATCATTTGCAATCAGCATAGACCCGATAAAGGTAATGTATACAAGCGCAAGAATGGCGGCACGTGTGTTTTTGAAAAGGTGCACTATCTTCTGCGCAAGTATGTAAAAGAAATTGATATTTTTGAGTGCACATACAACTGCGAGAACGCAGAAAAGGCAACTCAGCGTTTTGAAATCAAAGTACCCAATGTAGCTTTTATCAACAGGTACAAATATACTTGTAAGAAGTGCTGCAAAAAGGGCAACACACATAACAATATTCTTTTTTGCAAATGATATTATACTCATAAAAAAGCCCCATTTAAAATTTTTGCACAACGCATTTATTATAACACTGCCGTATTTTTATGTCAAACAAAAAATAATACTTTACATAAAAATACGGCAGAGATATAATATATAAATAAGGAGGTGCTTTTTTATGCTTGAATTTATACAGAATATTGATTTTATAATACTTGATTTTATACATAATAATCTGACTTCACCGCGACTTAACCCTGTTATGACTTTTATTACAACACTTGGTAACGGAGGTGCAATCTGGATTGTTATTACAATTTTAATGCTTTTTAGCAGAAAATACAAAAAAACGGGAATTATGATGACAATAGGTCTTGTTTTGTGTTTAATTACAGGAAACGTGATTTTAAAGCCGTACGTTGCAAGATTACGCCCTTTTCAGATTGCAGAGGGAATAAATCTCCTTATAAAAACTCCGCACGACTTTTCGTTTCCGTCAGGACATACGTATTCATCAATACTTAGCGGTACAATTATTTTTGCAAGGCACAGAAAAGAGGGAATATGTGCGCTTATCTTAGGAATACTTATTTCTTTTTCCAGACTTTACCTTTATGTCCATTTTCCAAGCGATGTTTTCGCAGGGGCAATTCTCGGAGTGATGACGGCAATTTTCAGCATAAAATTAACTCAGTATCTTTTTCGTAATGAAAAAATATCCTGAATATTAAAGATTAAATCCCCCATAATAATATTGAAAGCTTTATTTAAGGAGGATGTTCTTTATGCGTGGTGCAGCAGGATTTGCAAAAGGCTTTCTTACAGGAACTATTGTGGGCGGCGCAATTTGTATGATGGTTGAACCGCCAAGTGCAACTAAAATGAGAAAGGCATACAGAAAAACAAATCACGCCCTTAAAACAATGGGATGTGCTATAGAGGATTTGGTTGTGCGCAGATAGTTGTTGGAGCATTTTTTCTATCCCACACTAAGGAGGCTGTAAAAAACTTGTTTTTTTACAGCCTCTTTTTGAATTTTAGTTGAAATAAGAAATTTAAAATGCTATAATATACTATATATATGATAAAGGGGTCTGATACCAATGAAAATTCTGATAGTAGATGATGAAAAATTGCTTGTAAAGGGCATTAAATTCAATCTTGAGCAGGACGGCTATGAAACCGAAACCGCATATGACGGGGAAGAGGCTCTTAAAATAGCAAGGGATAAGAGTATATCCTTAATTATACTTGATTTGATGCTTCCCGGTATTGACGGACTTACGGTATGTCAGAAAATCAGGGAATTTTCTTCTGTGCCGATAATTATGCTTACAGCAAAAACGGAGGATATGGATAAAATCCTCGGTCTTGAATACGGTGCGGATGATTACCTTACAAAGCCGTTTAATATTCTGGAACTAAAAGCGAGAATAAAGGCAATTTTAAGAAGAGTTACAAATCAGAATGCCCCCGGTGCAAAAAGCACGCTCAGCGTGGGTGGTATTGACCTTGACTACAATCTTCGCAGGGTAAAAATCGGAAATAAGGTTATTGAGCTTACGGCAAAGGAATTTGATTTGTGCGACCTTTTCGTATCAAACCCCGGCAAAGTTTATTCGAGGGAAAATCTGCTCGATATAGTATGGGGCTATGATTACCCAGGAGATATAAGAACGGTTGACGTACACGTTCGTCGCCTTCGTGAAAAGATTGAGCCTGATGCTGCGGCTCCCACATATATTCTTACCAAGTGGGGGGTAGGTTACTATTTTAAAGAAAATTAAAGAAGGTATGCAAAGCATCAGGTGGAGACTGGTGCTGACATACTTTATAATAATCGTACTTACTCTGGGCGTGATAGGTGTGTATATAACCAATTCAATGCGCCAGTACAACCTTAATCAGAAAAAAATACAAATTCTTTCTCAGGCAAATGTTGTTGCAGGATATATTTCACAGTATCAGGATTTGAGCAACAAAAGCATAAACTATCTTCTTGAACAGCAGCAGATTGACAGTAAGAGCAGGGTGCTTATGCTTGATAAGGATGCCCGTGTAATGTATGACTCCAACAATGGCATTATGCAGGGAAAGCTTATGCCCACAGCCGCTATCTTAGATGCTATTGACGGCAATAACAATGTAGAGCAGCTTACAGATGCCGATGATGAGCTTATCATATGTGCGGCAGTTCCCATAATTGAAAACAAGGCAGTAACGGGCGTTATATATTATCAGGCGTCGGCGGCAGACACGGTTGATTTTATGAATCAGATTTTTGCTACAATGCTGATGCTTACCATACTTGTAAGTATTATTATCGGCGTGGTAAGCTTTATAATGTCGGGAATTATTACAGAGCCTATACGCTCCCTTACTGAAAAGCTCAGTAAGGCGGCAGAGGAAAACACTGACTATATAATAGAAAAGGATACGGGCGGAGAAATAGGTCAGCTTATTGATTCGTTCAATAAAATGACAAGGCAGATACAAATTCAGGAAACGAAAAGGCAGGAATTTGTATCAAATGCTTCGCATGAGCTTAAAACTCCCCTTAGCTCAATAAAGCTTATTTCCGACTCTCTTCTCAATGTTCAGGATGCCCCCCGTGAAATGGTTGACGAATTTTTAACTGATATGAATGTTCAGGTAGACCGCCTGACAAGAATTGTTGATAAGCTCCTTACCCTTACACGTATGGATAACAGCGCAGTTGTTTCACGTATGGAGTTTGCGGTAGTGGACATTACGGAGCTTTGCGCAAATATTGCAAAGGCGCTTCGCCCGCTTGCAGAGCAGAAGCATATAGAGCTTTCCTACAATGCTGACACACCTGTTTATTCTAAAATTGAGCGTGACAGGATGTGGGAGGCTATATATAATGTGCTTGACAACAGCATAAAATATACAAAAGAGGGCGGAAGTGTATCTCTTAATGTTACAAAAGATGAAAACAGTGTAATTATAGAAATTTCCGATACGGGCATAGGAATTGCCTCTGACGAGCTTTATAAGATTTTTGACAGATTTTACCGTGTGGACAAGGCACGTTCGAGAGAAACAGGCGGAACGGGACTTGGGCTTTCAATTGCACTCACTGCAGTAGAGCTTCACGGCGGTAATATCCACGTTGAAAGTGAGGAAGGCAGAGGAAGCACATTCCGTATAATTATCCCCATAACATTCAAGTAAAAAGGGAGGGTGCAAAGTGAAAAAAGTTATTTCAGTTTTACTTATAATAATTTTGAGTACGGCACTTTTTTTCGGATGCAATCAGGAAAAGACTTATGTAAACGTTTATTTTAAAGATAAAATGTCAAATAACCTGAGTGCAGAAAAAAGACTTTTGAAAAAAGATAATAATTCACCTGCAGATGTGGCTAAATTTGTACTTTCTGAACTTATTGCAGGTCCGCAGAATGAAGCAAACGAGGCACTTTTGCCAAAAGAGGCAAAGCTTTTAAAGTTTTCATTAAATGACGGTGTTGCGACTGTAAATATGTCGTCACATTTTGCACAGAAGGAAGGAACTAAGGCGCTTCTTCTGCGTTTGTCGCTTGTGAATACTCTTTGTGAAATAAAGGGTATTGACGGAATAGTTATACAGGTTGAGGGAAAGCCCATTATATCTGAAACAACGGGAAAGGAAATAGGCGTCCTGAGCCTTGGGGATATAGCGTTAAATACAGTGGATACAAACGTTATGGAAAAGAAAACACTTAAGTTATATTTCCCTGATAAAGAGGGCGGTAAACTAAGAATCGAAAAGCGCAGTGTGGAAATACAAAATGCGCTTTCCCTTGAAAAAACGGTTGTGAGTGAGCTTATAAAAGGTCCGTCGAAGGACAATCTTTCACCGTCAATTCCCGCAGGGACAAAGCTTCTGGGAATAGAAACAAAGGACAATGTGTGCTTTGTAAATTTCTCAAGTGAATTTGTATCGAAAACAAATTCAGGCTCGCTTGCGACAACGATGACACTTTATTCTGTTGTTAATTCACTTTGTGCCCTTGACGGCGTTTCAAGTGTGCAGGTGCTTATAAACGGAGAAAACGGTGTTGAAATGGGGAATTTTGTACTTGATATTCCATATGAAAAAAATGAAAATATTGTAGGATAAAATGCTTGTCATATTGACAAACGAAAGGTGTGGCTTTTGATGAAACTTTCAGAGGTAAAAAATATTCTTAATGCACAGGTTGTTGCAGGAGAGGAATTTCTCGAAAGAGAGGTTCACAGTGCATGCGGCAGTGACCTTATGAGTGACGTGCTTGCTTTTGTAAAGGATCAGGCACTTCTTCTTACGGGACTTGTAAACGGTCAGGTTATAAGGACTGCAGAAATGATGGATATAAAGGCGGTTGTTTTTGTGCGTGGTAAAAAGCCTACAGATGAGGTAACAGCGCTTGCAAATGAGTATTCTATGGTTGTTATGACTACTGATGCTCCGCTTTATGCTGCGTGCGGAAAGCTCTACTGCGAGGGACTTGTACCGAAAGAGAGGCTTGATTGATTATGCCCGAAAACTCGGTAAAGCTTCACTACAATGTTGATGCATCGGATTTTACCGTTGCAGGGCAGGCAAGCGGTGCCGTTAAAAAAGTGCTTAAACAGCTCGGCTTTTCTGCCGACGTAATACGAAGGGTAGCCGTGGCAATGTATGAGTGCGAAATAAATATGGTTATTCACGCAGACGGCGGAGAAATTGATGTTGAGATTACTCCCGAGAAAATCCGTATGATACATAAAGACCGTGGCCCCGGAATAAAAGATATAGAGAAAGCTATGCAGGAGGGTTATTCCACTGCAGATGAAAAGGTAAGGGAGCTTGGATTCGGCGCAGGTATGGGACTTCCCAATATGAAACGTTATACTGATGAAATGAATATTTCTACAGAGATTGGAAAAGGCACGGTTGTTGATATGACGGTGCTTGTAAACTAATACATAAAGGAGGGGCAAAAGGTGTCCGCAGAAAAAACGAATTTGCTTTATCACAGCGTATGTCTTGAACAGGATTTGTGCAAGGGCTGTACAACGTGTATCCGCCTTTGTCCTACGCAGGCAATCCGTGTGCAAAACGGAAAGGCGAAAATAATACGTGAGAGGTGTATTGACTGCGGCGAATGTGTACGCAGATGCCCTTATCACGCAAAAAAGGTTGTAAGCGACGGGTTTGATGCCCTTTCGCAGTATAAATATAATATTGCTCTTGTAGCGCCTGCCTTTTGCGGTCAGTTTTCTAAGGCTACGGATATTAATGTAATACTGACGGGACTTAAAAAGACAGGATTTGATGATGTGTTTGAGGTGGCACGTGGTGCTGAGGTTATAACTAATAAAACACGTGAGATACTTGCAGAGAAGAAAGACGGAAAGCCGATAATTTCATCGGCATGTCCTGCAGTGGTGCGCCTTATTGCAGTTCGTTTTCCGTCGCTTTCTGAAAATGTTATTCCACTGACCTCACCGATGGAGGTTGCCGCACAGATGGCACGTAAGGAGGCACGGGAGAAAACGGGGCTTTCAGACAGTGAAATAGGCACATTCTTTATCTCGCCTTGCCCTGCAAAAGTCACAGCCGTAAAACAGCCCCTTGCCCTGCAAAAGTCAGATGTGAGCGGTGTAATATCGGTTAAGGATGTATATATTCGTCTTGCTCACACGCTGAGTAGTATGACAGAGGTAGAAAATCTTTCCGTTGCAGGACGTGACGGTGTCAGATGGGCGAGAAGCGGCGGTGAGGCAGAGGCACTCGGAATTAAAAATTATATAGCCGTTGACGGCATACATAATGTAATAAAAATACTTGAAGAATTAGAGGACGAAAAGCTCAAAAATATTGATTATATTGAAGCTCTTGCGTGTGTCAGCGGGTGCACGGGCGGTCCTCTTAATGTGGAAAATGAATTTATTGCAAATTCGAGAATACGTAACATTACAGAGGATATGCAAAACGCTCAGGTAAAGGCAGATGAAGACATCAGCCTTTTCTGGGACAAGAAGGTTGACTATCAGCCATTCTCACCGCTTGACAGTGACATGGGGGAGGCAATGCGAAAAATGGCATTGCTTGAGGAAATTTACCAAAGGCTTCCCCAGCTTGACTGCGGAAGCTGCGGAAGTCCGACCTGCCGTGAATTTGCAGAGGATATTGTCCGTGGCAAAGCGCAGGAGAAGGATTGCATTTTCCGCCTGCGTGAAAAAATTGAGATGCTTGCAAAAGAAATTACAGAAATAAGTAAAATGATAAACGAGTAACGGGGGTGTTTTCTATGACCGTTAATGAAGTTGCAAAAAGGCTTGCGCTTACCCCAATATGTTTGGGAGATGCTGAAAAATGCGTTACGGGATGCCATATAGGCGACCTTCTGAGCCTTGTGATGAGTAAGGCACAAAGCGGGGATGCGTGGATAACTATTCAGGGGAATATAAATGTTCCTGCAGTGGCTTCGCTTACCGATTGTGCAATGGTAATTATTGCGGAGGGAATAAAGCTTGACGAAAATGCGCAAAACCGTGCCGAGCAGGAGGGTATATCCATATATTCTTCTCCCAAGAGTGCATATGCCCTTGCGTGCGAAATTAAGGAATGCCTATGAAGTGTTATTATGATTTTCACATACATTCCTGCCTTTCCCCCTGCGCAGATATGGATATGACACCGCACAGTATTGCAGGGATGAGTTACATAAACGGACTAAATGCAATAGCCGTTGCAGACCATAATACGGCACGTAATGTGCGTGCCGTTACAAATGCTGCACAGCAGTATGGTATTACTGTTGTGCCTGCGATAGAGGCTGAAAGTGCGGAGAGCATTCATCTTCTGTGCCTTTTTCCGTCTGTTGAGGCGGCGGAGGATATGGGAGAGCTGCTCGAGAAAAATCTTCCTCCGATAAAAAATCGCCCTGATATTTTCGGGGAGCAGGTCATAATGAATGAATGTGACGAAAAGCAGGGGGAGATAGATGTACTGCTGATAAATGCTACAATGCTGAGTGTGGAAGAAATAAAGACGGAAGCTGAGAAACGTGGCGGAGTATGTATTGCCGCACATATAGACAGAGAGAAAAACGGTATTGTGGCAATTTTAGGCTGTGTTCCCAAAGACCTTTCCTTTCGGGCTCTTGAGCTTTCCAAAAATGCTACAGATTTTGAAAAGGACGCACAGTACAAATATATTTCTGACAGTGATGCTCATAATCTTGCAGATATTGCGGAAAAAAGCAGCTTTTTGGAGATTGAGGAGATTACCATAGGCGAAATTTTGAAAAATTTAAGATAAAATGCGAAAAAATCAATTTTTATTGTAGACAAAAAGGTTTAAGTTTGGTATAATTATTAAGGTGTGGGTTTAATCGATAATTAAATATCGATATTAACTTTAAATGTAATTTATTTTTATATATTTTAGGAGGTATAGGCATGGCAAAAGAAGCAGTTATTCCCTTCAAGGGGACAGCACAACAGGAAGAACAGCTTATGAGCGTTATTGCTGAGCATAAGGATCAGGACGGCGCTCTTATTCCCGTTCTTCACAAGGCACAGGAAATCTACGGATACCTTCCGATAGAAGTTCAGACCAAGATTGCAGAAGGACTTAATGTTCCCCTCGCAGAGGTTTATGGTGTTGTTACTTTCTACACACAGTTCTCTCTTAATCCCAAGGGCGAATACAAAATCGGTGTTTGTCTTGGTACTGCCTGCTACGTTAAGGGCAGCGGTGACATTCTTGAAAAAATTAAGGAAATCATCGGAATTGATGTTGACGGATGTACAGCTGACGGTAAGTTCTCTCTTGAGGCTACACGTTGCATAGGTGCATGCGGTCTTGCGCCCGTATTTACAATTAATGAGGATGTTTACGGACGTATCACAGCTGATGACGTTCCTGCAATACTTGAAAAGTACAATAACTGATGCAGGAAATAAGCTTAAATATTCTTGACATAGTTCAAAATTCAATCCGTGCAGATGCAAAGCTTATAAAAATCACGATTGAGGAAAGTCCTTTAAAAGACGTTTTTTCATTTTCTGTTGAGGATAATGGATGTGGAATGGACGAAGAAATGCTTAAAAGGGTAACAGATCCGTTCGTTACAACACGTACAACAAGAAAGGTTGGACTGGGAATATCGCTACTGCGTTCAAGTGCGCAGCAGGCAGGCGGAGATATAAAAATAGAAAGTAAGGTCGGCGTGGGGACGCTTCTTCGTGCCTTCTTTTCTTACTCACATATAGACCGTCAGCCGCTTGGTGATATTGCGGCGGTGATGATGTCGCTTATAAGTATGAATCCCGATATTGATTTTTATTATACTCATATTTTTGAGGATAAAAAGTTTACACTTGACACAAAAGAGCTTCGCGCAATTTTGGGCGAAGAGGTAAGTCTTAGTGAAATCAGTGTTGCACAGTGGATTGGCGAATATATTAATGAAAACTTAACCGAAATTTACGGAGGTGCGGAATAATATGAAAAGTTTGGCAGAACTTGAAGCTATAAAGAAAAAGGTTCTTGACAATGTAAACTTAAGAACAGAGAGAGAAGAGGGCGTAAGAGTTGTTGTAGGTATGGCAACTTGCGGTATCGCAGCAGGTGCACGTCCCGTTATGACTGCTTTTGTTGAAGAAGCAAGCAAGCGTAATCTTAATAATGTTGTTATTGAGCAGACAGGCTGTATAGGTATGTGTGCTCTTGAGCCTATTGTTGAGGTTTATGTTCCCGGTAAGGAAAAGGTAACATACGTTAAAATGTCACCTGAAAAGGTTGCAAAGATTGTGTCTGACCATATCGTTAACGGTGCTCCCGTTATTGAATACACAGTCGGTGCACAGAAGTAAGAAGGGGAGTGTAGTAAAATGAGTTTGTACAGATCACACGTACTTATCTGCGGCGGTACAGGTTGTACCTCTTCAGGCGGTGCTAAGCTTATAGACGAGTTTGATGCGCAGCTCAAGGCAGCAGGCCTTGAAAACGAAGTTAAGGTTGTAAAAACAGGCTGCTTCGGTCTTTGCGCACTCGGTCCGGTTGTAGTTGTATACCCCGAGGGTGCTTTCTACAGCCAGGTTCAGAAGGAAGACGTTGCGGAAATCGTAACAGAGCACCTTCTCAAGGGTAGAATTGTTAAGAGACTTGTTTATGATGAAACAATAAACGAGGGTGAGGATACAATCAAATCTCTTAACGAGGTTGATTTCTATAAAAAGCAGATGCGAATTGCACTTCGTAACTGTGGTGTTATTAACCCCGAAAATGTTGAAGAATATATTGCATTTGACGGTTATAAGGCACTTGCAACAGTACTTACAACAATGACTCCTCAGGAGGTTATTGACGTAATTAAGGCATCTAATCTTCGTGGCCGTGGAGGCGGTGGCTTCCCCACAGGTCTTAAGTGGGAGTTTGCATCAAAGAGTGTAAACGATCAGAAATATGTTTGCTGTAACGCCGACGAGGGTGACCCCGGTGCATTCATGGACAGAAGTATACTTGAGGGTGACCCCCACAGTGTGCTTGAGGCTATGGCTATTGCAGGTTATGCAATCGGTGCTAATCAGGGTTACATCTACATCCGTGCAGAGTATCCTATCGCTGTACAGCGTCTTCAGATTGCTATTGACCAGGCTAAGGAATACGGTCTTCTTGGTGAAAACCTTTTCGGAACAGATTTCAGCTTTGATATCGGTCTTCGTCTTGGTGCAGGTGCATTCGTTTGTGGTGAGGAAACTGCACTTATGACATCTATCGAAGGACACCGTGGTGAGCCTCGTCCCCGTCCTCCGTTCCCTGCAGTTAAGGGTCTTTGGGGTAAGCCCACAATCCTTAACAACGTAGAAACATATGCAAATATCCCTGTTATTATCAATAAGGGTGCAGAGTGGTTTAATACAATCGGTACAGAGAAGAGTAAGGGTACTAAGGTATTTGCACTTGGCGGTAAGATTAATAACACAGGTCTTGTTGAAATTCCTATGGGTACAACCCTTCGTGAAATCGTTGAAGAAATCGGCGGAGGCGTTCCTAACGGTAAGGCATTTAAGGCTGCACAGACAGGCGGACCTTCAGGCGGATGTATTCCCGCTTCACTTATCGATACACCCATTGACTACGATTCACTTATTTCAATCGGTTCAATGATGGGATCAGGCGGTCTTATCGTTATGGACGAAGATAACTGTATGGTTGATATTGCAAAATTCTTCCTTGAATTTACAGTTGATGAGTCTTGCGGTAAATGTACTCCCTGCCGTATCGGTACAAAGAGACTTCTTGAAATCCTTGACAGAATTACAAAGGGTAACGGTACACTTGAGGACCTTGACCGTCTTGAACTTCTTTGCTACAGCATTAAGAATGCTTCTCTTTGCGGACTTGGTCAGACAGCACCCAACCCTGTACTTTCAACTCTCAGATATTTCAGAGACGAGTATGTTGCACACGTTGTTGACAAGAAGTGTCCTGCAGGCGTATGTAAGGAGCTTACAAACTATGTAATTATTCCTGAAAAGTGTAAGGGCTGCTCAGCTTGTGCAAGAAAGTGTCCCGTTGGCGCTATTTCAGGCGAGATCAAGAGTCCTTTCACAATTGATCCTCAGAAATGTATCAAGTGCGGTGCTTGCGTAGAAACATGTAAGTTCGGCGCTATCGTTAAGAAGTAAGAAAGGGGTGCAGAGAAATGGAAATGATTAATTTAAAAATTAACGGTCAGGACGTTAGTGCTCCTGCCGGTTCAACCGTATTGGAAGCTGCCAGAATGGCAGGTATAGAAATCCCTACACTTTGCTACCTTAAAGATGTAAGCCAGACAGGTTCATGCAGAATGTGTCTTGTTGAAATCAAGGGCGGCAGAGCGCTTCAGGCAGCTTGCGTATATCCCGTTGCAGAAGGTCTTGAGGTATACACAAATACTCCTGCAGTAAGAAATGCACGTAAGGTAACACTTGAGCTTATTTTGTCAAACCATGACAGAAAGTGTCTTACCTGCGAAAGAAACCGTAACTGTGAGCTTCAGACACTTGCTGATGAACTTGGTATCACAGATATTCATTATGAGGGTGTAAGAAACGAATACGATATTGATGAGCTTTCACCTTCTATCGTAAGAGATAACAATAAATGTATTCTTTGCCGCCGTTGCGTAAATATGTGTAAGAACATTCAGACAGTTGGCGCAATTGATGCAATGGACCGTGGCTTCAAGACATCTATCGGATGTGCGTTTGAGAAGAGCCTCGGTGAGGTTTCATGCGTGAACTGCGGTCAGTGTATTGCAGTATGTCCCGTTGGTGCACTTCGTGAGAAGGATGCTACAGACGATGTATGGGCAGCTCTTGCAAATCCTGACAAGCACGTTGTTGTTCAGACTGCTCCTGCAGTAAGAGCAGCTCTCGGCGAAGAGTTCGGTATGGAAATGGGTACCCCCGTTACAGGTAAAATGGCTGCAGCACTCAGAAGACTTGGCTTTGACAAGGTATTCGATACAAACTTTGCTGCTGACCTTACAATTATGGAAGAGGGAACAGAGCTTCTTCACAGACTTCAGAACGGCGGTAAGCTTCCGATGATTACATCATGCTCACCCGGTTGGGTTAAGTTCTGTGAGCATAACTTCCCTGAAATGATTGATAATCTTTCTTCCTGCAAATCTCCTCACGAGATGTACGGTGCAATAATTAAGTCATATTACGCAGAAAAAGCAGGAATTGACCCCAAGGATATATTCGTAGTATCTGTAATGCCCTGTACTGCTAAGAAGTACGAGGCACAGAGAGAAGAGCTTGGTGTTAAGGGTCTTCAGGATGTTGACAGTGTTCTTACAACACGTGAGCTTGCTAAGATGATTAAACAGGCTGGTATCAGATTTACACAGCTTCCTGATGAAGTGTTTGACGATCCGTTCGGTGCAGAGGCTACCGGTGCAGGCGTAATCTTCGGTGCAACAGGCGGTGTTATGGAAGCTGCAATCAGAACAGTTGCAGACATCCTTGACAACACAAGCCACAGCGAGGTTGAGTACGAGGCTGTACGTGGTCTTGAGGGTATCAAGATTGCTTCTGTTCAGGCAGGCGGCAAGACAATCCGTGCAGCAGTTGCACACGGTCTTGGTAACGCACGTGACCTTCTTAACAAGGTTAAGAGCGGTGAGGTAGAGGTTGACTTTATCGAAATTATGGCTTGCCCCGGCGGTTGTGTAAACGGTGGCGGTCAGCCCATCGTATCTGCTAAGGACAGAATGGACAAGGACATCCGTGCTGAGAGAGCTAAAGCTATCTACAGTGAGGATAAGTCACTTGAACTTCGTAAGAGCCACGATAATCCTTATATCAAGAAACTTTATGAGGAATTCCTTGGCGAGCCTTGCGGACATAAGTCACATGAGCTTCTTCATACGCACTATGTTGCACGTGACAGACACTAAGGTTTAAAAATAATAAGAGGCAGTTGAAAAACAACAATTGTTTTTCAACTGCCTCTTTTAATAATCTGGCTACTGAGAATGGGTAAAAATAGTGCAGAACGGAAGAACTGAGCCAAGCGTAGCTTGGGTTACCCGAAGGCGTACGTTGGTACGTCGAGTGGCTCAGTTCGTTCGTAGTTTATTGGCATAAAAAATAGAAATCCGCATTTTAGCGGATTTCTACCAAAAATATAATTTTTAAAAAATTTTCGTTTACTCTAAATTAATTCACGCCAATAAACGGTCGGTGCTGTTTTTAGGCGTTCTCGATTACTTCTCGTCTTTGTAAATTTCCTTAAAGTACTTATATGTGTCAACCTTCAATTCACCGCAGGCATCTTCATCGCAGGCAATAATTCCGCACGGATGAAGCTGAAGTGCGCTGATTGTCCATGCATGGTCAACACCGCCCTCAACACAGTGGCGAAGAGCACGTGCCTTGTTATGACCGCTTATAAGAAGAAGAACCTTCTTGGAGTCGCATACAGTGCCTACACCAACAGAAAGAGCCGTCTTGGGCACCTTATTGGGGTCATTATCAAAGAAACGTGAGTTTGCAATAAGTGTATCCTGAGTAAGTCCACGTACACCTGTGCGAGATGTAAGAGATGTAAAAGGCTCATTAAATGCGATATGTCCGTCAACACCGCTACCACCGAGGAAGAGGTCGATACCGCCGTATGAAGCAATTTTATCTTCATAACGCTGACATTCTGCCTCAAGGTCCTCTGCCATACCGTTAAGAATATTAATGTTTTCCTTAGGAATATCGATATGGTTAAAGAAATTATCGTGCATAAAATACCAGTAGCTCTGGTCATGCTCTCTGGGAAGACCTACATATTCGTCCATATTAAATGTTACAACATTCTTAAAGGTGATGTTGCCCGCCTTATTCATGTCGATAAGTCTTTTGTATACGCCAAGGGGTGATGAACCTGTGGGAAGACCAAGAATAAAGGGACGATCTTCCTTATGATTATTAATAGCATCAGCAATGTGCTGTGCTGCCCATGCGCACATTTCGTCATAGTTGTCTTTGATGATAAGCTTCATTAAAATCACTCTCCAAATTATGTTGTTGGGATTAATCCCTATCCCATATTATACACTTTCCAAAGAAATTTGTCCAGTAGTTTCTAATGTGTTTTTAAATAATTAACATTTGGGGCGCCTTTGTAATAATATATACAGAGGTGTTTTCATTATGAATATTAAACGACTAATTGTTATAGGCGGAGATTCAAGGATAGATTATCTTTTAAAAGCGCTTTGTGATGAAGGATACGATGCGGTGCGTTTTGACGGCAGTGAGCCTCTTAAAAAGGCAATTGACAAAAGTGATGCGGTCATTTTAGGTCTTCCATGCAGCAGAGATGACAAAAGTGTTGATGCACCTGACCTTAGTGAAGAGGTTCTTATTAAAGATTTATGTAAAATGATGGGAAGCGGAAAGCTCCTTTTAGCAGGGAAAATGTCGCAGGCAGTAAAGGCAGTGGCTGATGTCTTTTCAGTAAGATGGGTGGATTATTTTCAAAGAGATGAATTTGAAATTCTTAATGCTATCCCTACTGCAGAGGGGGCAATTCAGATAGCAATGGAGGAACTTCCCATAACCATACACGGCGCAAATATCGTTGTGACAGGTTTTGGTAAGGTAGCAAAACCGCTTTGTCTTCTTCTTAAGAATATGGGTGCAAACGTGACGGTATGTGCACGCAAAAGCTCTGCCCGTGCAGAAGCACGCAGCATGGGATTTGCGGCAACTGATTTTTCGTATTTTAATGAATGTATAGAAGGCGCAGATGTAGTTTATAACACTGTTCCTGCCGTAATAATCAGACGTGAAAATTTATTATCAGCAAAAAATACACTGATAATTGACCTTGCATCAAAACCGGGAGGCGTTGATATGGAAGCGGCGCTTGATTTAGGAGTAAAGGTAATATGGGCACTGGGACTTCCGGGAAAGGTCGCCCCCGTAAGTGCGGGTAATATCATAAAGGAAACAGTATGTAATATTTTTAGTGAGTTAGGTGAATAGATATGGATGAACGTACTGTCAGGTTAGGATTTGCATTTACCGGCTCCTTTTGTACTATGAGAGTTGTTACGGATACACTGCGCAAGGTAAAGGAAAAAGGGTATGATATTTTTCCTATTATGAGCGAAACAGTGTATTCTACAGATACACGCTTTGGTAAATGCACAGATTTTAATAATGAGATAGAAGGCATCTGCGGCAGAAAAATAATTTCAACAATTCCTGCAGCAGAGCCTATCGGTCCTAAAAAGCTTATAGATGCCCTTGTTATTGCCCCGTGTACGGGAAATACGCTCGGGAAAATAGCGCAGGGAATATATGACGGATGTGTTCCGCTTGCAACAAAGGCGGCACTGAGGAATAACTGCCCGATAATTATTGCACCGTCAACCAATGACGGGCTTGGTGCAAGTGCAAAAAATATAGGCTTACTTCTTAATACAAAAAATATCTTTTTTGTTCCCTTTGGTCAGGATGACCCTGTAGGAAAGCAAAATTCCCTTGTGGCAAAGTGGGATTTACTTGTCCCTGCAATTGAAAGTGCTCTTGAAGGAAAACAAATGCAGCCAATATTAGTGTAGCATATGGGCGGATGGATGCATCCGCCTATTATATTGCAAAAAATTTAATATTTTACTTGACTTTACCGCTTTACCGTGGTAAAATACTAAAGCGAAACAAATTATAAGGAATGATATGCGTTATGATGCTTGATGAAAACATTTTAAAAACTGAAGAAAGAATTATGTATACACTGCGCTCTTTGTACCATAAAAGCGGCTATACACCGTTTAAAATGAGCCGTTTTGAAGAGTACGATATGTATGTACGCAATAAAAATTTCATGGGGGGCAGTAAGATTATTTCCTTTACTGATTTGAGCGGAAGACTGCTTGCATTAAAGCCTGACGTAACCCTTTCTATAATAAAGAATTATAAGAAAAACGGCGGTGTCAGCAAGGTTTATTATAACGAGAATGTTTACCGCCCCGATAATGCAACGCACGAAATAAAAGAAATTATGCAGTCGGGTATAGAGTGTATGGGCGATATAGGTGCCGTTGAGGAGTGCGAGGTGCTTCTCCTTGCGATAAAAAGCCTTGAGGCAATAAGTGATAATTACATTCTCGATATTTCCTCTGTTGGAATAGTTACAGGTCTTTTAAATGCTGCAGGTGTAAATGAAAGTGTTAAAAAGAGCATTATAAAGCTTCTTGGTGCAAAGAATACTGCCGCTCTGCGTACCCTTTGTGAAGAAAACGGTGTCGGCAGTGCAATAAGTGATATTATGATTAAGCTTTGCGAAATTTCAGGTGATGCACAAACTGCAATAGAAGCACTTGAAAAACTGTGTATCAACCGTGAAATGATGGACGCACTTTCTGATTTAAAGGCGCTTGTTTCATCGATTTCACGCTATGGCAAGGCAGAAAATCTGCAGCTTGATTTTTCAATTATAGATGATACAAACTATTATAACGGAGTAGTTTTCAGAGGCTATGTTGATAAGCTCCCCGGAAGTGTCCTTTCAGGCGGAAGATATGACAATCTTCTTAAGGCTATGGGGAAAGATGGCGGCGCAATTGGTTTTGCCGTATACTCCGATATGCTTGAGCGTATTGATGAAACTAAAAAAGAGTTTGACTGTGACGTGCTCCTCGTTTATAATGATGAGGTGGATGTTTGCGATGTTCTTCGTGCGGCCGGGGAGCTTAAAGAGGAAAATATGTCTGTAAATATCCAAAAGAGCACACAGACTCTTATTCGTGCTAAAAAGGTGTACAAGGTCGTAAAAGGGGGCGAAGTTGTAAATGGATAAGTTTCTTAACATTGCACTTCCCAAGGGCAGACTTGGTGAAAAGGTATATGATATTTTTGAAAAGGCAGGCTATGGATGCCCTGCTATACACGAAAACAACAGAAAACTCATTTTCGAAAATGAGGAAAACGGAGTAAGATATTTCTGGGTAAAGCCGTCTGACGTTGCCATATATGTTGAAAGAGGGGCGGCAGATATAGGCGTTGCAGGAAAGGATATTCTGCTTGAATACAACCCCGACGTTTACGAGCTTAGCGACCTTAAAATGGGAAAATGCCGTATGGCGGTAGCAGGTGTGGAGGGTTTTTTTGATAATCCTGAAAGAACTCTTCGTGTTGCGACGAAGTTTCCGAATATTACGAAAAAATACTACAGTTCATTAAGCCGTGAGATAGATATTATAAAGCTTAACGGCTCGATAGAAATTGCACCGATACTTGGTCTTTCAGATGTTATCGTGGATATTGTTGAAACGGGGACAACCCTTAAAGAAAATAATCTGCGCCCGTTTGAAACAATAGTGCCGATAAGCGCACGTCTTATATCCAACAAGGTCAGCTATAAGTTCAAAAATGAAATTATATCCAGAATAAAAGATGCAATAGATGCATATATCGGCTAAAAGGAGTACGCTATGATAAAAATATATGATTATGATAAATTAAGCATTGACGATATTTTTGCAAGAGAAGAAGAGGATACCTCCCGCCTTGAAAATACCGTTTCGGAGATAATTGAAAATGTACGCAAAAACGGAGATCGTGCCCTAAGGGAATATGCTGACAAGTTTGATGGCGGGGCACCTGAATGCCTTGAGGTAAGTGCAGAGGAAATAGAAGATGCATTTAAAACCGTTTCGCCCGAGCTTATTGAGATTATGAAAAAGGCGGCAAAAAATATTGAAAACTTCCACAAGCGCCAAATCCGTCAGAGCTTTATTATAAGCGAGGAGAACGGTGCAATCTGCGGACAGAAGATTATCCCGATTGAAAAAGCGGGACTCTACGTTCCGGGCGGTACGGCGGCATATCCTTCAAGCGTGCTTATGAATTCAATCCCCGCAAAGCTTGCAGGCTGCAGTGAAATAGTAATTACAACACCTGCCAAGGGTGGAAAGGTTAACCCCGTAATTCTTGCAGCGGCAAAAATCGGGGGAGTTGGCAGAATTTTTAAGGTTGGCGGTGCGCAGGCGATAGCGGCGCTTGCCTTTGGCACAGAGAGTGTTCCTAAGGTTGACAAAATTGTAGGTCCCGGAAATGCCTTTGTTGCGGAGGCGAAAAAGCAGGTGTTCGGCAAGGTTTCAATTGATATGATTGCAGGACCGAGTGAAATTCTTGTAATTGCTGATGAAAAAAGTAACCCGTCTTTTGTTGCGGCAGACTTGCTTTCTCAGGCAGAACATGATAAAATGGCAAGTGCGGTTCTTGTAACAGAGAGCCGTGAGCTTGCAGAGAAAGTGGCAGAGGAGCTTGAAGTGCAAATCCCGCTTCTTGAGCGCAGTGATATTGCAAGGGCTAGCATTGATAATAACGGAAAAATAATAATTGTAAATGATATAGAAACGGCAGTAATTGCCGCAAATGAAATTGCACCCGAGCATCTTGAGCTTTGCCTTGATAATCCTTTTGATTATCTTGATAAGATTAAGAATGCAGGCTCAGTATTTATGGGCAGATACTGTCCCGAGGCACTCGGTGATTATTTTGCAGGACCAAACCATACGCTTCCCACAAGCGGAACAGCAAGGTTTTCAAGTCCGCTTTCCGTAGACGATTTTATTAAAAAGACACAGTTTACGTATTATACAAAGGACGCTCTTAAAAAGGTGAGCGGAGATATATACAAATTTGCTATGGCGGAGGGGCTCGGGGCACACGCAAAGAGCGCCGTCATAAGAGGTGAGGAAGATTGAGTAGATTTTTTAGTCAGAAATATAAAAATTTAATTCCATATACTCCTGGGGAGCAACCAAAGGATATGCGCTATATCAAACTTAATACGAATGAATCGCCATATCCTCCAAGTGAAAAGGCGCAGAAATATGCCTCCCGGGCAGCATCGCAGCTGCAGCTTTATCCTGACCCTCAGTGTATGGAGCTTACAAAAAAAATAGCGCAAACTCTGGGCGTGGAGTATGAAAACGTACTTGTGACAAACGGCTCTGACGAAATATTGAATTTTGCATTTATGGCTTTTTGTGACAAAGAACACCCTTGTGTTTTCCCAAATATAACCTATGGATTTTACAGCGTTTTTGCAGAGGTTAATTCTATTCCTTATGAAGAAATCCCACTGCGTGATGATTTTACAATTAACGTAGAGGATTACATAGGCATTAATAAAAATATTTTCATCGCAAATCCAAACGCACCTACGGGAATTGCGCTTACACTTTCAGAAATTGAAAGAATAGTAAGTTCAAATAAAAACAATCTCGTTGTAATTGATGAGGCGTATGTGGACTTTGGTAATGAGAGTGCCGTTTCCCTTGTTAATAAATACGATAATCTTCTTGTAACGCAGACCTTTTCAAAATCACGCTCCATGGCGGGGGCGCGTCTCGGCTTTGGTGTGGGATGCAAGGAGCTTATAGCAGATTTAAACACAATAAAATATTCCACCAATCCCTACAACATAAATAAAATGACTATGGCGGCAGGTATTGGCGCTATGGAGGACGAGGAATATACAAAGAGTAACTGTCTTGAAATAATTAAAACGAGGGAATATACGGCTGCAGAGCTTGAAAAAATGGGCTTTACTCTTACAAAATCAACCACTAACTTCCTTTTTGCAAAGCATAACGAACTTTCGGGAAGTGAAATTTATCAGAAACTCAGAGAAAAAGGTATTCTTGTACGTCATTTTGATAAAAAGGAAATTTGTGATTATAACAGAATTACAATCGGCACATATGAGCAGATGAGAACTCTTGTTGATACTATAGGAGGAATAGTAAAATGAGAAATGCAACAGTTAACAGAAAAACAGGCGAAACAGATATAAAGGTTAATATTTGCCTTGACGTATGCGAGCAGGGCGTTATAAAAAGCGGATGCGGTTTCCTTGACCATATGCTGACGCTTTTTGCAAAGCACGCAAACATAACTCTCAGCGTGCTTTGTCAGGGTGATACATATGTAGATTATCACCACACGACAGAGGATATCGGTATCGCACTCGGGGAGGCACTTAAAAATGCACTCGGCGAGAAAAGAGGGATTTCACGATACAGCGATATAATTCTTCCAATGGATGAGGCATTAATCCTTGCAGCAATGGATATAAGCGGCAGGGGAATGTTATGCTTTGATATGGATATTCCTGCCGAAAAGGTAGGCGATTTTGATACAGAGCTTGCAGAGGAGTTTTTCCGTGCATTTACAAATAATGCAGGAATTACACTTCACATAAGGAAGCTTGCAGGTAAAAATTCGCACCACATTATTGAGGGCGCATTTAAGGCGGTTGCACGGTGCGTAAGAGGAGCAGTTAAAATTGATGCGGAGGTAAAGGACGAGATTCCGTCTACTAAAGGTGTTTTATGATAGCAATTACAGACTACGGTGTGGGAAATCTGTTTTCCATTAAAAGCTCGCTCGATATTATCGGTGCAGAGAGTATTGTCACAAGTGACAGTGAGGTTCTTAAAAGTGCGGATAAGATTATTCTTCCCGGAGTGGGGGCTTTTCGTGACGCGAAAAGAAAGCTTTCCGAAAGCGGTCTTGATAAAGTAATAAAAGAGGAGGCTAAAAATGGAAAACCCATTTTGGGAATATGCCTCGGTATGCAGCTTTTATTTGAGAAAAGCTATGAATATGGCGAGTATGAGGGACTTGGTCTTTTAAAAGGCGAAATAAGTCCCATTGCTGATGTTATAGGCGAGGGGCTGAGCATTCCGCACATCGGCTGGAATCCTCTTATCATAAAAAAGGAAACACCCCTTCTTAAATATGTACAAAACGGTGAATGTGTGTATTTTGTTCATTCGTATTATGCAAAGGGCTGTGATGAAAGTCTTGTTGCAACGGCAGAGTACGGATGCGAATTAACTGCCGCAGTTTGTAAAGATAATATATGTGGCTGTCAGTTCCATCCTGAAAAAAGCGGAAAAACAGGACTTAATATCCTTAAAGCTTTCTCTGAAATGCTTTAAATTTAATGCGAAATGTGAAATGCGAAGTGCGAATTTCGAATTTAGGTATATGCTTTTTCAAGAAAAGAGCCAGATGTGGATTTATTAATTGAAAGGATAAAATGAAATGCTAATATTTCCTGCAATAGATTTATATGATAAAAAAGCTGTCCGCCTTTATAAGGGCGACTACAATCAAATGACTGTATACAGTGAAAATCCGCTTGATGTAGCCAAAGAATTTAAGGCATCAGGTGCACAGTATATACATATGGTTGATCTTGAGGGCGCAAAGGAAGGCACTACCCCAAATTTTGGCGTTGTGGAAAGCGTTTGTAGATATAGCGCTCTTAAAGTGGAAATAGGCGGCGGCATCAGAAGTGAGGAAACGGTAAAACGATATATTGATGCAGGTGTTATGCGTGTTATATTAGGAACGGCGGCACTTGATGACCCTGAATTTCTTGCCCTGATGTGTGAAAAGTACGGTGATAAAATTGCCGTAGGCGCTGATTTAAAGGACGGTCAGGTAGCCGTTAAGGGATGGCTCGAAACAAGCAATGTTTCAGGAATGGATTTTTGTCAGAAGATGCAGGATATGGGTGTTAAAACTATTATCTGCACTGACATTTCCCGTGACGGAGCAATGCGTGGCACAAACAGAGAGCTTTATAAGGAACTTTCAGAACGTTTTACAATGGATATTGTCGCATCAGGCGGTATCAGTACGATTGATGATGTTGCGGCACTTCGCAAAATGAATTTGTATGGTGCGATTGTTGGCAAGGCGATTTATACGGGTGATATAGACCTTAAGGAAGCAATCGAGGTGGCACGATGATTACGAAAAGAATAATACCCTGCCTTGACGTGAAAAACGGACGCGTGGTAAAGGGGGTCAATTTTGAGGGGCTTTCCGACGTATCCTCGCCCGTGGAGCTTGCACGTATGTACTGGGAAAACGGTGCAGACGAGCTTGTGTTTTATGATATAACGGCTTCCTTTGAGGGGAGAAAGCTTTTCACAGATGTTTTAAGAGAGGTTGCCTCAACAATATTTATCCCTCTTACAGTTGGCGGCGGAATAAACACTGTAGAAGATTTTGACAGAGTTTTAAAATGCGGTGCCGATAAGGTAAGTGTAAATTCAGGTGCAATCAGAAATCCCGATCTTATAAACGAGGCAGCGCAGATTTACGGAAATCAGTGCGTTGTTTTATCTGTAGATATTAAACGTGTTGACGGAAAATTCCACGTATTTGCAAAGGGAGGCAGAGAGGACACGGGGATTGAGGCGATTGAGTGGATAAAAAGCGGTGTAGAGCGTGGCGCAGGAGAAATAGTGGTAAATTCCATTGATACTGACGGTGTTAAAAAGGGCTTTGACATTGAAATGCTAAAGGCAGTGCAAAAAGAGGTAAATGTGCCCGTTATAGCGTCAGGCGGTGCAGGAAAAATAGAGGATTTTGTAACTCTCTTTAACGAAATTCCCAAAATGTCTGCAGGACTTGCCGCATCAATTTTCCATTTTGGAGAAGTTGCAATCAGTGATTTAAAAGACGAACTTTTTAGGAATAACATACCTGTAAGGAGAATATGAAATGATAGATATAAGTAAGCTTAAATTTGATGAAAAGGGACTTATCCCTGCAATAGTAATAGATGCACAGACAAACAAGGTTTTAACTCTTGCATATATGAACGAGGAAAGCCTTAAAATATCGCTTGAGAAAAAGCTCACCTGCTTCTTCAGCCGCAGCCGTCAGGAGTTATGGCTCAAAGGGGAAACAAGCGGTAACTATCAGCATATAGTAAAAATTGTTGCTGACTGTGACAGTGATGCTTTGTGCGTATACGTAAAGAAGGACGGCCCTGCCTGCCATACGGGAAGTGACAGCTGCTTTAACGATGCCATATTTGAAAGCGAGGAAGAGGGTGTATTTTCACCCGAGGCGCTTTTTGAAATGATAAAGGGCAGAAAAACAGAAAAAAAGGAAGGCAGCTATACAACCTATCTTTTTGAAAAGGGAATTGACAAAATCCTCAAAAAAGTGGGCGAGGAGTGCACAGAAGTAATTATCGCATCAAAGGATAATGACAAAAAGGAAACAATATATGAGATTGCCGACCTTTACTATCACGTTATGGTTATGATGGTTGAGATGGGAATTGACGTTGATGATGTGCTCCGTGAACTTGCATCACGCCACGTAATCGACAAAAAGGTAAAGCAGGAGAAGATGACGAAATGATTAAGGGTAATCTTCATACGCATACATTTTACTGTGACGGCAAAAACGCACCCGAGGAAATTGTAAAAACAGCTATAGAAAAAGGGTTTTCATATATAGGCTTTTCAGGTCACAGCAGAATGGATTTTGAGACCGACTACACTATGAGTGCACAAAATGAAGAAAAGTATTTTGCGGAAATTACTGCTCTTAAAGAAAAGTATGCGGGAAAAATCAAAATTCTGTGCGGTATGGAAAGGGATTTCTTTTCAAACATTGACACAAAAAGATATGATTACATAATAGCATCGGTGCATTATGTCTGCTGTGATGGTAAGTATTATGATGTTGATTTAAGTCCCGACGACCTTGGCAGAGTGATAAAAGAGTATTTTGGGGGTGACCCCTATTCATATGCAGAGGAATATTACCGCTCAGTATCAAAGCTTGAGGGTGATGTAATAGGGCATTTTGACCTTCTCACTAAATTTGACAGAAATAATACTGTATTTTCCCCAAAAGAGGAAAGATATAAAAAAGCAGCACTTTCCGCACTGAAAGCACTGCTTGAAAAGAATAATGTATTTGAAGTAAACACGGGCGCAATGGCACGTGGTTATAAGGATATGCCTTATCCAGACATATGGCTTTTAGAGGAAATAAAAAAGCATGGCGGAAGAATAGTTCTGACAAGTGACTGTCACGATGCAAAAAACCTTGATTACGGCTTTGAAATGGCAGAAAAAATGCTTTATAAAATGGGATTTAAGGATATATATAATATTGATTTTATATCCAAGTGAAAAAATGGCACGATTTGGGGACTGTCCCCAAATCGTGCCATTTTTCACTGTATAGAAATTTGCGTAATTTTATCTCTAGCGACATTTGTCGTATTTAAATTTAATTGGGACGCGAAATGGGTGAAGCGGCACGCTTCTTTTTTATCACACCTTATTTTAATTTTCTCGGTGTATCTGATAATCCAAGAATGTAATCAGTTGAAACATTATAGAATTTTGCGAGTATAATAACAAGCTCACAGGGTAAATCACGCAGACCGCTTTCATATCTGAAGTATTGCGGCTGAGTTGTATATAATAAATCTGCAATTTGTTTTTGAGTGTAATTATTATCCTCTCGTAAGTCTCGTAATCTTTTATAGTGAGCCATAACTGCCTCCGAATAATATCTATTTGGATATATTGACATTCTAACATTATTATGGTAAAAAAGAGTGATAGGAAAGATGCAAGGCTAAAACATCAGTGTTTATGCGGCTTTTGTGAGTTTTGCCCAAAATGCTGATGCTGTGAAAATGGGGATGCAAAGAGTAAACTAAACACTTTTACCAACTTTCACATATTTTTTAATATATGAATATTACTCTATTAATCAAAATCAAGTGTCCGCGTTGCTTTCATCTAATATTAATTTCGGATTTCGGGCTGCAGTTGTAAAATCGTTTATACATCTTACAAAAGTAGCTTATGTCATTAAAACCGCATGACAAAGCAATATTTTTTAATGTAATGTATGGGTTTGCATTTATCATATTCTGAGCATGGCGAAGCCTTGTGCTTGTTAGTACTTCAAATATAGTTGCTTTGTATTTTTCTTTAAAATCCTGGCATAACTTTGTTTTTGAATAAGGATAAATGGTTAAAATATCTTCTAAGGTAATCATTTTTGAGTAGTTTTCTTCGATATAGTTATATACTTTTTCTATAGGTGAGTATTCTTTTTTCCAGGCTTCGACAAAATAAGAGATAACGGTGGAAAAGGTAAGCGAGCAAAGCATTGATAATTCGTGCGTGGTATCTATTGCCTCATATAAATTTTCAGCAGAGGATTTGAACAATCCTCTGTTTTTATTTTTATATACACCAAAATCACGGAGGTTATAATATTTCTGAATCTTTTTAAAACCGTCACCAAAAAATGAGATATAGGTCGTTTGGAAATTGTCATCGTTGCCATAGTATTCGTGAGTAATATTTGCGGCAATATAAAACAAATCATTTTTGCCGATGTTGAATGACTGTCCGCCAATCTTCAAAATGCCGCTTCCTGAATTCACCAGAAAAATCTGATGTTGTCCATACCCGTTTATTCTTTTCATCCTGGACTGTTTGTATCTTATTCCAACAGTTGTAAGATATAACGGGAAAAATAATAGTTGTTCTTTGTTATATGTTTTTGTTTTCATAAAATCACCATTCGAAATATAATTATATAATCTGCAATATATTTATGTTGAAAAGTAGTTTTTTGCGTAATATAATTATATTATATAAAAAATACAAAGTCAATTATAATCCATATCAGATAAGCGGTAGAATGGAGAGGTTTATATGAAAAAACATGAAAATTTAAACTGTATCAGTGAAAACAGAGAGGTCCAAAGAGCATACTATATTCCTAAGAACGGATGTACAAAGCTCAATGGAATATGGGATTTTAAGTTTTATGACTGCGATTTTGAGGAAGCTTATATAGAAAAAGAATGGCATAAAATTGATGTTCCTTCATGCTGGCAGCTTCAAGGCTACGAGAATCCTAACTATACCAATGTAGCATATCCGCATCCATATGATCCCCCGTATATCCCCAACAATAACCCGATGGGGATATACAGACGTGAGTTTGAAATACAGAATATAGATAGTGATACATATATTGTTTTTGAAGGTGTATCAAGCTGTCTTGAGCTTTTTATTAATGGTAAATATGTAGGCTATTCACAAGGTAGTCATTTACAGGCTGAATTTGATATAAGCAACTATGTGAAAAAAGGTGCAAATACTGTTACGGCAAAGGTGCGAAAGTGGTGCTCGGGTAGTTATCTTGAAGACCAGGATTTTTTCAGATTTAACGGAATATTCAGAGATGTGTATCTTTTGTCAAGACCAAAGGGACATATCAGAGACATAAAAATTACAACTGATGATAATGTTATAGGTATTGTATTTGAAGGAAGTGCCGAAATATCCTTGCTTGACGCCGAAAGACATCTACTTGGAAGAACTTATGCAGAAAATAAAACGCAGTTTACGGTAAAAAATCCTGTAAAGTGGAATGCAGAAAAGCCGTATCTTTATGAGCTTTTGTTTGAATATGAGGGTGAAGTTATTTCACAGAAGGTTGGCTTCGTAACCTATGAAATAGGTAAGAATTATGAATTTTTGGTAAATGGAGTGGAGGTAAAGCTCAAGGGGGTAAATCATCACGACACTCACCCCTATAACGGTTGGTGTATGACGGATGAAGAGCTTATGAGGGATTTGATTCTTATGAAAAAGCTTAACGTCAACACTATAAGAACATCCCATTATCCTCCTATACCGAAATTTCTTGAGATGTGCGACGAGCTTGGATTTTATGTTATGCTTGAGACCGATCTCGAAATCCACGGAGGTACAAATAGAGAAGCTGGAGGATGTGGCTATGACTGTTTAAACAATCCCGAATGGCTTTGTGCAAATCCACTTTGGAAACACGTTTTTGTTGAGCGTATGGAAAGAGCATACCAAAGAGACAAAAACCACTGCTCAATTTTTTCCTGGTCAACCGGAAATGAAAGTGGACACGGCGACAATCATGTCGCAATGATGGATTACATAAGGTCAAACGACATAAAACGGCTTGTGCATTGCGAGGATGCTTGCAGAGAAGCGGAAATGTCGGATTTTTATGGTACTGATACCACGCATTATGCCGACAGAACGGATCTTTATTCAAAAATGTATGAGAGCATTGACGGAATAAAACAAAAGGCGGAAAATCCTGATTTTAAACATCCGTACTTTTTGTGTGAGTATTCCCATGCAATGGGCAACGGCCCCGGAGATGTATGTGATTATTGGGAGTTGATATATAAGCATAAAAAGTTAATTGGCGGTTGTGTGTGGGAGTGGGCAGATCATACAGTAATAGAAAACGGGGTCCCTAAATATGGTGGTGATTTCGAGGGAGAACTGACTAATGACGGGAATTTTTGTGCAGATGGCATGGTTTTCCATGACAGAGGGTTAAAAGCTGGCTCACTTGAAGTAAAAGCCGCATATCAGTATATGGACTGTGAACTTTCGGGCGACGAAATAGTTGTCTTAAACAGATATGATTTTACCAATCTTTCTGAATATAAGTTTAATTATCAGATAAAGGTTGACGGAGAAATAACAGAACAAAACATATTTGCATTGGATATTGAACCCAAGCAAACGGCTAAAATCAAAATCACATTGCCGAAGGAATGTAAGCTTGGTGCATATGTTCATTGCTATTTGTATAATAAAGCAGGCTATTGCGTTGCTCAAAAACAACTGGAAATACCAGTTTTGCTACATAAACAGATTATGAATTCAAAAGCGGCTGAAGCAACTGAGGACAATAATTTTATTGTGTTTGAGGGAGAAGGTTTCAGATATACATTCTCAAAACATTCAGGAACATTTGTAAGCATGGTGAAAAACGGAGAGGAACAGCTCAAAGCACCAATAAGAATAACATCCTTGCGTGCGCCAATCGACAACGAAAGAAAAATCAAACAAAATTGGTACTGGCACAATACATGGCAGGGAGAAAATCTCGACCAACAGTTTGATAAGGTATATGAATGTACATTATGTGGAGCAGAGGTTACAGTGAAAGGAAGCCTTTCTGGTGTTTCAAGAACACCGTATTTCAGATACATAGTAAAATATACTGTGATGTCAGACGGAACAATAAAGGTCACACTTGATGGAACTGTAAAAGATAAATGCACCTGGCTACCGCGCCTTGGTTTTGAAATTAAAACAGCTTACGAAAAATCAGCTTTCAGTTATTATGGTATGGGTCCTTATGAAAACTACTGTGATATGTACCATGCTTCAATGGTGGATTGGTACGAAAGCAGTGCAGACGATGAGTATGTAAATTATATTATGCCTCAAGAGCATGGCAATCATATTAAAACAAGGGTTCTTGCTGTTAAAAATGGTTTATCCTTTGAAGCGGCAGAAAGCATGGAATTTAATGTGTCGCATTACACGTCTGAAATGCTTATGCAGGCAACCCATCAGGACGAACTTACAAAAGATAATTGTACTAATATACGAATTGATTATAAAAATTCAGGTGTTGGATCCCACTCTTGCGGTCCCGAACTTTTGGAGAAATACAGGCTCTCTGAAAAAGAAATTCACTTTGAATTTTATATAAAATAATGGCGTTGCAGCAGTATCTGAGATATTTTATGCCCGAGAAATAAAAATACAATTTTCTTACGAAGGTTGTCTTTTTTATTATTATATGGTATAGTTAGATGAAATTATATCCGTATGGATATAAAAAATAAGGAGGAAAAGCTATGAGGAAATTAGCAAAAAGGATTTTGAGCATTATTGTTTCTGTTGTAATGCTCATATCAATGGCAGTTGTGGCAAGTGCGCAGAGCACACTCCCAACTGCATTTAAGTGGTCTGACGTAACATTTGGTGTTATGAATTTTCATTCTGTAGAGGGCGTAAGTACATATTACAGCATCCTCTATAAAAACGGTGATGAAGTTACGACTCATACTCAAAATGACGTTGAAGAGTTGGAAAGCACAATAGATTTCAGAAATATTATGCTTTCTGTAGGTTCGGGAACATATACTATGAAATTTGTTGCGTATGAAAATGATAATTTTGATAATCCTGCAGCGCAGACAGTTCTTAGCAATGAACTGGTATATAATCCTGATCCATCGCGTCCTAAGCTTGACACCCCACAGAGCGTTGCTTGCAGAAACAATGTCCTTACGTGGACGCATAACGCTGAGGGTGTAGCATTATGGAAGCTTAGTTTTTATGCAAAGTCAGAAAATAATGCATATGAGTTTTTAACTGTTACTATACCTGACAATGCTGCTGAATATGAATTTGATAAAACTGATTTTGAAGAATATAATTATTTCCTTGAGGAAGAAAGTCTTTCAGAAGAGGATTATTCCTTTGCGGTAACTGTATGTGCAATACCTGATGATATTGTAAGCTATAACAAGAGCGTGGAAAGCGATTTTGTTATAATTAATAGAACTTCACAGGGCGAAGATGGCGGTAATGGAGGCGGCGGTGCTGTTCCTACACCTCCGGGTTCTAATGTACGCCCCGGAGATGGCGGCAATGTTGCTCCGTCGGTCAGCGTTGTTGACAGCGGAGAGTGCGGAGATAGTGCAACGTGGAGCTTTAAGAGTGATGGAACTCTTACCATCAGCGGAAGCGGCAGTATTGATGATAACAGCGGATATGCACAGTATCAGGAAGATATTTTAAAGCTTGTTATTGAAAGCGGAATTGAAAAAATCGATGACGATATGTTCTATGAGTTTTATAATCTTAAAGAGGTTACAATTCCAAATACAGTGACATCAATAGGCAGTGGCTTCTTAAAAGGAAGCAATGTAGAAGAGGTTGTCATTCCGCCAAGTGTACTTAGCATAGGAGAATGGTTTTTAACAAAGTGTGAAAGCTTAGAAACACTTTACGTATACAATCCCGGATGTCAGATAGCTTTTGATGAAAATGCTCCTATGACACCCGGTGCAACAGTATATTGCTATTACGGAACAAGCTTATGGCAGGTAGCAGAGGGAAACGGCAATGATATTGTTGAAATGGACCCTGATTTTACCGTTAACGGAGAGATTGAAGAGCCTGTTCGTGTAAATAACAGAACTTTAAGTATTGTTTTAAATGAATGGGCAAAGAAAAACTTTACACAGTTTAAGATTTCGACACTTGAGGAAGATGGAACATATCAGGATATCTCCTTACTCACAAATCTTACAACTACATATACACTTCCTGCAGTACATGGAAGACACGGCATAAACATTTCATTTAAAAACTCTGACGGAACGCTTGAAATGAATGTGTTTAAGAGTGTAGAGCTTGACTACACACGCAAGCTGACCTATAAGGTTAATGGAGAGGTGTATACAGAAGTAATTACAGACAGTACAAGCGCATCAAATAAGGTATGGGAAAATGTTGAGGTAGGATGCGGAACAATTATTCCCGTTCCCGAGGATCCCGTAATAAACAATTACCGTTTTGAAGGATGGGTTTTCCCCGCTGATGTTGAAAAAACAGAAGATGGATATATAATGCCTGACAAGGATGTTGTTGCAGAGGCAAAAATGACAAAGCTTTCAACAATCAAGGGAAAGGTTGTTGACGAACAAAACGCACCTGTTGAGGGCGCAACTGTAACTATGATGGATGCAAAAACCGCACAAACAGATGCAGAGGGTATTTTCTGGTTGGTGCAGTGTGAATGGGGAACACACACAATTAATGTAACAAGCGGAGATAAAAAGAAAACAGTTACATTTGTAGTGGATGATTTTTCAGAAGAGCTTGAAAACATCACTCTTTCTGCAGCAGGGTCAAGTGCAGTTGTTGCACCTGCAACAGGCGTTACAAGCATTGATACAGCAGCACTTGAGGCACAGCTCTCTGATGAGGATATCGCCTATGCACAAACTCCCGGAAACACTGTAAACATTGAAACTTCTGTTCAGGAAGCACTGCCGACATCAAGCATAAATGACAAAGCAACTCAAAGCTACAGTACATATACTCAGGGGAAGACAATTGATATAACAATAAACAAAGTAAAAACGGGTGCAGAGGCAGGAACTACTGCTGTAAGCGAAGTTAGTGTACCTGTAGCGTATGAAGTTGAAATGCCTGCAAGTCTTCAGGGAATGGGTAAGTTTATTGTGCTCAGAGAACATAACGGACAGGTGGATGCTTTAACAACTACTCCTAACGCAGATGGTGAATATATTCAGGTAAATAACGATACAATAAAAATTGTTGCTGCAAAATTCTCAACCTATACTATTCTGGGTGCACCTGCAGACCCCACACCAAGCTACAGCGGTGGTGGTTCATCAGTAACAACCTATACTGTTAAGTTTGAAACAAACGGCGCAAGTGCAATTGCGAGTGTGAGAATAAGGAAAAACGGTGTTGTTACTATGCCGAAAGCTCCCGTAAAGGATGGAAATACCTTTGCAGGCTGGTACACAGATAAGGCATGCACAAAGGCGTATAATTTTGAGAAAAAGGTAACAAAGGGCTTTACCCTCTATGCAAAGTGGGTGGAAAAAGTTAAAAAGACCCTTGTTCTTGCAATTGATAAAACAGACATAGAAGTGGATGGTACAGTAAAAACAAATGACGTTGCACCTATTATTGTGAATGAACGGGCTATGCTTCCAATTCGTTTTATTGCAGAGGAGCTTGGAGCAAAAGTTAACTGGAACGGAGAAACACAGACTGTTACAGTAGATTTTGATGATATTTCTATTGTTATTGTAATAGGAGAGAGTGAAGCTACGGTAAATGGTGAAAAAGTAACACTTGACAGTGCCCCATTTATTTATAAGGACAGAACATTCCTGCCCATCAGATTTGTAATGGAAAAGCTTGGTGCAGATGTTTTGTGGAACGAAGAGGCAAGAACAGTTACAATTACAAAATAACACAATACAAAAAATGCAGAAACGGAAATTATCCGTTTCTGCATTTTAGTTTGCATTTCTTTATTTATCTTCAAGATACTTCCTGAATACAACCTCTAAAATCTCGTCGCGCTCTACCTTTGTAATGAGGCTTCGTGCACCCTTATGCCCTGTGATATACGTCGGGTCACCTGACATAATATAGCCGACAAGCTGACTGATGGGGTCATATCCCTTTTCAACCAATGCCGAATGAACACGGCAGATTATAGCATCAATTTCCGTGTCACGTGTTTTGCATATGTCGATATGAGTTGTCTGATTACTTGCCATAGCACATCACCTCTTTAAATTATATTACTCAAAGTACAATTATAGAATACAACATAAAAAAACATATTTCAATAGCAGTAACATAATTTTAATATAATGTTAACGTTTTTCTAAAAAAGCCTTTATTTTATCAAAGCTTTCCTCACTGATATCGTGCTCAATCTTACAACTGTCAAGATACGCAGTTTCTTCACTGACACCCAGCGCCATCAGTGCGCGTGCAATTATAGTGTGGCGTTCATACATCTTTTCTGCGATGGAAAGCCCCTTCTTGGTAAGACAAATGCCCCCGTCGTCATTGATTGATATATATCCTTCCTCGCGAAAGGATTTCATAGCAACGGAAACACTCGCCTTTGAAAATCCAAGCTCGTTTGCAACATCAATACTGCGTACGTATTTTTTCTCTTTTGTAAGCATAAGAATGGTTTCAAGATAATTTTCAGCCGATTCTTTTATTTTCATTATTTTCCCTCCAGTTATGCATGTGCACTTGTAAACACGTCGGCAACCTCTGTAATAGTCATAAATGCAGAGGGGTCTATGGTGTGAACAATGCTTTTCATCCGTGAAATCTGGAAGCGGTTTACTACAAAATAGATTACCGCCTTATCTTTATTTGAATAGCCGCCCTTGGCAAGCATATTGGTTGTACCGCAATCAAATTCTTCTATAAGAGCCTTCGTTATTTCAGAAGGCTTTTCAGTTATTATCATTACTGCCTTTGAGCGGTCAAGACCTTCTACAATAAAGTCTATTGTTTTAAGTGCAGCCGCATACGTTACAATTGAGTAAAGCGGAAGTATCCAGCTTCCCATTACAAATCCGCACGCAACGTATAAAAGCACATTGTATGCCATAACGAATGTGCCCACCGTAATACCGAGCTTTTTTGCAAAAATTACCGCCATAACCTCAATACCGTCAATTGCACCGCCAAAACGTATTGTAAGACCGCTTCCTATACCTGAAATAAGACCGCCGAAAATTGCACACAGAAGGAGGTCGTTACCTGCAAGCGGGGATGCCATACTTACATCAATCGGAAGAACATCTGTAATAAGATATGCACCAAGCGAATATATTCCTACTGCATAAATGGAATATATGGTGAATGCAGCGCCCTGCTTTTTAAGTCCGTACAAAAAGAGAGGGACATTAAGAAGTATAAGAAAGAATGACAGTGAAAGAAAGGGTGGGGTAAGCTGTGAAAAGAGCATCGAAGTGCCTGAAATACCGCTGTCATAAAGCTTTACGGGGGCGAGAAATACCGTTACACCGAAAGCATTTATGATGCCTGCAACCGTTAGTGCAAGAAAATTAAGTGCACTCAGTTTTGAGAGCATAGTTTTATAATTCAAGATTTTCACTGCCTTTCAAACGCGATATAACTATTCTATCATATTATTAAAAATATTTCAAGGGCGCAAAAAGCAAAAAAGAAGCGTACCGCTTCATCCATTTCGCGTCCGACTAAATTGGAACAAGGCAAATGTCGCTCGCGATAGAAAACATAATTTCCTATACAATAAAAAAATCCCCGAAAAAGCTCAAAAATACTGTACATTTGGGAAAATGTGTGCTATAATGTTTCTGATTGTAAAAAATAGAATAACCTTATACGGAGGGAAAACAGATGGCGAGCTTTTTTCACGCAAATAAATCGGTGCCTCTTCCCATAGAATTTATAAATAAATATATGATTAACGCAAATGCGACGTATGTGAAGGTATACCTTTACGGCCTTGCAAAATGCTATGAGGGTGAGGAGGATATATCAAATGCGGCTATAGCAGAGGCGCTTGATATTCTCGAAACAGATGTAAACAAGGCGTGGCGCTATTGGAAAAAAGTAGGACTTGTACATAGTGAAGGCAAGGGAATCCTTGTTTTCGACACAATTGAAGATACGCAGAAAAAGCCGCAAAGCACAAAGACGGAAGCGGTGCACAGTGAGGAAAAGGAAACTGCCGAAAAACCGAAAAATACATCTATGAAGGAAATTGCAAAGGCAATGGACATAAACCCCAAGATGAAAGAAACGGTAGGTATGGCAGAGCAGCTCTTAAAGAAAACGCTTTCCGCGCGTGAGGTAAGTGCACTGTATAATTTTATGCAGTGGTATTCTATGAGCCAGGAAATGGTTCTATTGCTTCTTGAATACTGCGTAACCATTGACAAGACAAGCTTTAGCTATATTGAAAAGGTTGCGGCAAGCTGGAATGAGCAGGGCGTAACAACTCTTGAGGCAGCGACAAAGCTTCTTAACCGTGCCGTTAAAGAGGTTAAAATGCAGGCAAAATGTAAAAAAATGTTTGGCCTTGACCGTGAGCTTTCGCAGACGGAGGCAGGATATATAGGAAGATGGGTTTCCGAGCTTTCGATGAGTGAGGCGATGATAAGAAACGCCTATGAAAGAACTGTTACCAATACAGGAAAAATATCAATGCCGTATATGAACACGATTTTAAAGTCCTGGTATGAAAAGGGGATAAAGACCGTTTCGCAGATTGCTGAAAAGGAAAATGGCCCCAGAAAAGAAAAATCAGCGGCATCTTCATATCAGCTTGACGATATGGCGGCGATAGAACGGCGTATAAGACTTGAAAAACAAAAAAGGTAAAGGAGTGACGTGCCTTGGCTGAAACAATATATGAAAAAGCAGCAAAAATAATTGCAGAGCGAAAGGAAGAACGTCGCTTTGAACTTAAAAGACGCAGAAGCGAGGTTTTTTCAAAAATACCCCGTCTTCTGGAAATTGAAACACAGCTTGACCGCTTCGGCATAAGGATGCTTAACCTGCTTGCAAGCGGTGAGTGTGATGAAACCCGTGCGGTAAGCGGTATTATGGCTGAAAATAAAGAGTATGTAAAGGAAAGGGAGCGCCTTTTGTCAGTGCACGGCTTTCCTCAAGATTACCTTGATGTAAAGCCTGCGTGCCCAAAGTGCGGTGACAGCGGCTTTGACGGTGACAAAATCTGTGAATGTCTGCGCCGTGAAATTACGTCAATTGCTCTTAAAGAGGCAAATCTTTCAGATGCACTTGCATCGCAGGTTTTTGAGAAATTCAGCCTTAGCTATTACAGTGATGAATTTGTAGAGGAATACGGTTGTTCCCCACGTGAAAATATGCGCTCAATACTGCGTGAATGTATGGCGTATGCAGAGAATTTTGAAAAAACGCAGGAAAATCTTCTCCTTTGCGGCGGATGCGGTCTTGGAAAAACCTTTTTATCCTCTGCCATTGCAAATAAGCTTCTCCAGAAGGGGATAGACGTGCTTTATGTAAGCTGTAACGCACTGTTCCCGATTTTAGAGGATATGCATTTTGGAAGAGATGTTTCAGAGAGGGCGCAGTATATAGTTAAAAAGCTGAATGACTGCGAGCTTTTGATACTTGACGATTTGGGAAGTGAGTTTGTAACGCAGTTTACTTCTGCAGAGCTTTTCCGTATAATAAATAACCGCCTGATTAACGGCAGAAAAATGATAATATCCACAAACCTTAACAGAAATATGCTGGCAAAAACTTATAATGAGAGAATTGCCTCACGCATTGCAGGGGGCTTTTCTATGCTCGAATTTTTGGGCGAGGATATTCGTAAAATCAAAAAACTTGAGGGTAAGATATGATGGAAAATGCAAAAATGCTGATTGATGAATATGTAAAACTTGCGGAAGAAATTCTTGTGGAATTTTCCTTTGATGAAAATTCTGCACTTACAAAGCTTTCCAAGCTTCGGGAAAAGCTCGGGGAAAAGCACAGTGTCGGGGAAGAGAGTGAGGAGCTTTTTGCGGCGTGTACCTACAACGCCCTTGCGGCAATAAACTCTGCTCCCTGCCATACTAAGAAAAACGATCAGCTTATAGCCTTTATAAACGAGGCGAAAGAGGAATTGCGCCTTATAGGTGAGATGTTATAAGGCAAAATAAAAAAACAATAAAAAAATATTGACAACATCTTTTGGCAGAGTTATAATATAGTGTATAGATTTGGAGATGTAAATTATGAATTCATTAACAGTATTCACATCTGTAATAATTCTAATTAACGCTATAATTATTCTACTTGCTGAAAGTTCTGATAATAATAGCGCTTTTTGTCGTGTTTTGATGTGAGTACAGTTAAGTATTGAAAAGTATAGTTTTTTCAATGCCTGCGGCAAATAGTGCTGCAGGCATTTTATTTTATTATTTATTAGGGGTGTATGTTATGAAAAAAATTGCAATTACCGACATTACATTAAAAAAACTGTCACAGGACCGCAGTCTATCACTGCTATTCCGTGAAAAAACTGCAATTGCGGCTTGTGCGGCATCTTTAGGTGTTAATGCGGTAGAACTACCCCCTATGAAAAATGCTCGTGAGGATACTATTATAAATAAGACGATTTCTCAGAATGTATCCGGGGCAACTGTTGTAATTGGCGTTGGCTTTACAAAGGAAAGCGTTAATGAGGCATGGGAAAGTGTTAAGGATGCACAAAATCCCAGACTTCAGGTTGAGGTTCCCACTTCAACAGTGCAGATGGAGTACACATATCATATAAAGGCAGATAAAATGCTCGAAAAAATTGCAGAGCTTGTTTGCGAAGCTAAGAAGCTTTGCAGTGACGTTGAATTCTGTGCACTTGATGCAACACGTGCTGATGAAGACTTTCTTATAAAAGCAGCTACAGTTGCAAAGGAAAACGGTGCAGGAATTATTACTTTATGTGATGATGCAGGCATCAGCCTTCCTGATGAGGTTGCAGACCTTGTTAAGAAAGTAAAGAAAGCTACAGATGCCTCTGTATATGTACAGCTTTCAGATAAAATAGGTATGGCAGCCGCATCAGCAGTTGCCGCAATCAAAGAGGGTGCCGACGGCCTTAAATGTGCAATGGCAGGGGAGGATGCTCTTTTGATGGGTGTTCTTTCAAATGCGATAGGCGCACGTGGCAGCGCAATCGGTGCAGAAATTTCTCTTGAAAATACAAAAATTCACGCAAGCATCAAGGATATGCTTTCAAAAATAAATCACGAGGCTTATGAAAAAGCAACTGATGTGAGTGAGAAGAAGAAAATTCTCCTTGATTCAGACAGTACACTGGCAGATGTCAAGTATGCGGCAAATGTTTTAGGGTATGACCTTAGTGACGAGGATAACGGTAAGGTACATAAGGCACTTTTGCAGACTTGTGAAAAGAAAGGCAGTGTAGGTGCAAAGGAGCTTGAGGCACTTATTGCAAGCTTTGCTATGCAGGCACCGTCAACCTACCACCTTGAAAGTTACAGTGCAAACTGTACCAACCTTACAAGTGCTATGTCGCAGGTAACACTTAAATGCGGTGATGAGATACTTTCGGGTGTCAGCACAGGCGACGGCCCGATTGATGCTCTTTTCCGTGCGATAGAGCAGAGTATTGGTTATCATTACGAGCTTGATGATTTTCAGATTCAGGCAGTTACCGACGGTAAAGAGGCTCTCGGTAGTGCGATTGTAAGACTTCGCAATAACGGAAAGCTTTACAGTGGTAACGGAATTTCAACAGATATTATGGCGGCAAGTGTCAGGGCATATATAAATGCACTGAATAAGATTGTGTTTGAGGAGGATTAAGATGAAGCTTACCTTTTCAACTAAAAATGTAACGAGAGCGTCGTTTATTGACACGTGCCGGTATGCGTATGATTACGGATACTCGGGCTTTGAAATATACGATGCAATTAATGAGAGAAAACAGCATTATGACAGTATTTTAAGAAGTGAACGCACAGCTGATTCAAAGAGAAAGCTTGTAAACCGTGCGCTTGAGGTTTCAGCACTTGTATACCCCTATCCGCTTGAAGAGACAGAGGCAACAAGCGAAACACTTCTTAAATACGTTGATATGGCGAGAAATGCAGGAATTGAACGCATTATCGTACGTAATGAGAAAAAGGTTTCAAACGAGGTTCTTAAAAATAAGCTTTCTTTAGCGATAGAGAGGGCGGAAAAATCTGACATTCAAATTCTTTTTGAAACGAAAGGATATCTTGCCTCGACAGAGAATGTAATAGATATAATAAACTTTTTCTCCTCTGCAGTAATCGGTGCATCGTGGAATGTACGTGAAACGTATTTTGGCGCTGACGAAAGTGCCGAAACAACAATTAAAAACCTCGGTGCATATATAAAGTATGCACGACTTGGCGATATGAAAGACGGAAAGACGGTACTTATAGGTGAGGGTGAGCTTCCCGTTGACAGCTTTGTGAATGCACTTTCCTCGCTTAACTATGACGGGTATATCTGCGTGGCTTGGAATGAGGAAATTAACGATGCTGATATCGTTCTTACACATTTTGCAAACTACGTTGCAAACCTTTCAAGGGAGAAAAAGGATTTTGACCGCCCGTATTACAACAGGGCAAGAACAGGCACCTTCGTATGGAAAAAGTATGACGTTATTGATGCTACCTTTTCGGATGTGCTTGACAAAATGGTTGAGAAATATCCTGACCAGTATGCATTTAAGTACACAACGCTTGATTATACAAGAACATATAAGGAGTTTCGCCGTGACGTTGATGAATGTGCGGCGGCGCTTATCTCACTGGGTGTAAAGGCGGGCGACCACGTTGCCGTATGGGCGACAAATATACCTGCGTGGTTTATTACCTTCTGGGCAACGACGAAAATCGGTGCAGTATTGGTTACTGTAAACACTGCATACAAAATACACGAGATTGAATATCTTTTAAGACAGTCTGATACACATACACTTATTATGATTGAGGATTGTAAGGATATTAATTATAAAGAAATTATAGAGGAGCTTTGTCCTGAACTTAAAGCTCTCACCCCGGGTGATGCGCTTTACTCCAAAAATCTTCCGTTCCTCAGAAACGTGGTAACGGTTGGATTTTCAATGGATGGTTGTCTTGAATGGAATGAAATGCTTTCAAGAAGCGCTCTTGTTCCCATTGACGAGGTAAGGCGGAGAGCATCACTTGTAAAGCCTGATGATGTATGTAATATGCAGTATACGTCAGGCACAACGGGATTCCCAAAAGGTGTTATGCTGACACACAGAAACATTGTAAATAACGGTAAGACAATCGGTGACAGAATGGATTTATCAACGGCAGACCGTATGATGATACAGGTTCCGATGTTCCATTGCTTCGGTATGGTGCTTTCGATGACGTCTATGATGACGCACGGCGGAACACTTTGCCCGATGCCATACTTCTCACCAAAATCGTCGCTTGCCTGCGTGAATGATGAACGCATCACCTGCTTTAACGGCGTGCCGACGATGTTTATTGCGATGTTTAATCACCCTGATTTTGCAAAAACAGATTTTTCATATATGCGCACAGGCATTATGGCAGGTGCCAACTGCCCTGCAGACTTGATGCGCCGTGCCGCTGACGAAATGAATATGCGGGAGATTATTTCCGTTTACGGTCAGACGGAGGCATCACCCGGTTGTACAATGGGTGAGGTTAACGAAGACCTTGACCATAGAGTTGAAACGGTCGGTAGTGCATTCCCCGGTGTTGAATGTAAAATCATTGACCCTGAAACGGGTGAGGAGCTTCCTGACGGTGAAAGCGGTGAGTTTGTTGCACGTGGCTTTAATATTATGAAAGGCTACTACAAGATGCCTGAGGCTACTGCACAGACAATTGATAAGGACGGATGGCTTCATTCAGGCGATATATGCTGCAGAACAGAAGATGGCTATTATAAAGTAACGGGCAGACTCAAGGATATGATAATCCGTGGCGGTGAAAACCTTTACCCACGTGAGATTGAGGAGTTTTATCTCACTAATCCAAAGGTGCGTGACGTTCAGATTGTCGGTGTTCCCGATGAACGCTATGGCGAGGAATGTTGTGCATGGGTTATTCTCCATAAAGGGGAAACGGCAGACGAAAACGAAATGAAGGAATTTGGTAATGCATCAATTGCACGCCATAAGGTTCCGAGGTATTTTGTTTTTGTAAAGGAATTCCCGATGAATGCAGCAGGAAAAATTCTTAAATATAAAATGCGCGAAGAATCAATAGATTTACTTGGATTAGAAAGGAAGTAATATATATGTTAAACATTAAGATTGAGAAAACAACCACTCCCAAGGAAAAACCTGCGAAAGGACAAAAGCTTGGCTTTGGTAAAATCTTTACAGACCATATGTTTGTAATGGATTATACCGAGGGTAAGGGTTGGCACGACCCAAGAATTGTACCCTTCCAGAACCTTGTAATGTCACCTGCGGCAATGGTATTCCATTACGGTCAGGAAATGTTTGAAGGTCTTAAGGCGTACAAGGGTGTTGACGGAAAGGTAAGACTTTTCCGCCCCGATATGAACGCAAAGAGAACGAATGACACAAACGACCGTCTTTGCATTCCCGAGCTTCCCGTAGAGGATTTTGTTGAGGCTGTTAAGGCAGTTGTAAAGGTTGACGAGGACTGGATTCCTACAGAGGACGGTACATCACTTTACATTCGTCCGTTCATTATCGCAACTGATGAATTCTTAGGCGTTGCACCTTCAAAGACATATAAGTTTATAATTATTCTTGCACCGAGCGGCGCTTATTATGAAAGCGGTCTTGCTCCCGTAGGTATCTGGATTGAGGACGAATATGTAAGAGCCGTTAAGGGCGGTATGGGCTTTGCAAAAACAGGCGGTAACTACGCAGCAAGCCTTATTGCTCAGGTAAAGGCACACGACGACGGATATTCTCAGGTATTGTGGCTTGACGGTGTTGAGAGAAAATATATTGAAGAGGTTGGCGCAATGAACATCTTCTTCAAGATTGACGGAAAGATTGTTACCCCCATGCTCAACGGAAGTATTCTTCCCGGTGTAACACGTAACAGTGTTATTGCACTTTGTAAGAAAATGGGTTACGAGGTTGAGGAACGCCGTATCAGCGCTCAGGAGCTTATTGATGCACAGAAGAGCGGTAAGCTTGAGGAGTGCTTCGGTACAGGTACTGCGGCAGTTATTTCACCCGTTGGTAAGCTTCGCTATGTTGATGATGTAATGATTATCAATAACAATGAAATCGGCGAGGTTAGCCAGAAACTCTATGATACTCTTACAGGTATTCAGTGGGGTAAGCGTGAGGATGATATGGGATGGACAGTAGAGGTATAAAACGTATCACCATTTTCAGCGGACATTATGGCAGCGGAAAAACCAATGTTGCAGTAAATTATGCCCTTTGGCTTAAGGAAAATGCAGGGGATGTTTCAATTGCAGACCTTGATATAGTAAATCCGTATTTCAGGACAAAGGACAGTATGCAGATACTTTCTGAAAAGGGGATAAAGCTCATTTCCTCTGAATATGCAAACAGCAACGTTGATGTTCCTGCACTTCCCGCAGAAACGTACGGAATGCTTCATAATAAAAATCAGCACTGCGTAATTGATGTGGGCGGTGATGACCGTGGTGCACTGGCGCTCGGACGTTACAGTGACGGCATAATAGAGGACGGAGATTACGAGCTTTTGTTCGTAATTAATAAATACCGTCCCCTGACGAGAAATGCCGATATGACGCTTGAGATTATGGCTGAAATTGAAAAGGCGTGTCATATGAAGTTTACGGCAATCGTAAATGACTCAAACTTAGGCGATGAAACAACGGCGGAGGATGTTCTCAGCAGTGTTTCATATGCAAACGAGGTTTCAGAGAAAGCATCGCTCCCCATTAAAATGACAACGGTAAAGAGTGACTTGTATGACGCACTTAAAGATAAAATAGAAAATTTAATGCCAATAGAGCTTTATGTAAGACAAAGCTGGGCAGAAAGGAATGAATAATAATGGCAAAGGTTTCCTTTAATAAGGATTTATGTAAGGGTTGCGGCTTGTGCGTAACAGCCTGCCCCAAGAAAATTGTACATCTTTCAGATGACCTTAACAAGCGTGGTTATCATCCCGCCGAGGTAACAGAGCAGGATAAGTGCATCGGTTGTGCATTTTGTGCAACAATGTGTCCCGACTGCGTAATTACAGTAGAGAAATAAGGAAAGGAATGAAATATAAATGTCTGAAAAAGTTTTGATGAAAGGTAACGAAGCTTTGGCAGAAGCTGCTATTATGGCAGGCTGTAAGCATTACTTCGGTTACCCGATTACTCCGCAGACAGAGGTTGCGGCATATATGGCAAAGAAAATGCCCAAGACAGAGGGCGGCGTTTTCCTGCAGGCAGAAAGTGAGATTGCAGCAATCAATATGGTAATTGGTGTTGCATCTACAGGTAAGAGAGTTATGACAAGCTCTTCAAGCCCGGGAATAAGCCTTAAGAGTGAGGGTATCAGCTATCTTGCAGGCTGTGACCTTCCTGCACTTATTATTAACGTACAGCGTGGTGGCCCCGGTCTTGGCGGTATTCAGCCTTCACAGTCTGACTATTTCCAGGCTACAAAGGGCGGCGGACACGGTGACTTCCACCTTCTTGTTCTTGCACCTAACAGTGTTCAGGAAATGGTTGATATGGTATTTAAGGGATTTGACCTTGCAGAAAAGTACAGAATGCCTGCAATGATTTTATCTGACGGTACAATGGGTCAGATGATGGAGCCTGTAAGCCTTGAAAAGGGTGTAATCAATGAATATGATAAATCCTGGGCACTTACAGGAACAAAGGGTGAGAGAAAGCCTAATATCGTTAACTCACTTTATATTGCTCCTGAAGAGCTTGAAAAGCTTAATTTCGAGCGTTATGAACGTTATAAGAAGATTGAAGAAGAGGAAGCAATGTACGAAGAATATCTTATGGACGATGCAGATATCTGTATCGTAGCATACGGCGTTGCATCCCGTGTAGCAAAGAATGCTATTGATAAGGCAAGAGAAGAGGGCATTAAGGTTGGTATGATTCGTCCTATCACACTTTGGCCTTTCCCCAAGAAGGCGCTAAACGCTGCGGCAGACAAGGTTAATAAGTTTATCAGTGTAGAGCTTTCAATGGGACAGATGATTGAGGATATCGAGCTTGCTATCCGTTGCAAGAAGGAAGTTCTCCTTTGCAACCGTACAGGCGGTATGATTACAACAACGGAAGATGTCCTTAATAAAATTTACGAGGCGAACGGAGGTAAAAACTAATGGTAGTATTTGAAAAACCAAGCGCACTTACAGAAAACACACTCCATTATTGCCCCGGTTGTACACATGGTATCATTCACCGTCTTGTAGCGGAAGCACTTGACGAGCTTGGTGTTACAGGAAGAACAATCGGTGTTGCTTCTGTAGGATGTAGCGTATTCACATACAATTACTTTAACTGTGATATGGTGCAGGCGGCACACGGTCGTGCTCCGGCTGTAGCAACAGGCGTTAAGAGAAGTGATAAAAACAATATCGTATTCACATATCAGGGTGACGGTGACCTTGCAGCTATCGGTACTGCAGAAACTGTTCACAGTGCGGCACGTGGCGAGAATATCACAGTTATCTTTGTTAACAATGCAATCTATGGTATGACAGGCGGACAGATGGCACCTACAACTCTCCCCGGACAGAAGACACAGACCTCTCCCTACGGACGTGACGTAGAGGCAGTAGGTTATCCCGTAAAGGTTTGTGAAATGCTTTCTCAGGTAGACGGTGCTACATACCTTGAAAGAGTTGCGGTAAACAATGTTGCAAACGTAAAGAAGGCAAAGGCAGCAATTAAGAAGGCTTTCCAGAACCAGATTGAGGGTAAGGGCTTCTCGCTTGTAGAGGTACTTTCAACCTGTCCCACAAACTGGGGTCTTGCTCCTGAAAAGGCACTTGAGTGGCTTGAGGAAAATATGCTTCCCTACTACCCGTTGGGTGTGTATAAAGATAAGTACGCAGAAGAGAAATAAGAAAGGAGAATAAAAACCATGAATAAGGAAATATTGATTGCCGGTTTCGGCGGACAGGGAATTCTCTTTTCAGGAAAATTTCTTGCATACGAAGGTCTTATCGACGGCAAGGAGGTAAGCTGGCTTCCTTCTTACGGTCCTGAAATGCGTGGCGGTACGGCAAACTGCAGTATCATTATCAGCGACAGCGCAGTAGGCTCTCCCATTGTGTCCAATCCCGACATTCTGATTGCAATGAATCTTCCGTCTCTTGACAAGTATGAAAATGAAACAAAGGCGGGCGGACAGATTTTTGTTGACAGCTCTCTTATCGACAGAAAGGTAGAGCGCAGCGATGTTGAAACATATTACATCCCTGCAACAAAGATTGCTTCTGACGAGGGCCTCAGCGGTCTTGCAAATATGATTATGATTGGTCATATGATTGCAAAGAGCGGAATTATCCCCGAGGAAAACATTGAAAAGGCGATGCAGAAGGTTGTTCCGCCTACAAAGCAGAATATGTTTGACCTTAATATGAAGGCAGTAAAATTAGGCTTTGAATACAACGCATAATTTGTAGGGGCGGATATTATCCCCCCGAAAAGGAAAGTTTATATAGGAGGTATAGCTATGAATACACAGATTAAAGATATCGGAATGCGTCTTGCGTCACTTCGTGAGGATTTCGAAATTACCATTGAAGAAATGGCAACGAAGTTAGGGGAAGATATAGAGATTTACAAAAAATATGAAAACGGCGAAATGGATTTCTCTTTCAGCTTTATTTATAATGCAGCAGAAATCTTAGGCGTAGACGTTCTTGACCTGATTAGCGGAGATCAGCCGACACTTTCAATGTGTAGCATGGTTAAAAAAGGTCAGGGCTATAGCGTAAAGCGTGAACACGAATATGACTATAAGCACCTTGCCTATACCTTCCGTAATAAAAAGGCAGAACCGTTTCTTGTTACAATTAATCCCGATAAATCAGCACCCGTGCTTCACGGACATGAAGGTCAGGAATTTAACTATGTAATTTCAGGCAAAATGAAGCTTTATATCGGTGATATTTGTTATGAGCTTGAGGAAGGGGACAGTGTGTATTTTGACTCAAGCGTTCCCCATGCCGAGCAGGCAGACGGTGATGAGCCTGCACAGTTCATCGCTGTCGTAATGAAATAATAATTGTAGTAAGATTGGAGGCGTTGCCGTTATGGCAATATATGAAAAATTCGTCGGTGCGACGAGGGACGATTTCCTTTCCCTCAAGGATGCACAGGCAAACTATACACTTAAATACCGTGATGATTTTAACTTTGCATATGATGTAATAGATGTTCTGGGAACAGAGAAACCCGATAAGCTTGCAATGGTGTGGTTGTCAGCAGATAAAAGCGTGGAAAAGAGATTTACTTTCCGTGATATGATGCTCGCTTCCAACAAGGCGGCAAACTATTTTAAGTATATGGGCATCAAAAAGGGTGATACAGTAATGCTCACCCTTAAGAGGAGCTATTACTTCTGGTTTTGTATTCTTGGACTTCACAAAATCGGTGCCGTTGTTGTTCAGGCAACAGATATGCTCAAAGGCAAGGATTATGTTTACCGTTGTAATGCAGGTAACATAAAGGCTGCCGTTATTACGGGCGACGGTCATGCTACCGAATATTTTGATGAAATGCAGGAGGGGTACGACCATCCAATCCTTAAGTTTGTTACAAAGCATAAGGATGCAGGCGAAGGCTGGATTGACTTTGAAACAGGCTTCGAGATGGCAAGCGACCAGTGGCAAAGACCAAGCGGGGAAGAGGATACAACTGTTAATGACACAATGCTGATGGCATTTTCGTCAGGTACAACGGGATACCCCAAAATCATCACACATAACTTTAAATATCCTCTCGGTCATATAATGACGGGTGTTTTCTGGCACAGAGTAGTTGACGGTGGACTTCACTTCACAATCTCTGATACGGGTTGGCTTAAATCCCTCTGGGGAAAAATCTACGGTCAGTGGTTTGGTGAGTCAGCTGTGCTTGTTTATGACTTTGATAAGTTTGACGGTGCAGATATTTTAGGTGTACTTGAAAAGTACAAGGTTACTACTTTCTGCGTTCCGCCGACAATGTACAGAATGATGCTTCTGAGTGATGTTTCGAAATATGACCTTTCATCGCTTACACATTGCTGTACAGCGGGTGAGGCACTTAATCCCGAGATTTTCAACAAATGGCTCGAGGCTACAGGTCTTAAAATCTATGAAGGCTTTGGTCAGACGGAAACCACACTCTGTATTGCGACTATCTATCCGTGGACAGAACCTGTTCCCGGTGCAATCGGTCTTCCCGTACCGGGTTTTGACGTTCATATCCTTGATGGTGAAGATAATTCCTGCCCCCGTGGTACAACGGGTGAAATATCCATACGTGTATTAAGCCGTGACAGAAAGGCTTGCGGACTTCTTGATACATATAATTTCAGTAAGGAAGATACCAAAAAGGCTATGCACGATGGTTTCTATCATACGGGTGACACTGCATACCGCGATGAAAGAGGACTTTTCCGCTATGTGGGCAGAAATGATGACGTTATAAAGTCATCGGGCTACAGAATAGGACCATTTGAGATTGAAAGTGTTCTTCTTGAACACGGTGCAGTTGCAGAGGTTGCGGTTACGGGCGTTCCTGACCCAATCCGTGGATTTGCCGTAAAAGCTACAATCGTACTTACAAAAGGGTATGAGCCTTCTGATGAACTTACAAAAGAGCTTCAGAACTATGTAAAAACAAATACAGCCCCCTACAAATATCCCAGAATAGTGGAGTATGTAGCGGAGCTACCGAAAACCTTTAACGGTAAGATTAAGAGAAGCACAATCCGTGAAAAGGATTTGGAAAATACTCTGCAGTAAATAGAAAACCCGCATCGTATGATGCGGGTTTTGTGTTTACTGTTTTGCAAGTAAGTCTCTGATTTCCTCTAAAAGTGCAATATCATCAGGCTTTACAGGAGGAGCGGCAGGCGCTTCTTCTGCAGGCTTGGGGTTTCTGAGCTTGTTCATAACCTTTACCAAAAGGAAAAGGCAGAATGCGATAATTACGAAATTGATAAGGCTCTGAATAAGCATACCGTACTTAATCTGTGCCTCGCCAATTGTAATTGCAAGTCCTGAGAAATCTTTTCCACCGAGAATGATACCGAAAACAGGCATCAGGACATCATTAACTATTGAGTTAACGATTGCATTGAATGAAGAACCTATGATTATACCTATAGCAAGGTCAATCATATTACCCTTGAGTGCGAACTCTTTGAATTCAGCTATAAATTTTTTCATCTAATTCTTTCCTTTCAACAAATTTCTACAAAATACACTATCATAAAAAGGAAAGAATGTCAAGAACTAAATATCAACTCTGTCAAGCTGAATTTGCTGTCCTTTTAAATAGGAAAGAATACCGTCATATTCATCTGGAAATGAAAACAGTATTTTATGTGCAACGAGTTTCTGCCCACCGCCCGATTTTGCACCGTATTTTTTATCACCGACAAGCGGGCAATTAATGGATGCAAAATACGCACGTATCTGATGGCTTCTGCCCGTGTGCAGTAAAACCTGCGTGAGGGCGGTGCAGTCCGTTTCCTGAAGAACAATATATTCCATAGAAATTTCCTTACCGCTATCTGAAATTCGGCTGATGTTTGTAGTTTCTTCCTTAATAATATGTGTGTTTACAAATGCTGCTTTTTCAGCAGGAATGTTTTCAAGTCTGCACAGATAGTATTTACGGACATTGCGAAGCTTGATTTGTTCATTCATATCCCGAAGCGACTGCGCATTTTTTGCACCTATTACAAGCCCGCTCGTATTAGTATCAAGACGGTTGCAAAGTGCAGGGGAAAAGGAGCTTTCCTCTTTGGGATTGTATTCCCCTTTTTCTATAAGGTAGCTTTTAAGCATATCGGAAAGAGTACCGTCCTGATGGTTTGCATCAGGCTGGCAGGGGAGTGCGGATGGCTTGTTGAAAATAATAATGTTTTCATCCTCATACAGTATCGGTGCAGTAAGTGCGCAGCTTTTAACAGTTTTCTCTTTCTGAAAATCTTCCTTTATATATATACGCAGTACGTCACCCTCGCAAAGGACATAATCTTCCTTAATCCATTTGCCATTTATCTTTACATCTTTTTTCCTGAAAGCCTTGTAAATTAAAGAGGAAGGTGCAGTTGTAGCCTTTAAAAGAAATCTGTCTGCACGAAGAGAGGCGGAGTTTCTTCCTATTATATATTCTATCATAATATCACCTGCACTAAAAATATGTTGAAATTATACGAAATATGGTGTATAATGTTAAATAAAGGTGAGACCTAAAACAGTGTAAAAGCTGGGCGGTTATGCCATCATCTCTTTTAAAGGAGGTGATAGCTTATGGATAAAGATTACATAATAACATTTATGATAATCCTTATGCTTTTAGCATTAACCATAAAAAAATAACACGCCCCGTCAAAGCCGTGTTATTTTAAAAAATAAAACAGTTTTGGCATAACCGTTTGAGGTCTTGCCTTTTTCTATTTTTATTATATACAATGAAAAGCTATTTGTCAAGTATTCTTATCCATTAAATATTTGCAGAGTTTTTCCTATTATATATTCAATCATAATATTACCTGATTAAAAAATGTTGAATTAGCATAAAATATGGTGTATAATGTATATCAAAGGTAAGACTTCTTAACGGTGGTTAACACCGGCG
>JAZORN010000104.1:0-9169 GCA_045656645.1 Clostridia bacterium | reverse complement strand
TGTTAACCTCGGTTTCTTAATTATAATGGCTCATATACCACTACGAATACTCAATAGCAATTCAATATGTTATTCATAATCCTCAATTCGCCATTCATCGTGCCAATCAATGTATATCATATCACCGTCAAAACGAAGCGGCAACCATACATAGTCGGAAATAGCTGTATTTTTAATGACCTTTTCACCCATACGTGATTCATCAAAGTCTTTGCCCGTAAATATTGCCTCAAACATTTCGGCATAAACTTCATATTTTCTATCCATTGCTTGCGGCAACCAACGGTCAGCACAAGCAATATATAAATCCTTTTTACCCTCAACTTTAAATACTGATGAAATTTGAGAATGATAAGAGGTATTAGTTTCATCATCGGGATGTGGGTTTCCAAGAACTGTAAAAGGTCCGTGCCAAGTATCAGCTATTGCAACTTCTGATGGATTGGGATAGTATCCCGTAGTACCTGACGTTATCAGATAATGTTTATTATTGCGTTTTAAATGTGAAGTAGCCTCACGAACGTACGGTGGATAAGGATGCGGAAAATGAGTGCTGTAATATCCTGTTACATCGGTATAATCCTCATTCAAATCGGCACATATTGTTTCACTATGTACTCGTTCAAAATAATAATAAGCTTTACCGTCTTCCGCAACAACCAGATCAAAATCTCCGGCACTCATATTAAGTGGACGAAGCCCCTCTTTCACCTTTGTATATGGTCCTAAAATATTATCTGCGGTTAAAACGGTTTCAGTTTGAGTGTTAGTGTTATGACGATTCATAACTTTTAACCAGCAAACATATTTTTTGGTTTGCTTATTATAAATTATATGCGGACGCTCCGTACAAGCCGAGGGATGCAATGAAGAATCGGGATTATCAGGTTCAGGAGGAATTATTATTCCCTCATTTTTCCAATTGTATAAATCCTTTGAAGAATAACACCTTACTCCCCAGTGCCAAATATCCGAAATTCCGTCTGTTTTTTCTTTATTTTCACCGTACCAATAGTATGTGCCATCAATATACATAACAGAACCACCATGTGCATGGATTCTGTTACCATCAGTGTCCAACCAAACCTGACCCGGACGAAAAGAACTATACTTTTCCATTTTTTACCTCTCAAATTATTATATTGATTTTTTCGATTGATAGACTTTATTAAAATACAATAGAATCTATTTCATTAAGCTCTTGTTCGGTAAAATCATGATTATCTATCATTTTAAGATTTTCCTTTATCTGCTCAGGTTTAGAAGCTCCAATCAAAACACTTGTAACACCATCACGATTGTAAACCCAGGAAAGTGCCATTTGGGCTAAAGTTTGGCCGCGACGTTCTGCTATGGAGTCAAGCTTTTTGATTTTTGCTAAAATATCAGGTGAAATAGATTGTTCATTTAAAAATCTGCCATCAGTTTTTACACGGCTATCTTCCGGTATTCCCTTTAAATACCTGTTGGTAAGAAGACCTTGAGCGAGCGGACTAAAGACTATCATACCTTTTTTGTTAGCTATTGTACTCTCTAAAATTCCGTCTTTCTCAACAGTCCTGTCAAAAATTGAATATTTATTTTGATTTATAATAAATGGACAATGAAGTTCTTCTAATATGGCCGCCGCCTTTTGCATAGTCTCTCCATCATAATTAGAAAGTCCAACATATAAAGCCTTGCCGCTTTTCACAATACTATCAAGAGCCCACATTGTTTCATAAAGTGGTGTTTCAGGGTCCATTCTATGATGATAAAAAATATCAACATAATCAATATTCATTCTTTTAAGACTCTGGTCAATACTCGCAGTCAAATATTTTTTGCTTCCCCAATCTCCATACGGACCGGGCCACATATAATGACCTGCCTTTGTACTTATAATCAACTCATCGCGATATCGCTTCATATGTTCATTTAATATTTTTCCGAAATTCGTTTCTGCGCTACCTTCTGCGGGTCCATAGTTGTTTGCTAAATCAAAATGAGTAATTCCATTATCAAAAGCAGTAAAGCACAACTCACACATATTTTGGTAATCTGCATTATCTCCAAAATTATGCCAAAAGCCCAGCGAAACAGCCGGTAATTTCAGTCCACTTTCACCACATTTTCTATATTCAATAGATTCGTATCTTTTTTCATTTGCTATATATTCCATAACTATCTCCTTATATCATTCAATGTAGCTAGATATAAAAATATATACTTTCCTATTCGTTTACAAAGCGAGCGCGGAAAAGACGACAGTCATGTGGTTCTATGACACTTTTATAAAGTCCGTTACACATTTCTTCGGTTTCGCCTGTCCATAAATTTTTAAGCTCGAAAACTTTACCGGTTGAGCGATTCATTCCAAGGTCATCCATAGTAAACCACATGTTGTGAGGTTTATCATCCATATTAAACATACCTATAGCATAATCGCCGTTATCGAGCAATTTAAACCATACAGGAACAACAGCATCGTGGTCAACAGAAAACGGCTGGAGGCGAGGTGTTAAGGTATAAGGCTGGTGACCGCCAATATCCTGATTAATTGCAATAACGTCCTTGTTCATAAGGATTTCCTTGGTTTCATCGTCCATATTACGAACGTCACAACCAATCATAAGAGGAGAATTAAGCAGTGCCCATATTGAAAAATGTGTTCTATACTCGGCTTTGGTGCAACCGCCCTTGGCAGCAAAGCCTTTTCCGTGCATTCCTACGACCAGCATATCCATATCGTTAAAGCAACCCTTGCCGTTATATGGCTGGAATTTTTCCTGCTTTGCAAAAATCTCTTTTATGCTGTCAAATGTATCGAAAATATCCGGTGTTGAACGCCAAATATGTGCTCCCGTTGTCTTTATCCATTCCTTGGTATCGTCAACGCCCCAACTGCAAGCACTGAACAAAATATCTCTACCACAGTTGGCAAGAGCCGTACCCATTCTCTTATAAAGGGTGTGGCCGGTTGCGTTTGTTGGGCGGAAGCAATAGTCGTATTTAAGGAAATCCACTCCCCACTCAGCAAAAGTCTGAGCATCAATAAACTCATATTCAAAACTTCCGGGATATCCTGCACAAGTATGACTTCCCGCACACGAATAAATACCAAACTTGAGTCCTTTGGAATGTACGTAATCAGAAACGTATTTTATACCGTGCGGAAATTTCTCAGGATTTGGTTTGAGTCGGCGTTCGCTATCGCGCTTCTTACAGTGCCAACAATCATCAATAACAAGATAATCATATCCCGCATCTAAAAGACCGCTTTCGACCATTGCATCGGCCGTTTCCATTATCACTTTTTCGTCAATATCAGGGCCAAACGTATTCCACGAGTTCCAACCCATTGCCGGTGTATCTTTTATCATAACAACATCTCCTTATTTAATAAATCTATACATATAAGCTTGTTTTAACGCCTATAAATATACTAACAAATTTTTCAACATCTGATAATATAAACGCATTCATAACATTTTTCCTTTACATAAAAACGATTAAAACACATCCATATTATACATATTGGATTTTTCTAAAGCTTCAAGATATTCCGTCAAATCAATTAAACCGTTTCGGTAAAGAAAATGATTACAATACTCCTTATTATCGATTTTCCATATTATTTTATAAGTTGTTTGTTTGGTGCAAAGATTTGATAAACTAACAATAAGCCCTGAACTATCCGCACTTACCACAGCAGTACCACTTGCCACACTACTTCCCGTTGTTAAATCAACAACAGAATAATCAACCGATTTATCAAACGGAGTATCGTTGCTGTAATATAAATTGCAATCATCACCCTGAGAATTCATCATAAGACAAATATCTTGATGAGATTTTTTAATAAAGTCATAAGCCAGTTTCTTCTTAAAATAATAATCTACGATACCATTATCAAACTGTGGCCAACCGTTAAGCATCTGCCACCAAAGAATACCGGTTTTCTTTGTCCACTTATTTATTCTGCAATTTTCAATTAAAAACTTAAACCCTTCCGCCTGAAAAACCTGCGTTTGCTTAACAAACTCGGTAAGATTTTCTGCTTGTTTAGTAAAAGTATTGTTATTACTGTCAACCATTGTTTTGACAAACTTACTAAAAAATTGAGGCGCTTTTTTATCAAAAGGTTCGGGAAGTGTTGCATGTGCAACCCATTCTTCGTCCGGTAAACCATCAGCATCCATAGGCGGCCAGAGATGTTCCGGAGAAATAAACTTTTTAATTGAATCAACCGACGGCGCACCATAGAATCCCGCTTCACTAATGAACCTACAAGGGTTATTTCTATGATAATCATTTGTGTAGTCGGTTCTGTATCCCCACAAATGGCCTTCGACCATTATCATCTTATTATCATGGCATTCTTGGGAAACATACGGAGAACTCTTTAAGAAAGGACGGGTAAAATCGTGTGCGTTGACGATTTGCGGTAGAATCTCACGCGAAATTCTGTTTTTATTGGGATCTTTTCTCATCCCAAGCGCATTTTGATAAAAATAATCGCACTCGTTATCACCGCACCAAACTACTAAAGACGCATGATTTCTTAACTTTTTAATAATAAACCTTGCTTCTTCCTCTATTTTATCAAAGAAAGACTGCTCTTGCGGATAAACAGCACAGGCTAATGCAAAATCCTGCCAAACCATTATACCGTTTTCATCGCAAAAATCAAAAAAGCTATTATCCTCATATACATTTCCGCCCCAGCACCTAACCATATTACAATTCAAATCATCAAGTAACATAAGTGCCTGCGGCAATCTTTTTGTGTCTTGAGAGTGGAAACTATCAAGCGGAACCCAGTTTGTCCCTTTTATAAAGGCACGTTTACGGTTAATGTAAAAACAAAACTCACCATTTCCGTTGTCGTCAAAAACAACACTGTTTTCAAGACTTATTAACCTGACGCCAAGTTTTAATGAATATGTATCACATAGTTCATTATCTAAATAAAGCCGTATCTGCATATCATACAGATTTGGATCACCCATATTCTTGGGCCACCACAATTTAAGGTTTTCTTCAATGAAAAAACGGACATTGTAATTTGTATGATAAACTTTGCTTTTCGTAAAGAAACTACTATCTTTGCAAGTGCCTTCTAATTCAATACTATATCGATCTAAATCATCTTCTGACAATTCCAGCGACAAATAAGAGCAAAGACGCGCGGAATTTTTTTCTTCATATATGTCAACGGTATATACAAAAGCGTCTTTTATGCGGTTTTCAAAACGTCTGAAAATAGTGACCGGCTTCCAAATACCACAAGATACAATCCTTGGCATTATATCCCAACCATACATATGTGGGGCTTTTCTAATATTAAGAGACTCATATGAACAGTCCATAGCATGAGAAGAAACCGGTGTGTCATATTTTCTTGCCTCTATAACAACAGGTTTAATATGAACAACTATTTCGTTTTTTCCCTTTTTCAAATTGGAAAGAGGTACTTCATATTCGATAAACATATTATCAGTGCTTTTAACAAGTAACCCGTTAATATAAATATCAGAAATCGTATCAATACCAAAAAATTTAATATATTCATCGCCATTTATGTCTTCTAAATCAAAAGTATTATAATACCATACATGATAATACTCCCATTTATGCAACTTAAATGAATTAGTAGAATATAATGGGTCATCAATCAACCCATGTTCCAATAAATCCAGTTCAAAATTACCCGGAACTGAAGCATCAATTGTTTTAAAACCGCTTTTTTCAATTTTCTCTATTGTATTGATATCGTCCGCATAGTTTTTGCATATACGGTTTTCTTCAAAGCAAAGCTTCCAACCGTCACAAAGAGATTTAATAACCTTTTCCATAATTTACTCCTTTTCAAAAGAAACAAAAAGAACTTGATATTTTTCAAAATTCAATGAGAGTGTTGAATTAGAAAAATCTGCATCTACACACGCATCTTTATATATATCATAAACTGTAGGTTTACTCTTGTGTTTAAAATTGATGTTTGCAAAAATAGGTTGTTCAGTTACATTGATAAACATATACCTATCTTCATCGTCAAGGTTAACGTGAAGATATACGATATTATCAGTCGAATCAGACTTGATTTCTATATCCTTAAGATTTCTCTGGCAAATGTCAAGTGCAGCCTTTTCGGCAGATGAAACCTCTATCACCTTTTGGCTATCAATAAGTTTTTTGAGCCTTGGAGGGAATGATGCTAATGAAGATTTTTCGACATAAACATTAACACCGTTTTCTGCCATTTTACATATGGCATCATCTATGTTTTCAACCGCATAATCAACAGCTGATACATATACAGCTGAGAATTTTTCACCAAAAGGTGTTGTTAGCTTACCGTCTTTTGCTACAAAGCAATCCAGACCGTTTTTATCAACCAAATCATAATCGATTTTATTTTTTTCAAAACAATCTATAGCCAAATGAAATGATTCGCAGCAATTCCAGAAATTTTCATCATAATCACGATATGAGTTTATTTGGTCAGTTGGAAAATCATATTGCCAGCCGCTCTTTGCAGGATAATAAATTGCTAAAGGTGCATTATGCACTGTGCCATCTAAAAGTTGTCCCATTCGAGAAACCGCATCATTTAAATATTTGTACTCCGAAGCAGGATATAAATTAACATCAAAATATGATGCTATCTGATTAATTCCATACACATATTGTGCCGCATACGAAGCAAAAACTCTATCTGACGGTACTAATCCTTTTGCCAGTTTTACCATAAAATCAGAAGTTTCGCTCATTACTCTTTTCATTCCGTATTGGTGCGCAACAGAACTTGCAATTTTAGGCAAAAGCGGTGTTTCCGCAACACGTGCAGGGTCTGAAGTGAGAATATCTATTCCTGTATAATGCATATGTTTCATCATACGGAAGAAGTCATATTCATCCATAATATGACCTCTGATATTTTCCTCGGAAAGCAAATGACCGGTAAATTTCAAATTATTTTCACTGCAAAACTCTCCGATAGCTTCAAAATAGGCTTCTTCGTATAACGCAGCAGCTACATCGTGATAATCTGTTCTTATAGCACGTGCCTTCTCTGAATCGCCTTCAAACAACATAGGAACAAATGGGAGAATATCATACCCTTTCCGTGCAAGAAATTCATCCGTAAAATCACGGCTCCATACCACATGTGGGTAAAGCGGGATTTTTTCGTCCGGCTCACTAAGGGGAGTTTCAGTAACATTTGCCGTTGTAAGTTTTGGACGATAACACGACATTACCGATGGTTCGTCAGTAAAAACTGCCTCAATCACATTACCAAAATAATCTCCAACATACTTTTTATATTGTTCGTATGTAATTTCAATAAAGCGTTTCATTGCTTTCTTATCAATTACATTAATATATCTGCGAATCTGATGATAATTTCTTGCAGCGTGAACTCCTTCAAATAAAGCCTTGCTTACTATATAATAGACAGTTCCGTTAACCGTACTATCCCAACATAATGTTCCGTCCTGGTCAACAAATTCCATAAGGTCTATTCGGGAATCAAGTGTGCTTTCATCAAGTGTACTTCCCTCAACAGCATAAGCAGAAATAACCTGTTCATGTCCGTAAGGAAGATGGGCAACAAAATGTGCTGTCTTGTGTACTGAATATTTAAGGCAAACGATACCGTATGCCTCATATTCTGGATTGTCACGCACAATAATTCCACCGGCGCCGCCGCTTGGATATCCGTGTTCGTCATATAGCCATACACGTAAGCCCATTTCCTTACAAATTTGCATTGTATGTTGCAATATCTTGAAAAAATGCTCACTTTCAAGATAATCAGTAAAGCAAACATTTGTAACTATTCCGCCGCAACCATTATTCTTAATTACCGTAAGTTTCTCTCTTATTTGGTTAAGAGCTTCATCCAACGGTTGATTTGGGTCAGAAACTAATCTATGAGCCATTTGCAATGGTCTATAGATATTGTCATTTTTTTGCCAATTCATATTGCTATCACCTAAAATACTCTAATATGATATAAGAAGTCCGATAATTATTACTTTACCGTCTCCGTTGCTTTCAATTTTAAGTTCGGTTTCCTTTTCTAAAGGAGCACCTGTATATACTCTGTGCCATGAAGCTTTTTCCCAACCATCTGTTTTGGTATCACAACTGAGCGTATCATCGCCCAATTTGGTAATAAAGCTTCCGTTTGAATTAAAATAAAGAACAAATACTCGCTTAGCGCCTGCAGGAACATATAGAGAAAGTGTTCCCTTTTCTTCTGTTACCCAAGCACCGCCCCACTTACTGCATACATCGCGAACAGTAGGACAAAACGCAAAGTTTTTTGTATCCCAAGCATCATTATCAGCGGCGTATATCATTTCCGCCTTTTCAAATGTATTTTTATACATCCAGTCTTGCGGTATTTCGCTATCTTTATATACTGCACCTATATCTGTACTCGCATAAACATTCTCAAGGAAGTTTTCAATACACAAGCCAATAAGTGAATGACCGACATTGTTTGGATGAACGTTGTCGGGAGAAAGTTTTCGCCATTCACAAATTAGTCCGCTTTCGGGATAAATGGCATTGTGATAACTAATCATAGGAACATTATAATACGCTCCTACTTTACTGTAATACTCTTGCCAGCCCACACCGTTTTCATTTACGGTAAACACAAGCATAACCGCAGCATCAGTATTCAAGCTACGTCTAACAACTGCCTCATACGCATCAAAAATTTCAGTATCCGTAAGCCCTGTGGCAGTAGGGTCATTTACGGCAAACTCAACTATTACTAAATCGGGATTATGTATAAGTGCCATAGAATCAAGTCTGAAAGCACCTAAAAAGGATGGTGTTGCACCAATTCCTGCATTTAGAAAATTAAAATTAGTATTGGGAAATGTTTTAGAAAACCAGTCAACCATACGCTGAGCATAGCACTTTTCACCATCTAAAAGCTCATTATATTCGGTCGCATTATTTCCGCCACCGTTATAACTTTTTGCCCATGCACCTTCGGTTATTGAACCGCCAACAGCAGCAATTGTTATATCCTTGCCGGATGCAATCTTTTTAAATAGGTTTTTAAGGCGACCGCTGTCTGAAAGTTGATTGAAAGCATAAGAACGCTCTACCGCAGCTTTTATTTCGCTTTTGCCTACTCCTAATGCTTTAGATAATGTTCCTA
>JAZORN010000103.1:0-82661 GCA_045656645.1 Clostridia bacterium | reverse complement strand
TACCGTAACTTTGAACGATTCAGAAAACGCATATTACATATGTTTAGATACAAGAGCGAAAAGGCAAAAACTAATGCGGCAGCCTAAGCTGCCGCACCAATTCCATTTTATTTTACCCCAACTGTTGACAAAGAGCCAAATTAAAGTCCGTTTTGTATATTCTGCAATGCTTCTAACGCAAGTGACGATATATATTCATATCTTTCTTTTTTGTTTTTGATTTTTATTCTGTTCCACTCGATAATGCCGAAGTTGGCATTCATCGGCTGGAACTTTTTATTTTCTCTGTCAGTTATATATTTAATGAGTGCTCCCGTACACGTTGACGGTGGGAATACAATGCTATCTCTGCCGAGGATTTTCCGTGCGGCATTTATACCTGCAACTAACCCCGAGGATGCCGACTCCACGTAACCCTCTACACCCGTTATCTGTCCTGCAAAAAAGACTTTAGGGTACTTTAAAAGACTGTAATCATTTTCAAGGACAAGCGGAGAGTTAATATACGTATTACGGTGCATTACGCCGTAGCGAACAAATTCAGCGTTACTTAGTCCCGGTATCATCGAGAAAACTCTCTTCTGTTCCCCGAATTTAAGGTTCGTCTGAAAGCCTACAAGATTATACAGAGTACCCTCGGTATTATCCCTGCGAAGCTGCAATACTGCATATGGCTCTCTCCCCGTTCTGGGATTGGGAAGTCCCTTTGGTTTAAGAGGGCCGAAGCACAGTGTTTCCCTTCCCCTTTGCGCCATAATTTCAACGGGCATACATCCCTCAAACACCTTTATATTTTCCACCTCTTCGTGAAGCGGTGCACGCTCGGCACTTATAAGTGCATTATAAAATGCCTCATACTCGTCCTTTTCCATAGGACAGTTTATATAGTCAGGCGTTCCTTTGCCGTAGCGTGCGGCAAGATATGTTATACTTTCATCAATGCTCTCACGTGTGACAACGGGTGCCGCCGCATCAAAGAAAAAGAGTGATTTTTCACCCGTAAGCTTTAATATCGGCTCTGTAAGCGCACTATGGGTAAGAGGCCCCGTTGCAACAATTGTATATTCGTCTGTGTTTATATCACTTACAGTTTCGCGTGTAAGCTCTATATTGGGATGCTCCTTTATATGCTTTGTAACAAGGGCAGAAAACTTGTCACGGTCTACCGCCAGTGCACCGCCTGCAGGAACACTTGTCTTATCTGCTGCGGCTATAACAAGGCTGTCCATTCTGCGCATTTCTTCCTTTAAAAGACCGCAGGCATTGTCAAGACCGTTCCCCTTTAAAGAGTTTGAGCAGACAAGCTCGCATAAATCTTCATTTGTATGCGCAGGCGAAAAAACAGACGGCTTCATCTCGTAAAGCTTTACCTTTATACCTCTGTTTGCAGCCTGCCAGGCAGCCTCACACCCTGCAAGTCCACCGCCGATTATTTTAAGCTCCATAACTTTTCCCTTCATTCTTCGAAACAATCAGAGCTGTAAAAAACCAACTTTTTACAGCTCTGCTACTTGTTAAATTAATGTGGATTTTACTGTTTTTTATTACTCTCGCACTCAGAGTTAGAGCAAACTGTTATACTCTTTCTCTTGATATACTTTCTAGTCATAACGCTGCCGCATGTCGGGCAGGGAGTTTTAATAGGTTCATCCCAGAGCAAAAAGTCACAGTTGGGCGCATTCTCGCACGAGAAATATTTCTTACCCTTCTGACTTTTACGTGCAACAATACGCCCTCCGCATTTAGGGCATTTTACACCAGTATCGTGCAAAATGGGCTTTGCATTACGGCACTCGGGAAATCCGGGGCATGCAAGGAATTTTCCGTATTTACCAAGCTTTATAACCATTCTTCTGCCGCATTTTTCGCAGATTTCATCGCTTTCCTCAGGCTTTAATTCTATTTTTTCAATAGATTTTTCAGCCTTTTCAAGAACGCTCTTAAACGGTTTATAAAATTCGTCTATAACATCTATCCACTTTTCGCTGCCCTCTTCAATATCATCAAGCTGCTTTTCCATATTTGCGGTAAAGTCAACATCAACAATATCAGAGAAGTTTTCAGCCATAATATCGGTTACAACCTCGCCAAGCTCCGTCGGCTTTAACATACGTTTTTCACGCACGACGTAGTCTCTTCCTAAGATTGTGCTTATTGTGGGGGCATAGGTACTTGGTCTTCCAATACCGTTTTCCTCCATTGTTTTTATAAGAGAGGCTTCTGTATATCTTGCAGGCGGCTCTGTAAAATGCTGCTCCTGCTCAATTTCCTCTGCGTGAAGGTGCATACCTTCCTCTATCTTTATAAGACGCTTTTCATCCTTTTCCTCGTTTTCTTCACTGCCGTCAATATATACTGCACGGTATCCTGCGAATTTAAGCGACTTACTGCTTGCACGGAAGGTTGCGCCCGATGCATCAAATTCCGCATTTAATGTATCATACACTGCATTTGACATCTGACTTGCAACAAATCTTTCCCAGATAAGCTTATAAAGCTTGTAAAGGTCGGCACTTACTGCCTCTTTAATGCTTTCAGGAAGAATATTAACATCTGTAGGTCTTATTGCCTCATGCGCATCCTGCGCATTTTTTCCCGTTTTATATACTCTGGGGGATTTGGGAGTATACTGCGCACCGTACTTGTGCGAAATAAGACTGCGTGCAGCCTCCTGCGCCTGCGGTGTAATTCTGAGGGAGTCTGTTCTCATATATGTGATAAGACCCAACGTTCCCTTTGAGGGAAGTGCAACACCTTCATAAAGCTGCTGTGCCGCAGACATAGTCCTTCTTGATGTAAAGCCCATCTTCCTGCTCGCCTCCTGCTGGAGGGTGCTGGTAGTAAAGGGCGGTGAGGGCTGCTGCATTTTTTCGCTGTAACTCGCCTTTGTTACAACAAAATCACCCTTAGATGCCATTTGCTGTATCTTCTGCGCTTCGTCGAAGCTTTTAAGCTCCTTCTTCTTTCCGTTAACACCGTAAAAACGTGCGAGAAGCGCCTTTCTCTCCCCTGCCACCTTTAGATTTGCGTTAAGCGACCAATACTCCTTCGGCTCAAACGCATTTATCTCACGCTCACGGTCTACCACAAGCTTTGTAGCAACAGATTGCACTCTGCCTGCGCTAAGACCCTTTTTAACCTTTTTCCAGAGTATGGGGCTTATTTTATATCCCACGATTCTGTCGAGCGCTCTGCGGGCCTGTTGAGCGTCTACAAGGTTACTGTCAATCGGGCGTGCCTCTTTAAGAGATGCCGTTACGGCTGTTTTTGTAACCTCGTTAAATGTAATTCTGCATTTCTGCTTTTCATCTATATCAAGAATTTGCGCAAGATGCCAGCTAATTGCCTCACCCTCACGGTCAGGGTCAGTTGCAAGATATACTTTGTCCGCACTCTTCGCCGCTTTTTTAAGCTTTGAAAGAAGGTCGCCCTTGCCCCTTATGGTAATATACTTAGGCTCATAATTATTTTCAATATCTATTCCGAGCTGACTTTTTGGCAAATCACGCATATGTCCCATAGATGCGATTACCGTATAGTTCTTGCCCAGATATTTGTTAATGGTTTTCGCCTTTGCCGGTGACTCAACTATTACAAGATAATTTGCCATTAACATTCTCCTCCGCTTGTCAATTTATATTTTTTATCGCTTCCCCGCTTTATAACACCCTTCATTTCCATCATTGTCAGAAGAGCCGTAAGCCGTGATGCATCAAAGCTTATCTGTCCTTCTATATCGGGGAGCGCCGTGTATCCGTCATTTATTATATTTACAATTTCTTTTTCATATTCCGAAAGAACTACATTCGTTTTCACTTTTTTGGTCGGTTTTTCATACGGAAGGATTTCTATTTTTGGTTTTTCTTCCTTTTCCCTTACAAAAAAGTCAGGCTTTCTTTCAATAAGCTCATCTATAACGTCCATTGCGCTAAGAAGCACAAATGCACCGTCACGGATAAGCTCGTTTGTGCCGATACTTAAACCGTCATCAATATTTCCGGGAACGGCAAAAACCGTTTTATTCATATTTATCGCCTGATTTGCTGTAATAAGCGAACCACTGTTCTTTCCCGCACGCACAACCACAACTGCCGTTGAAAGAGCGGCAATAAGTCTGTTTCTCTGCGGAAATGTCTTTTTCGAGGGTGAAAATCCCATAGGGAATTCACTTATAAGGGCTCCGCCGCTTTTTTCAATTCTTTCAAAAAGCTCCGCATTACAAGGGGGATAGCTTATATCAACGCCACAGCCGAAAACTGCAATTGTAGGCACACCTGCCATAATTGCACCCTGATGGCACGCAGCATCAACACCCTCTGCACCGCCTGAAACTATACCTGCACCAGTTTGGCCTATTTCGCGTGCAAGCTGCATTCCCATTCTAAGTCCGTAGTCATCACTTTTGCGGCAGCCTACCATTCCCGCATAAACACCGTGGCTGAGTGCATGGACATTGCCTCTCACATAAAGAACAGGTGGTGGCAGTGATATTTCACGAAAAGCCTCAGGATAAATATCGTCAATATAGGTAACTATGTGGCATCCCTTTTCAATAGCCCTTTCAAAGCTCGAAACCGCCCACATACACTTTTTATCCCTTATATCAATAAGGTCTTCATCAAATAAATCCTCTCTTGCCCGAAGCTCTTCAAGCTTTTTGCGGGTAGGAGTAACATATGAAGATTTTATCGCCCATATAAGACGCTTATCCATAAGCTCCGACCTTTCTTAAAACACATCTTTCGGGCGAAGAGAAAATAGTGCAGAACGGACAAACTGAGCCAAGCGCAGCTTGGGTTACCCGAAGGCGTACGATGGTACGTCGAGAGGCGAAGTTTGTTCGTAGCATAATGCATTTTTACCTTGAATTTACTTTGCTTCTTTATTTCATTAAGCGCCTTTATATAAACTTTTCTATGCTTTATGCGGTCTGTGCATTTTATCGCAGCCCTTATAATAACTTACACTAAAATTTGCAGTTTGTAAAGAGTAAATTTATTTTTTTGTGTTTTGGCGGTAATGTTCATACATCATTACGCTGCCTGCAACTGCAGCGTTAAGGCTTTCTGCATCGGGATGCATAGGTATTTTAACCACCTTGTCACACATAGAAAGGGTTTCCTTTGTAACACCGTTTCCCTCGTTACCGATTATTATAAGATGCTTTCCCTTTAAATCTGCATCATAAAGGTCAACGCATTTTTCTGTGAGTGCACCTGCAACAGCAGCATAGCCATTTTTTGAAAATGTTTCCACTGCATCCTTTGCGCTTATCCCCTGCACAACGGGCACTGAAAACATACCTGACATAGTCGCACGTACTATTTTTGGATTATATAAATCACAGCATCCCTTACTAAGGATTACGCCGCCGCAGAATGCTGCGTGTGCAGTTCGTATTATTGTGCCTATATTTCCCGGGTCCTGCAGAGCCTCACACAGTATTACAAGGTCACTGTTTTTCGCAAGAATGTCCTCTAAACTGCACTTTCTCATACGGCAGACAGCTATAATACCCTGCGGTGTCACCGTCTCAGAAATTTCCCCGAAAAGCTTGGGCGCAAAGGTATAAATCGGACAATCTGCCTTAAACTGCAACTGCGCATTTTCAGATAAAATTATGCAGTGAAAATCTGCCCCCTTATCGTAGGCATCACGAACACTTCGTGCCCCCTCGATAAGAAAGAGCTTTTCCTCGTTTCTGCCTCTTGCACTTTTAAGACGGCTTGCAAGCTTAAATATTTTATTGTCACGGCTTGTAATAACCATAGTCCTCATCACCAAATCCAATTTACTCAAAAACCGCTCCCGCGTATGTGCGGAAACGGTTTTTTAAATTAAAGATTGCTTTTTGCAGTTTCAACAAGCTGTGTAAATGCTGCAGGATCGTTTATAGCGATTTCTGAAAGCATCTTTCTGTTGATTTCGATGTTTGCCTTCTTCAGACCGTTCATAAAACGTGAATAGTTGATATCATTCATCTTACAAGCGGCACTGATTCTTGTAATCCAGAGAGAACGGAAATCTCTCTTCTTGAGCTTTCTTCCAACATATGCGTAAGAAAGTGATTTCATAACTGCCTGATTGGCAATTCTGTAAAGCTTGGACTTGCCACCTCTGTAGCCTTTAGCAAGCTTCAATATTTTTTTATGTCTTTTTCTGGTGCTGAGTGCACCCTTAACTCGAGCCATTTTTTAGTCCTCCTAATTCTTATTTATAAGGTATAAGCTTCTTTATAACTTTTGCGTTTGTAACGTCTGCAAGGGCGCCCTTTCTCAGTCTTCTCTTTCTCTTAGTGTCCTTCTTTGTGAGAATGTGGCTCTTGAAAGCCTTCGCTCTTTTTACCTTACCTGACTTTGTAAGACTGAAACGCTTCGCAGCGGCTCTGTGTGTCTTTATTTTAGGCATAATATCTCTCCTCTCAATGTGTATATATCTAAACTAACTTCTGTTAGCCGATAATCAGTTTTTGGGCGAAATTGTAATCGCCATATTCTTTCCCTCAAGCTTCGCTTTTTTGTCAACGGTGCCGAATTCCTCCGCACCCTTTACAAAACGGTCAAGAATTTCCTCCCCGATTGATGCGTGATGTATTTCACGGCCACGGAAACGAACACTAACCTTTACCTTATCCCCGTTTTTAAGGAATTTGCAGGCATTTTTAAGCTTCGTCTCAAAATCGTGGTTGTCAATTGAGGGTGAAAGGCGTACCTCTTTAAGGTTAACAACCTTTTGATTCTTGCGGTTTTCCTTCTCCTTTTTAGCAAGCTCAAAACGATATTTACCGTAATCCATAATTTTACATACGGGGGGATTTGCATTAGGTGAAATCTTCACCAAATCAAGATTTCTCTTTATAGCGGCATCAAGCGCATCGCCTGTAGGCATAATACCAAGCTGACTTCCGTCGCTGTCTATTACCCTGACCTCACTATCCCTGATTTCTTCGTTAATCATCATTTCCTTGCTAATGGAAAACACCTCCAAAGAAAATTTGTGCCGCACATAACAAAAGCGGCAGGAAAAACCTACCGCTCCAAAAAACAAGCATCATAAAAACGCCCATAATTATTAACCACACAAGTAAACCCCGTGAGGTGAGAAGCGGTAACTTCTTCTTTATTGCTACGCTATTATAACATTGCTTTTAGTTTTTGTCAACCACTTTTTAAGATTTATTCCAAAATATTTCCGTCAGCATCAAAAAGCGGCAGTTTTTCAAGGAATGTAAGCTCAGGTCTTTGTGCGGCATCGCCCTCTGCAAGAACAGCCGCCCTGCCCACGATATTTCCGCCTGCTGCCTCAACAAGCTTTTCAAGGGCGCAAAGCGATTCACCTGTGCTTATAACGTCATCAACTATAAGCACACGTTTTCCCTTAAGCTTCTGCGCATCTTCACTGCCTAAGTAGAGCTTCTGCTCGCTCTGTGTAGTGATGGAATTAACACTTACCTCCACAACATCACTCATATATACCTTCTGCTTTTTACGGGCAACAACGTATCCGTTAACACCGCTCTGACGTGCCATTTCGTGAATAAGTGGTATACTCTTTGCCTCTGCCGTAATCATAATATCGTGTTCGGGCACTTTTTTAAGAAGCTCGCCCGCACACGCTACGGTAAGCTCCACATCACCGAAAATTATAAATGCAGCTATCGAAATTTTGTCATTTACCGCAAACATCGGCAGCTCTCTTTTAACACCTGCAACCTCAAGTTCATAATTCTTTCTCATTTTCATGCATCCTTTCCTGCTTTTTGTGCAGTAGCTTTTCTTTTCTTTAATATCTTTTTTAATCCTAAAACGGCAAAAACAAGTGCTGCTATGGTAAGAAGTGCACTGACACCTATTACAAGCGGAGATGTGGTCTCCTCTGCACAGGCAAGGTTTATAAAACCTTTCTTCCCGTCTATCTGTGTAAAGCCCCATTTGCGTTTTCCCGTGCTCACAATCTTTGAAACCTCAAAATATGTTCCTACCGTACAGATGAGCAGTTCCTCACTCTCACATTCCGCAGAATATGTAGGCAGACTCATAAGCATAGTTTCATCATCTATAAGATAATATTCTTTCCTTTTTAACTGATTGGAAGTAAACACTTCCTCCTGCGTAGGAGCTGTCTGCATAGGCCTTGCCCATCCTGCGGCATAGTCACAGCATACATATTCATAGCCGTCCTTTTGAGCAATGGACTTTACCCGTACCCCCTCGGGAATAGTTGCCACAGCATCCTCTTCCCCCGGCAGAGTATAAAGCTTCATACCCTTACTTTCTATTGTACTTACATATCCTTCACGTGCCTCACCAAAAGGTGTAATTATGTCTGTCTGCTGAGTTTGTGCAGGAACAGCAGAGCCCGGCGGCAGCCATCCGAGTTTTCCGCCGTAATTTACAAGGCACCATCCGTTTAAAGTGCTCCTCTGTACAAACACTGCACTACCTTTTTTCACACTTCCGACGACAAAGCCGCCATCGCCCTCATTTTCTGAGGGAACGCTTAATATATCCTGACTTTCAAGACCGTCAAGAGGTGTAACCTCATACTCAACATTTACTAAAGTTCCCGCATTAGACTGTGCATTTGAAAGCGACTGTGTTGTATAACGAAGGTCTATCCATCCGTTTATTCCGTCATAGGAAACATACGCATAATTACCTTTTGTTTCCCTTACTGTAAGCTTTATACAATCGGGAATTACTGCATATAAGTTTTTTCCCTGCGGGGCATCCTTAAGCTCAAGCCCGCATCCTCCGTCTGAAAGCACATACACATAATATATTCCGTATTTTTCCGTTTCCTTTTCAGTCTGTGTTTCATATTGTTTTGTTTCTTTTGTCTGTATCCACGCATATTTTCCGTTCATTGATACAAGACCCCAGCCTGATGCCGTTTCACGCTTTATCTGAAGCACCATATCATTTGGAACTACATATTTTTGTTCACTTCCGAGCACTTCTGAAAGCGACGGCACATTATAAAGCACCGCTTTGTCCTCTGCTGAATTTACCTTTACATTTTTTGTGCTGTCATTACCCGTTGCCTCTGCCGCCTCATCATACGTATCACGTGTAAAGCTGAGATTTATCCAACCGCACTTGTTTTTAAACTCAACAAGCCCCCACGTGCGCTGCGTCTTAATAAGCTTCATTTTTGAACAGGCGGGAATATCAGTTATTTTGTAGCTTTCCTCATCAGGGGAAAGGTGAAGTTCTATCATTCCATCCACTGACGCACTGTAAACGTAATCTGCCGCCTCTGCGCATATGGCAAAGCCCAGCATAATCATTATCATAAATATCGCAGAAGATATTTTCCTCATTCGTACTCTCTCCTAAGAAAAAAATTCCTAATATATTTTACATCAAAGCCTCCTGATTGTCAATAATAATGAAGAGCGCAAAAAAATTTTAAAAAAACTCTTTACAAATCAAACTTTATCTGCTATACTAATATCGTTATGCGGGAGTGGCTCAGTGGTAGAGCGTCACCTTGCCAAGGTGAACGTCGCGAGTTCGAATCTCGTCTTCCGCTCCAGAAAAAAGCGTACTGAAGTTTCAGTACGCTTTTTTCAGTTATATTTGCCTTACGGCAAGTTATATTGCTTCGCAGTTATATTCGGCTATCGCCGAGTGATATTGTGCTCCGCACAGTTAAAAGGCAAATATAATATAATTGCAAACATAGTTTGCAATAACACTTTTGCGCTGCAAAAATATCACTCCATCAAAGATGGAATACCACTAAAACTACTTTTTATACTATTTTCAAAAAGGCACCTGCAATGCAGATGCCTTTTTTCCTTTATCTTAATATTTCATCTATAACCTTTGACATTTCTTTTTCCTGCTGCTGCATCTCATAAGCAAGCTTAAACTGTGTACGGCATCTTACGAGATTATGCTCGGGATATTTTGTTGCAAAATATACATCGCCGTCAATATAGTCTGTCAGGAAACGCATTCCGCACTCAATTGTCATAAGGTATGCACTGTATGGAAGCAGTTCACGCTCTTTTTCTGTAATACTGTCGCCAAGTGCACCTAAAAATCCTTCAGCATACGCACGGAAAAGCTCGATATCAAAATGCACCTTGTCAAGGTCCTTTTCATCCTCTGCGGCTGTGCTTGCACCAAAACGGATTGAATCACCAAAGTCATAAAGCATTGAGCCGGGCATAACCGTATCAAGGTCGATAACTGCCTTACCCTTTCTTGTTTCAGGGTCCATAAGGATATTATTAAGCTTTGTATCGTTGTGTGTTACCCGAAGGGGAATAGACTTATCGGCAAGGGATTTTACAATTTTATCATATGTATCCTTACGTTCAAGCACAAACTCTGTCTCTTCCTTACAGGTGTCAAGTCTTCCCGACTTATTCTCCTCTACCGCTTTCTTAAAGTTTTCAAAGCGGTTGGGAGTATCGTGGAAGCGTGCTATAGTTTCACTTAATTTACTTGCATCAAAGTCAGAAAGAGCCTTCTGAAATTCACCAAAAGAAAATCCTGCATTACAAAAATCCTCTGCACTTTCTGCCTTTTGCAATGTAAGTGAATTTTCTATAAAGTCATATACTCTGTAGCATCCGTCCTCTGTTTTGAGCATAGGCTCCCCAGCATTTGTTTTAATAACGGTAAGGGAAAGCGCACCCTTTTTCTCAATATGCTCTGTTACAAGTAAAATGTTATTCATAACGTTTTCAGGCTGTTTGAAAACAACAGTGTTGATTTTCTGCAAAATGTAGTTTTTTACTGTTGTTTCTGCAAGAAACGTAGAATTTATATGTCCCTCACCATAGGGAGCAATACTTTTAACCTCACCCTCAATGGCAAAGCTCTTTAATACATTATATTCCTTCATATAATCCTGCATTGATGTATCCTCCTATAGCCTCTTTAAGCTCGGGCAAATCCTCTCTGTATGTAATGCCGTACCACTTATCCTTATTAGTATATACTTTTATGGTTGCTTTGCCTGATTTTGCCATATCATTTATAATTGTAGGAATGAAAAATTCATCCTTTGACAAATCAGCCTCTTTAAGGAATGTCTGATAATCCTTTTCAATCTGCTCAAAAACATCGGGTGTAAGTCCCCAGAGGTTCATAGATACAGGTGTCTTTGCATCAAGGGTAACATCCTTTCCGTCAATTACACATGTCATATCAGAATTAATCTTCGTAACCTCTGTTACGTCGGTAAGGAAGCCTTCTTCCACACTGCACACACCGCGTGAAACAGTTCCGTTAGGGCTTAAAGTATTTGAAAGCTCATACGCAGTCATTGCAAATTCGCCCTTCTTTGCATTTTTTAAATGCTCTGCCATTTCAAAGAACGCATTGCTGCCGTAATAGTCATCAGCATTTATTATTGCAAAAGGCTCCTTCACGCTGTCCTTACAGCACAGTATTGCGTGACCTGTACCAAAGGGCTTCGTTCTTCCTGCGGGAAGCTGAGACAAATCCTGCATAACATACTCTGTCTTAATTGTTTTTTCAATACGGCTTCCTACAAGGCGGATGAAATCCTCCTTCATATCCTCACGGATAATGAAAACAACCTTTGTAAAGCCTGCCTTTTTAGCATCAAATACAGAAAAGTCAATAATAGCCTTACCGTCGGGGGTAATACTCTCCGCCTGCTTAAGACCGCCAAATCTGCTTCCCATTCCTGCCGCCATCACAACTAATGTAATATCCTTCATCGTACATACCTCCTGAAATTTTTCAAAAAGTCACCTATTATAATCATTATAAGCCATCAAAAAACAAATTTCAATATAAAAATGGCTATAAAACATTTAATTTTGGCTACTTTTTTGTCTAAGTGATATTCTGTACTTCGTACAGAGTGATATTTTTGCAAAGCAAAAGTGTTATTGAAACCTGATTGTTTCAGTGATATTATATTTGCCATTAAACCGTGCGAAGCACAATATCACTCGGCGTTGCCGAATATAACTGCGTAGCAATATAACTTGCCGCAGGCAAATATAACTGAAAAAAGACATTTTTCAATGCGAAAAATGTCTTTTTTTATGGCACCCCCGACCGGAATCGAACCGATGACTAGCCCTTAGGAGGGGCTTGTAATATCCTCTTTACTACGGGGGCATATTAATTTTTTACAAAGGCAAATTAATTTACCGTCCCGAAAATACGGGACGGTAAATTGTCTTTTGTGATTAGTTAGCTGCCTTGTTAACAACCTGAACGCCCTTGTAGTATCCGCAATGCTTGCAAACGATGTGTGCCTTTATAAGCTCACCGCAGTTTGAGCATTTAACCATACCGGGAACCTCAAGCTTCCAATTAGCTCTTCTTTTATCTCTTCTTGCCTTAGAAGTTCTTCTCTTTGGAACTGCCATTTTCTACACCTCTTTACTCAAATTTCTAAAGATGGCGAATCTCGGGTCATAGACCTCTTCTTCGCAATTGCATTTATTTTTATTAAGGTTTATGCCGCATACGTGGCACAATCCTTTGCATTCCTCACTGCAAAGAAACTGCAGCGGAATACTGTTAAATATGCACGCATCAACCGCACCGCCAATATCCATAACTGTGCCCTGGATACTTACGCACTCCTCGTCTGCATCGGAAAAGTCACCTGCTATGCTTTCAAAAAGCTCTGCAAAAAGGCTTTCTCTGACATCATCACCGCAACGGGAGCACTGCGTGACATATTCTCCCTTTATCTGCGCCCTTATTTCTATTGTGCCGCCAATGTTAAGAACATTGCCGTCAATTTCGAGCGGTTTCTCAAAATCAAGAGTGCTGCCCATAAACTTAGTCTTCCCAAGCTCCACTAAGCCCGAAAAATTCATCGAAGCACCCTCATTTTTCAGTACAGATGCAATATTTATCTTCATATCAAACACCTAACGCCCAAAAGCAGGCGCCTACATATTATACTATCAAAAATTTTAATTGTCAACAATTATTTTGTCAATCTCTGTGTTTCTGTAGCTATCATCATTTCCTCGTCAGTAGGAATAACAAGAGTTCTTACTGTTGCACCCTCTGCTGAAACATCGATTGCCTGACCGCGAAGCTTATTCTTCTCTGCGTCAATCTTTATTCCGAGGAACTCGAGACCTTCTGTAATACCTTTTCGTGTAGCACTGTCATTTTCACCTACACCGGCTGTAAATACTACTGCATCTACTCCGCCCATTGCTGCTGCATAGCTACCGATATATTTCTTTATTCCGTAGCAGAACATCTTGAGCGCTGCCTCTGCACGCTTATTACCCTTATCAGCTGCATCTGCAAGGTCACGGAAGTCACTTGAAACACCGCTTACACCAAGAACACCGCTCTTCTTATTAAGAACTGCATTGATTTCTTCGATGCCAAGGTTTTCCTTTTCCATAAGGAAGGTTACGATTGCGGGGTCGATGTCACCGCTTCTTGTACCCATAAGGATACCTGCAAGAGGTGTAAGTCCCATTGTTGTATCAATTACCTTACCGTTCTTAACAGCTGCAACACTGGAGCCGTTTCCAAGGTGGCAGGTAATAATTTTAAGGTCCTCGATAGATTTTCCGAGAAGCTCTGCCGCCTTGCCTGAAACGTAGTTATGGCTTGTACCGTGGAAGCCGTAACGTCTGATTTTATACTTTTCATAATACTCATAGGGGATACCGTAGAGATATGCCTCCTCGGGCATTGTCTGATGGAAAGCAGTGTCAAAAACTGCAACCTGAGGAACATTTGGCATTACCTTTTCACAAGCCTCAATACCGATAAGGTTTGCAGGGTTGTGGAGGGGCGCAAGCTCGATACATCCCTTGATTGCCTCTTTAACTTCATCAGTGATAACAACACTTTCGCTGAAGCTTTCACCGCCGTGAACAACACGGTGACCAACAGCACCAATCTCACTCATAGAAGAAATAACGCCGTGGTTTTTGTCAACGAGTGCATCAATTACAAGCTTGATAGCCTCTGCATGGGTGGGCATGGGGCTTTCAATTACAACCTTTTCACCGCCTGCGGGGGTGTGGTTAAGCTTACTTCCGTCGATAGTAATTCTTTCGCAAAGGCCCTTCGCCATAACAGCCTTATTATCCATATCGATAAGCTGATATTTAAGGGATGAGCTTCCTGCATTGATAACAAGAATTTTCATTATAAAAACTTCCTTTCGATAATTTTCAAATAATTATTTCTGTGCCTGAGCCTGTACACATGTGATTGCTACAACGCCTACGATATCCTCTGCACTGCAACCTCTTGAAAGGTCGTTGATGGGCATTGCAATACCCTGAGTAACAGGGCCGTATGCCTCTGCCTTTGCAAGACGCTGAACAAGCTTGTATCCGATATTACCTGCATCAAGGTCAGGATATACAAGTACGTTTGCCTTACCTGCAACGGGTGAACCGGGAGCCTTTGAAGAACCAACTGACGGAACAATTGCCGCATCAAGCTGTAATTCACCGTCAACACATACTTCAGGGAAGGTTTCCTTACAGATACGTGTAGCCTCTGTAACCTTATCAACATCAGCGTGTGCTGCACTGCCCTTTGTTGAATGAGAAAGCATAGCAACATATGCCTTTTCCCCAACTAAAAGCTCAAAGCTTTCTGCAGAAGAAGCTGCGATTGCTGCAAGCTCTTCACTATTGGGGTTCTGAACAAGACCGCTGTCAGCAAATACGAATGTGCCGTTTGCACCGTACTCACAATCCGGAACAACCATAAGGAAGAAAGCTGAAACAAGCTTTACACCGGGCTTTGTCTTGATAATCTGAAGAGAAGGACGAAGTGTGTTTGCAGTTGAGTGGCACGCACCTGAAACAACACCGTCTGCGTCGCCTGCCTTAACCATAAGGCACGCATAATACATATAGTCACCGAGCACGATTTCCTTTGCCTGCTCGTATGTTACACCCTTGGATTTTCTGAGCTCTACAAAAAGGTTTAAGTACTCTTCTGTTTTTTCGTATGTAAAGGGGTCGATTACTGTTGCACCGCTGATGTCAAGTCCTTTGGAATTTTCCTCAACCTCTTTGGGAGTACCGATGATTACGATGTTTGCAATGTCTTCTTTAAGAATTGTTTCTGCCGCTTCCCAGGTACGTCTGTCCATTGATTCGGGAAGAACGATAGTTTTCTTATCAGCTCTCGCTCTCTCCTTAATTGTGTCCAAAAATTTACTCATAAAAATATTCCTCCAAAAAACTTTATTTTTCTAATCATATAGTATATAATATAAATATGGAATTTTCAATAACTTTTAGCAAAAAAGCGAGTGATTTTATGAAAATAAGTGCTTTAATTGCAGAATTTAACCCTTTTCACGCAGGACATAAGCTCTTAATTGACAATATGCGCAAAGAAAGTGACGCAGTAATTGCAATAATGAGCGGTAATTTTGTTCAGCGAGGAGAATGCAGTATATATAGCAAGGCTGAGCGTGCCTGCGCCGCACTAAAAAACGGCGTTGACCTCGTTTTGGAGCTTCCTGCCGCTTTTGCCCTTTCGTCTGCCGAAGGTTTTGCAAGAGGCGGTGTCAAAATCCTTGATGCGTGCAACGTCATAGATAAGCTGTGGTTTGGGAGTGAGTGCGGAGATATTGACGCACTGACTTCTTTAGCAGATATATTAAACGAAGAAAGTCCCTCTTTTCGCAAAGCGCTTGACGAAAAGCTTTCCCGTGGTGCTTCTTTTCCTGCCGCACGCACCTATGCACTTTTTAAAATGGGGGCAGACGCAACTCTTCTTGAAAGCCCCAACAATATTCTTGCCGTAGAATACATACGTGCGCTTAAAGCCATACGCGCTGATATAAAACCCGTCACAATAAAGCGTATGGGGGCAGGCTATAACGAAAAATCCTGCGAAAAAGAAATCCCATCGGCATCGTTTGTGCGTTCAATTATTGAAAGTGGCGAGGATGCGGACAAGTATATGCTTTATAATTATGATTCCTCCCCTCTTTTTATGAAAAATTTTGATGCTTTCATTGCATTGCGCCTGAAAACAGTAAGCGCAGAGGAGCTTTGCCTTATCCCCGATTGCAATGAAGAACTTGCCGTGCGTCTTAAAAAGGCAGCACACCTGAACACCTTTGACGAAATAGTATCGGAAGTTTCCACCAGACGTTACACGCAAAGCAGAATAAGGAGAATTCTTTGCAATCTTCTTATAAATAACTGCTTTAAAACTGCTCCCGAGCCGACATATATACGCCCGCTCGCCTTCAATGAAACGGGCAGCAAAGTTTTAAAGGCAATGAAAAAAACCGCCTCACTTCCCATAAGGACAAGAGGCGGCTGTGTAAAAGACGATGATATTTTCCTCCTTGAATGCCGAAGCACCGATGTTTATAACCTCGCACACGGCACAGAAGGCGGAGAGGAATTTCGTTTTTCACCAATAAGGACGTAATTACTTGCGTTCTTTTTCGGCTTTCTTTATAATACCCTTACACGTTTCATTTGTATTATAAAGCATCCATATAAGAACGACGATAACCAAAAGCGGTACAATCAGATCACCAAATGACGGTGTTTTCTTTGCACACCAGATAAGAAATACTGCACCTGCCACACCTGTAACAACTGTATATATATCAAGTATTCCCATAAGTGTTACAAAGGTGTAAATACGCTGTGACTCAAGCTTTGAGGCTTTAATTGCTTCAAAGCTTTCTTTTGTATATTTGGAAAGCTTTGCGGCAACGAAATTCACATTAATTCTCTTTTCAAGCATTGACAGTGCATAATCACGTATGCGCGTTTCATTTTCCCTGAAATACTCACCAAAAAGAACTCTGTATTTTTTTGTGTTTTTAGAAAGAATAATTCTTACAGTGTCTCCCTTTATCCACAGATGTGCCTCCGTGGGTTTCATCTTTACCTGAAAATTACGTTTGTTATGTACAAGCTTCATAACAGCACTTCTGTCAGCGCTTTTCGCACGGTTTACTATAACAGCCTCAATAATTTCACCCGATGCATCTGCATCACGTCCCGTTTTCGGAATATGGTTTGCACTGTAATTAACAAATATAAATCCAATAAGAATTGCTATAACAAAAAAGGTCATATATCTTTCCCCCTGCAAAATCAGCATATACGGACTTTCTGTCCACATATGCTGATTATATAACAGTTACAAAGATTTATCAAGTATATTTACGTAATATTTACAAACCTTGATGCGGCATACCCCACAAGTCCTCTGTAATTTACAACATACCAGTCCTGCCACTGACCGAGCACGCTGAGAGTTGCACCATTAGGCATAGATGCAATTATCCTTGAGGACGTATTGGGACGGGAACGAAGATTGAGCGTTCCGCTTGAAACATTTACTGTGCCCGTTCTTGGAGGAACGGGTTCTACAAACGGAATTCCAAAATACTGTGTCAGTGAAAGAACTAAATTTGCGGCTATCCTTTGTATGTTTTCCTCCACCCACGTTGCATCGTCTACATTATCGTGGTAACCAAGCTCTAAAAATACGGCAGGGGCACGTGTCTGCGTAACCTCACCGATTATGGTGGTGGGAATTGTCCGCACAAGGGACGGCACGGGATATATACTTTTAAGATTGCGTGCAAAAATGTCTGCCGCACGTCTTCCCCGTGTACTTCCGGGGGAATAATATACCTCTACACCACGCACCTGCCCATATTGCCCCTCGGGTGCCGCATTTGAATGGAGAGCAAGGTGCAGGTCGTAATTGCCCATATTCGACTGCGCAATAGAGCTTGAAGCTGTCATATCGGGTGTATTTCTTGTATACTGTATTCCGCTTGACCTAAGATAGGGAACCATTGCATCTGCAATCAGATTCATATAATATTCTTCGCTTCCGCCCGTAACGTACATATTTCCCTCCTGCGTAGAGGGACTAAGATATATTGTCGGCATAAAAACACTCCTTTCCGTTTATTATATTAATAATGTAGTAAATAATTGAATTTTTTTCAAAAAATACTTGCATTATATATATTTAGGTGATATAATGCAAAAAGAGTATGAGAGTGGGCTTGCGGCCCACTCTTTCGTATTATTACCAAACAAATAGTCCTAAAGGAGATGATACCTTGGCAAAAATTGATGAGGCACTTGAAAAAATTGCCCTTGATGTCTGCCAGCGCCACGGCGTATACATCTATGAAACAGAATATAAAAAGGAAGGTAGTGAATACTTCCTGCGTCTTTTCATAGATAAGGAGGGCGGCGTTACGATTGAGGACTGCGAAAATGTCAGCCGTGAGATAAGCCCCCTGCTTGATAACCTTTCCTTTATTAAGGAAGCGTATATTTTTGAGGTTTCTTCCCCGGGAATTGACCGTGTGCTTTCACGTGACTGGCACTTTGAAAAGGTTATGGGCGAGGAAATTGAGATAAAGCTTTTCGCTCCGCTTGACGGAAAGAAAGACTACTCAGGTATTCTTAAAGGATACAATGACGGTATCATTACCATAGAAACAGACGGAAAAGAAATACAAATTGAAAAGCAAAAGGCGGCATCTGTACGTCTGGCTTTTAATTTTTGATAGGAGTGTTTAACAAAAAATGAATAACGAGCTTATACTGGCGCTTGACGCACTTGAAAAGGAAAAACGCATTAAAAAAGAAGTAATGTTTGAGGCTCTTGAGGCGGCACTCGTAACCGCTTACAAGAAAAATTTCGGCAATGGCTACAACTGTTTTGCAGAGGTTAACCGTGAAACGGGAGATATGAGAGTTTATTGCACAAAGACAGTTGTGGAAGAAGTAGAGGACGATGCAACCGAGCTTTCACTCGAGGAGGCACAGAAAATCAATAAGCGTTACCAGATTGGTGACAGCGTTGATTTTGAGGCTTCGCCTGCAAAATTCGGCCGTATTGCCGCACAGACAGCAAAACAGATGGTTGTGCAGAAAATCCGCGAGGCAGAGCGTGGAAATATGTATGACGAGTACAGTGACAAGGAAAACGACGTTATGAGCGGTAAGATTGAAAAGCTTGACCGCAGAGGCGTTATGGTTGACCTTGGCTCTGCAGAGGCTCTCCTTACACCGAGTGAGCAAATCCCCGGTGAGGATTATACCCCCGGCCGCAGACTTAAGGTTTATGTTTTTGAGGTTAAAAAGACAACAAGAAGTGTAAACTTAATGGTATCAAGAACACATCCCGGTCTTGTTAAAAAGCTCTTTGAGCAGGAGGTTCCCGAGATTGCTGACGGCACAGTTCAGATAAAAAGCATCGCACGTGAGGCGGGCAGCCGCAGTAAGCTTGCAGTATATTCCGACAATCCGAGTATTGACCCCGTAGGTGCTTGCGTAGGTCAGAAGGGTACACGTGTTGCAGGCATTGTTGAGGAGCTTAACGACGAAAAAATTGATGTTATTGCTTACAGCGAAGACCCTGCAGAGTATATCAGCGCGGCACTTAACCCCGCAAAGGTATTAAGCGTGGAAATTGATGAAAAGAATAAATCCGCACTTGTAACCGTTCCTGAATTTCAGCTTTCTCTTGCAATCGGTAAAGAGGGACAGAATGCCCGTCTTGCAGCAAGACTTACCGGCTGGAAAATAGATATCAAAAGTGACGGCGGTGAAAGCGGAAAGGAGATATAAATGTCCATCCCTTTCAGAATGTGCGTTGTATGCAGGCAAATGAAGCCTAAGGAAGAGCTTTTGCGTGTTGTAAAATTTGATGGTCAGTTTAACCTTGATACGCAGGGAAAGCTTCCGGGGCGCGGTGCATACATATGCAAAAATGGCGAGTGCAGAGAGAAATTTGAAAAACAGCGTTCGTTTGAACGTGCTTTCAAAGCTGCACTTCCGCCCGAGTTAAAAGAAAACATTAAAAAGGAACTGATTTAATGAACGATAGATTACTTGGTATGATTGGTCTGGCTGTTCGTGCAAACAAGGCAGCCTTTGGAGTTTTTATGACAGAAAAGGCAATTGATGAAGGGCGTGCAAGTCTCGTTATAGCGGCGGAGGATATTGGCACCAGCAACAAAAGACGGATTGAGGGGAAATGCCGCACCGAAGGCATTAAGATTGTTTTTTATTCTGACAAGGCTTCTTTAAGCCGTGCGGCAGGAAAAAAAGATATGCCCGTGATTGCAATATGTGATGAAGGCTTTGCCAATGCCATCATAAAAAAGATGGTGCCGAGTGATACGCTCTAAAATTTACGGAGGTGCTAAAATATGATCGCAAAACAGAAAATCAGCGCAATAGCAAAAGCTATAAATGTTCCCGGTAAGGAAATTGTAAAAATGCTTTCCGATGTTATGGGGATTACGAAAAGCACAGCCGCTTCTCTTGATGTTTACGAGATGAGCGTTGTGATGGATTACTATACACAAAAATTTGATGACGGCTCTACTATAGAAGAATATGTAAACGCACATCAGGAAAAGGCTCTTAAGGAGCAGGAAGCTAAAGCAACAAAAAAGGCTGAGAAAGAGGAAAAAGCCACCGAAATTTCCGCTCCTGCAGAAGAAAGCATTGATGAGGTTATTACCCCCACAAAAAATGTGCGTTATGTTGACACAAGAACAAATGCCGTTGACCTTGATATGCAGCTTGCAAAGGAAAAGGCTGAAGAGCTTGCCCCTGAAATCAAGGATACGGAAACAAATAAGCAGAGAGTTAAGAAGAATAAAAACAAGCAGCAGCCGCAAAAGAAAAGTCAGCCCAAGCAGCCTGAAATGCCAAAGCCCAAAAAGGAAGAAAAGAAGCAGCCGCTTCACATCATTATTCCCGATACAATTACTGTGGGTGACCTTGCACAAAAGCTCAAGGTGGGCGCTACAGAAATTATAAAGCGTCTTATGCAGCTTGGAATTATGGCGGCAATCACGCAGGATATTGAATATGATGTTGCTGCACTTATTGCAGAGGATATGGGCGCAGAGGTTGAAAGAGAAATCATCATCACCGAAGAAGAACGTCTTTTAAGTGATGCAGAAGCTCCCGATGAAGAAAAGGACCTTCTTCCCCGTCCCCCTGTTGTCTGCGTAATGGGTCACGTTGACCACGGTAAAACAAGTCTTCTTGACGCAATCCGCTCAACAAACGTTACGGCAAGCGAGGCTGGCGGTATCACACAGCACATCGGTGCATATATGGTAAATATAAACGGAAATCAGATTGCATTCCTTGATACCCCCGGACATGAGGCGTTTACCGCAATGCGTGCCCGCGGTGCCCTTGTTACGGACATTGCAATCCTCGTTGTAGCGGCAGACGACGGTATTATGCCCCAGACTATCGGGGCTATTAACCACGCAAAGGCTGCTGAGGTAAGTATAATTGTAGCAATCAATAAGATAGATAAAGACGGTGCTAATCCTGACAGAGTTAAGCAGGAGCTTACAGAGCACGGCCTTGTTCCCGAGGAATGGGGTGGCGATGTTATCTGCGTAGAGGTTAGTGCAAAACAGCGTAAGAATATTGATTCACTTCTTGAAATGGTGCTTCTCACCGCCGAAATGAAGGAGCTTAAGGCTAACCCCAACCGTCAGGCAAGAGGTACTGTTATTGAGGCGAAGCTCGATAAGGGCAGAGGTCCCGTTGCAACAGTTCTTGTACAAAACGGAACACTCAGACAGGGCGACATCATTGTTACGGGTACTGCAGTGGGCAGAGTAAGGGCAATGGTTGACGATCACGGAAAGAAGATTAAAGAGGCTGTTCCCTCCACCCCTGTTGAGATTGTAGGTCTCAGCGAAACACCCGATGGCGGCGATCCGTTCTATGTAGTAAGCGACGAGCGTGCCGCACGTCACGTTGTTGAAACAAGAAAGCAGAAGATAAAAGACGATGCCAACAAGGCACGTCAGAGAGTTAACCTTGATGACCTCTTCAGCCAGATTCAGCAGGGTGATGTAAAAGACCTTAATATTATCGTTAAGGCTGACGTCCAGGGTAGTGTTGAGGCTGTAAGGCAGAGCCTTGAAAAGCTTTCAAACGAGGAAGTACGTGTAAGAGTAATTCACGGCGCAGTAGGTGCTATCACTGAAAGCGACGTTACCCTCGCATCTGCATCAAATGCAATTATTGTTGGCTTTAACGTACGTCCTGATGTGGGCGGCAGAAATGCGGCAGAGCTTAACAAGGTTGATATGCGTATGTACCGTGTAATATATGAGGCTATTGAGGAAATTGAGGCAGCTATGAAGGGTATGCTTGCACCTACCTTCCGTGAGGCTGTTATCGGTCACGCAGAAATCCGTCAGACCTTCAAGGTAAGCGGTGTAGGTACAATCGGCGGATGTTATGTTACAGACGGTAAAATTCAGCGCAACTGCAGCGTAAGAATTGTACGTGACGGTATCGTTATCCATGAGGGTGAGCTTGATTCACTCAAGCGTTTCAAGGATGACGTTAAAGAAGTTGCAAGCGGCTATGAATGCGGTATGGGCTTCGTACGTTTCAACGATATTAAAGAGGGCGACAATGTTGAATGCTTCGTAATGGAAGAAGTCGCTCGCTAACGGGATGTTAAAAATGCCCAGACCGCAAAAAGGCAAGAAATATTAACTTTAGGAAAGTGCAAATTTTCAGTTTTATGTATGTAATGTTGAAAAACCTCACTACGCTCTGTTTTTCTTTGTACTAAGCCTTTTTGCTACGAACAAACTTCACCTCTCGCTGTATACACATACAGCTTCGGGCAAGCCCCTTCGGGGTTTAGTTTGTCCGTTCTGAACCTTTTTTCCTATCCCTAAATCTAATAATTATCTACAATAAAGATAAAATAAGTAAATGAGGAAATCTCTCATTTACTTATTTTTGAAAGAAGGGAAATGTTATGTCTTTTAAAAGAACAGACAGAATATCTGAAGAAATAAAAAAGGAATTAAGCAGTGTTATCCGTGAGCTTAAAGACCCGAGAATTCCTATGATGACAAGTGTTGTCAGCGTAAATGTGACAAGTGATTTAAGTTATGCGAAGGCATATATCAGCGTTATGGGCTCTGCTGATGAAAAAAAGGATGCGCTTAAGGCGCTCACCGCTGCCCGTGGGTATATCAGACGTGAAATCGGAAGCCGTATAAAGCTTCGCTGTGTTCCGGAATTTTCATTTGTGGAGGACACCTCCATTGAATACGGTGCACATATAAATAAGCTTCTTCACGATATTGAAAGTAACGACTGAAAGGAGTAGTTGCTATGCAAAAAATAGTGATTGAGCATCTTTTAAAGTGCCGCTCGGTTGCCATTTTTGTACACGTAAATCCTGACTGGGACTGCATAGGAAGTGCGTTTGCCTTAAGGGGTGCACTTCGTGCTCTTGGGAAAAAAGCTGACATTTTTACAGATGAACCCCTTTCCCGTCATCTCGGTTTTATGGAAACTGATGTTGTAATTTATACGGAAGGCTCACAAAAGCCTGATTATGAATGTTACTGCGCACTTGATGTAGGTGCTCCTGACAGAATGGGGGCGTGGGGTAAATTCTTCACACAAAACGATAATACAGTGTGTGTTGACCACCACCACCAAAGCCAAACTTTTGCCGCTCTTTCTTATGTAGAGCCGTCACGCTCTGCCACAGGCGAACTTGTTTTCGAAATGCTCACTGCGGCAAATTTAGAAATTACAAAGAGCATTGCAAGCTACCTTTACTGTGCCATTTCCTCGGACACAGGCTCTTTTCAGTATGCATCTGTAAATAAGCGCACGTACGAAATTCTGATTGCACTTACCGAGGCGGGAATAAATGCTACAGAGCTTTGCAGTATGCTTTATGAAAGAAATACCCTGACACAGCTTAAATTAAAGGCGGAGGCGATAAATTCAATCTGCCTTTATGAGGACGGAAAGATAGCTACTGCAAAAATAACAATGCAGACACTTAATAAATACGGAGCTAAGCCCTCTGATACAGATGCGCTTTCGCAGCTTCCCAGAAGCATTGACGGTGTTATGATAAGCGCATTTTTAAAGGAGCTTGAAGACGGAAAAATCCGTGTTAACCTGCGTAGTCTCGGAGATTACAATATCGAGCCGATTGCACGCAGTTTTGGCGGTGGCGGTCATAAAAAGGCTGCAGGCTGTACGTTTGAAAACGTCACTATTGACGAGGCTGAAAGAAAGCTTGTGGAAAGCTTGAAAGGATGTTTATGAACAATCAATACTGTGGAATAATAATTCTTAATAAGCCCGTGGGCGGTTCTTCGCACAGATGCGTAAGTATTGTGCGCAAGGCGCTTAATATGAAAAAAGTAGGGCATACGGGCACACTTGACCCTGAGGCGTGCGGTGTACTCCCTATTTTGGTAGGCAGTGCAACAAAGGCGGCAGATTTTCTTGTCGCTGAGGATAAACGCTATGATGCAACCGTTCTTTTAGGCACAAAAACAGACACACTTGATATGGCGGGGACAATTATCCAGACAAACGAAGTAAATGTAACAGAAGAAGATATAAAAAGGGTAATTTCCTCTTTCGTTGGCGAAATAGACCAGATCCCCCCTATGTACAGTGCAATTCAGCTTAACGGGGAAAGGCTTTATAATCTTGCCCGTCAGGGAATAGATGTTGAGCGTAAAGCACGTAAAATCACCGTTTTTTCCATTGATATCAGGGAAATTAATCTTCCGTATGTAAAAATAAGCGTGCATTGCTCTAAGGGTACATATATACGTACACTGGCGGCAGATATTGGCGACGCTTTAGGCTGCGGTGGATGCATAAGCGAGCTTTGCAGAACAGCATCAGGCGATTTTTGTATAGAAAATTCCATTACGCCTGATGAGCTTATACTGCTTGGCGAAAAGGGTGAAGCAGAAAAAGCCATTCTCCCCCTTGACACAGTATTTAAAAACTACGAAGCTATATACCTTGACAAAAAAAGGGCAGACAGGGTAAAAAACGGTGTACCGATATATTTTCGTGGTAAAAAGCAGGGAGATATTTTCCGTATTTATGACGAAAACGGTAAGTTTATCGCCCTTTCAGAGGCGGCAATTTCGGACGGCAGAGAATGTCTTAAGCTTATAAAGGGGTTTTATCAATGATAAATACAGCTTGTGCAGTTGCGCTTGGTTTTTTTGACGGAGTGCATATTGCCCATCAGAAAATAATACAAACTGCTGTAGATTACGCAAAACAAAATAACCTTACGCCCGTAGCGCTGACCTTTGACAAGTCACCCACTGAAATTCTGCGCCCCGACACTGCACGTTATCTTACAGAAAATGATGAAAAGGTACGGCTTATAAGCACACTTGGTGCAGAAACGGAATTTCTTAAAACAGATAAAAGCCTTCTTGATATGAGTGCAGAGGATTTCATCCTTGAAATACTTATAAAAAAATATAATGTAAAATATGCAGTGTGCGGCTATAACTACCGCTTTGGCAAGGGCGGAACGGGTGATGTGGAGCTTTTAAAGAGTTACGGTGAAAAATATGGCTTTAAAACACAGAGTATTCCTGCAATTATGTCAGGCGGAGAGAGTGTTTCTTCAAGCCGTATCAGGACACTTCTTAAAGAAGGAAGCATAATGCAGGCTAATCATCTCTTAGGAAGAAGCTTCTGCATTTTTGGGAAAGTGCACCACGGGAAGCATCTTGGGAGAACGCTTGGTTTTCCAACTGCAAATGTATTTCCTGACAATTTTTGCGCGCAGCTTAAAAACGGAGTATACAAAACGCAGGTATGGGTAGATAATACCATATATAAGGCGATTACAAACGCAGGAATTAATCCTACCGTAGGCGGTGAAAATCTGCGTACGGAAACGTATATTCCACAGTTTGAGGGAAATCTTTACGGAAAAGAAATTAAAATTGAATTTATTGATTTTCTTCGCCCTGAAATTAAATTTCAAAGTATAGATGAACTTAAAAATCAAATACAAAGGGACCTTGAAAACATTTGATTAATACAGATATAATAGAATTAACACTAAGTTTTTTGGGAGGAACACACTATGAAATCAGGACTTGTGCTTGAGGGCGGTGCCAGCAGGGGATATTTTACAGTGGGGGCGCTTGATGCACTTACAGATTTAGGGGTGAAAACGGATTACCTCATCGGTACATCTGCAGGTGTTGCCAACGGAATATCGTATGTATCGGGGCAGCGTGGCCGCGGACTTCAGATCGGTCTTCACTATCTTCCTGATAAGCGTTATATGGGCCTCAGGCATTGGCTCAACCCCAAAAACCGCAGTCTTTACAACTTAAAATTCGTTTTTGACGAGCTTCCCAATAAATATTTGCCTTTTGATTATGAGGCGTATGATAATTCAGGATGCACTGTTATTGCGGCTCTTACGAATATAGAAACGGGCAAGTGCGAGTATCTTCCCGTAACGAGCGAGGATAAATCATGGCAGATAGTTATTGCAAGCTGTGCTCTCCCTCTTCTTTTCCAGCCAATCAAAATAAACGGTAAGCTTTATATGGATGGTGGCATTACTGACTCTATCCCCTTTCAGAAAGCACTTGATGACGGATGTGAAAAGCTGATTGTCATTATCACACGTGAACGCAGCTATGAAAAAGAGGTCGAGCCTGCAATCGGTATCAGCAGCTTTTTATACAAAAAATATCCTGAATTAAAAAAGGCACTTGAAAACCGTACCAAGATGTATAACGATGCGCATCACCGTCTTTTGGAACTTGAAAAGGCAGGCAGAATTATTCTCATTGCCCCCGAGGAGGATACCTCAGACTGGAAGCGTACTGAAAGAGATCCCGCCAAGATACAGAAAATGTATGATATAGGCTATAACACAACAATGAAGTATAAAGAAAAAATAATCGGTTGACAAATGGGGATGTAAAAAAAGTCCAGACCGCAAAAAGGCGATAAAGATACGAAATTCAGGTGGTTTATAGTTTGTAAAACATCTGAATTTGGTTGAAAAATCTTATTTCATTCGATTTTTCTTAGTTTATAAGCCTTTTTGCTACGAACAAACTTCGCCTCTTGACGTACCCACGTACGCCTTCGGGTAACCCAACAAAGCCCATATATGGGCTTTGTTGGCTCAGTTTGTCCGTTCTGAAGCATTTTTTCCTATCCCCCAAAAAAGGGGGTGTAAAAAAACAAGTTTTTTTACACCCCTTTTTTTGCCGTAAAAAATTCGCCAAAATAATATAAAAAAGTAAAAAATTTCTAATAATTATTTTTTTCACAAAAAAATACTGTTATTTTATGAGGATATTTACTTTTTTTTTCGGTTTTCGTATAATCTAATAAATGGAGGGATTTAAAATGGATGCTATAGATTACAAAATATTAACCTGCTTAAAGGAAAACGCACGTGAGAACGCAACAAACATAGGCACAAAGATAAATTTGTCTACTTCTGCCGTGATTGAAAGAATTAAAAAGCTTGAAAGCTCGGGAATGATACAGCAGTATACAACCATAATTAATCAGAGCGCTTTGGGGAGAGAGCTTTTTGCGTTTATATATGTCAGTTTAGAGCATCCTAAGCACTACGAAAATTTTGTTGAAAAAATAAAGGAAAACAGTTCTGTTGCAGAGTGTTACTATATCGCAGGTGACTTTGACTTTATTTTAAAGGTTGTCACAAAGACGGGAAAAACCCTCGAAGAAATTTTAAACTATATAAAATGTATAAGCGGTGTATCACTGACACGCACATCTGTTGTGCTGTCAACAAACAAGTGCGAGGTTTGTCTGCTTCCCGAAAACAAGTAAGGAGTTAAAAGGTATGGAGTTAATAAGCGAAATAAACGCCAGGCTTAACGGCATCGTCTGGGGTCCCGTTATGCTTGCACTACTAATTTGGATGGGTCTGTTTTTGTCATCAGAAACAAAGTTTTTGCAGTTTCGAAAGTTCGGCTATATGCTTAAAAATACTATTCTGGGTGTTTTTTCGAGTAATCAGCACGAAAAGGACGCATCGGGTGTAAGTCCGTTTCAGGCTGTTGCGACAGCAATGGCGGGAACTATCGGTACGGGCAGTATAGCAGGTATTGCAACTGCTATTGTATCGGGCGGACCGGGTGCAATCTTCTGGATGTGGGTAAGTGCCCTTCTTGGAATGGTTACAAAATATGCCGAAATAGTTCTGTCTCTTCATTTCCGTGAAAAGAATTCAAAGGGTGAATGGGTCGGCGGACCGATGTATTACATACGAAACGGACTTAAATTAAAGTGGCTTGCCGCACTGTTTGCAATCTTTGCAATGTTTGCGTGTATGGGCACAGGAAATGCCACGCAGTCCAATTCTATAGCTGTTGCGCTTAACAGTATGTTCAATATTGCACCGTGGATAACGGGCGCAGTGCTTACAATAATTGCGGCAGGTGTAATTTTAGGCGGAATGCGCCGCATAGCATCTGTTAATGAAAAGCTTGTCCCTCTTATGGCAGTGTTTTATGTTGTGTGTTCTGTTGTTGCTTTGATTTTAAATATTGATAAAATACCTGCGGCATTTAGCCTGATTTTTAAAGAAGCGTTTAACATAAGGGCGGCAGGCGGAGGCGTAGCAGGCTATGGTATTATGACGGCTATGCATTACGGATTTTCAAGGGGAGTTTTTTCTAATGAGGCAGGCCTTGGAAGTGCGCCTATAGCACACGCCGCATCAAGCACCAAAGACCCCGTAAAGCAGGGTCTTTGGGGAATGTTTGAGGTGTTCTTTACAACTATTGTTATCTGTACTCTTTCAGGTCTGATTGTCCTTTCGTCAGGACTTTGGAATACGGGAGAGTATCAGGGATCTGCGCTCAGTATCGCAGCTTTTAATTCGGCTATACCGACAGTCGGCGGAATAGGTGTTACTCTTGCAACCATATTTTTTGCACTTTCCACAATACTCGGCTGGGCGTATTATGGCGAAGTTTGTATACAGTACCTTGTAAAAAAGTCAGATAGAGCCATATTTATTTACAGATGTATCTATGTGGCAGTTGTATTTATAGGTGCCGTAGGTAATCTTGATTTGATATGGAGCATTTCCGAAACAATGAACGGCCTTATGATTATTCCCAATATGATTGGTGTTATAGGCTTGTACAGAGTTGTAACAAAGCTTACAAAAGAACATTTTAAAGAATAAGTATAAATTTAAGGCAACTTTTTATTTAATAAAAGTTGCCTTTCTTAATTTAAACTGTTATAATATGGGTAATCAGTTAAAAACGGAGGAAATTATGGAGTTTTTTGCAAAGGAATTTTCACAGCTTACCACGTGTGAGCTTTATGAAATTTTAAAGTCAAGGGCGCAGATTTTTCTGCTTGAGCAAAATATAATCTGTCAGGACCTTGATGATGTGGATTATGAAAGTCTGCACTGCTTTCTGTCTGACGGAAAAAGGGTAAGGGCATATTTACGTGCATATATGTCAGACAAAGAAAAAAAGAAAGTGACAGTGGGCAGGGTGCTTTCTCTTGAACATAAAAAAGGCGTGGGAAGCACTCTTATGAAAAAAAGTATTGAAGAAATAAAAAAACATTTTGACTGCGAAAAAATAAGCGTTCACGCACAAAAGCAGGCAATGGGATTTTATGAAAAAATGGGATTTTGCACCGTTTCCGATGAGTTTCTGGAAGAGGGAATAGTGCACGTTATGATGGAAAGGATTTGAGATAATGGCTTTTTGTCAGATGAATTTATTCAGTGAGGCTTTGGGTGTGCAGACAACAGTAAATGTTATAGTTCCCCAGCAAAGCACGGGCGGGGAGATAGGTGTGGAAAACAACGCAAAAAAGGAAAAGTATAAATGCCTCTATCTTCTTCACGGATTAAGTGATGATCACACTATATGGATGCGCAGAACATCTATAGAGCGCTATGCGCAAAAGTACGGAATTTGTGTTGTTATGCCCTTTGGCGGAAAGAGCTTTTACACTGATATGAAGCACGGGGAAAAATATTATACATATATAGCCCGTGACCTTCCCCGTCTGATGCAGGAGTTTTTTAATATATCCAAAAAGCGCGAAGATAATTTTATTGCAGGCCTTTCGATGGGCGGTTACGGTGCATTAAAGATTGGACTAAAAAGAAGTGATGCCTTTTGCGCTGCAGCGGGACTTTCCTCTGTGGCAGACATTAAGGAGGCAACCAAGCTGTTTCCTGATGCGCTGAAGCCTGTTTTTGGTGATGAGCTTTCTGTGCCTGAAAATGAAGACCTTCTTGTAATTGCGGGGGAGCAAAATAAAAATCCTTTAAAGCCCCGTATATATATGGGTGTAGGAACGGAGGACTTTTTGTATGAGGATAACCAGAAGCTGAGAAAAGAATTTGAAAGCCTTGATTATGATTATACATACAAAGAGTCAGCAGGAACACATTCATGGGAGTTCTGGGACGAATATATACAGTATGTATTAAAATGGATGTTTGAATAAGAACAATCACCCCCTATGTTACATAAATTAACAGAGGGGGTGTTATATATGAGGGAAATACCTTACGACAGAGATGCTGCAGTAGACTACGCTAAAAAATGGGCACTTAGCAGAAATCCGCTTTATTATGATTTTCAAAATATAGGCGGTGATTGCACCAATTTTGCCTCGCAGTGCATTTACGCAGGTGCGGGGGTAATGAATTTTACACCGGTTTTCGGGTGGTATTATCTGTCCTCTTCAGACAGAACACCGTCGTGGACAGGGGTAGAGTTTCTCTATGATTTTCTTGTAAATAATCAGTCTGTAGGACCTTTCGGAAGGGAAGTAAACAGACGGGAGGTCTTGCCGGGTGATATTGTGCAGCTCGGAAACAGAAACGGTGATTTTTACCATTCGCCCGTTATTATTTCTGTAAAACCGAGGATTTTAGTTGCGGCACACAGCCGTGATGTGATAAATAAGCCGCTATCCTCGTACAATTATCAGAGGGCACGTTTTATCCATATTGACGGTGTAAGGAAAGAATAAAAACTAAATAAAGGACAATACTATCTGTGGGGTGAAAAGTCTGAATAAATTCAGACAGGGAAGAGGTAAAAGAGAAAAGTGAAGAGGTATGGAGCAAAATGCTTTGCATTTTGAATTTATAGTATACTGTTTTTGCCTTGAACGCAATGAAAGGAATGGTTATATTTATGGAAAACAAGAAAGAAAATGAGAAAGAGAAGACCGCCACAGATAACAGGTGGGTTTCTACCGGTTTAGACCGTCCTAATGATAAAGAAGTTCGCAGGGACGGCCCCGGAGGAGAGGATGCAGAATAAGTCTGCATCCTTTTTATTGTCACCCAAGCATTACATCAAGCAGCATCATTACGGCAAAACCTGATATAATTCCCATTGTAGAAAAATACGGATGAGTTTTCCGCCCTTTCTGACATTCGGGAATAAGCTCGTGAACGGCAACGAGTATCATTGCACCTGCTGCAAAAGAAAGGGCATAGGGTAAAATCTTTTCTACATATACTACAAGCATTGCGCCCGTTACACCTGCTATCGGTTCGACCATTCCTGATGCCTGACCGTATAAAAAGCTCTTTCTTCTGCTGTAGCCTTCTCTGCGCAGAGGAAGAGAAACTGCCGCCCCCTCGGGGAAATTCTGCAGCCCTATGCCAATTGCAATGGTTATAGCGCCCATAAGGGTTTCGCTGCTTATACCTACATTTGTCAGTGCTCCAAACGCAACGCCGACGGCTAATCCTTCGGGTATGTTATGAAGAGTTATTGAAAGTATGAGCATAATTATGCGATTGAGCCGCTCGCTGGATTTGCCGCTCAGGTTTTGCGTTCTTTTTCTGGCGAAACTCACAGCCTTGTCAGATGCCCACATAAATATTGCACCGAATAAAAAACCTGTTGTTGCAACAAAATATGCAGGGAGAGAACACTCCGCCTCGGCTCGTTCTATAGCAGGCTGAAGAAGTGACCAGAAGCTTGCGGCAATCATAACTCCTGATGCAAATCCCAGCATTAAATTCAATATTTTAGGATTAGGAGATTTAAAAAAGGCAACTGTTGCAGCACCCAGAGCAGTTACAAACCAGGTGCCGAGTGTTGCAATCAGTGCCATTAAAACAACATTATCCATACAGCACCTCCACTATTCATTATATTTGAAAGAAGTAGAGATGTGAGGACAAAAAACGTAAAGAAAATTATTACTTGAAAAAATTTGAAAAATGGTGTATAATATAATCAGGATATTATTTTAAGGAGGAAAAATAATGAAAAAGATTATGTCAATTGTGCTTGCACTTTCTCTTGTGCTTGCACTCACAGCGTGCTCCGGCACAGCAGGAACAAAGATGACAATGGGTACAGGCGGAACAGCAGGTACATACTACGGCTACGGCGGTGTCCTCGGTCAGTATATTACTAACAATGCAAATGTTAATGTTACTGTAGTTTCTACAGACGGTTCAAAGGCAAACATTCAGGGTATTGCATCAGGCAACTATCAGCTCGGTACAGTTCAGTCTGATGTTATGTCATATGCATGGGAAGGAACACGTGCTTTCGAGCAGGAGGGTAAGGTTGATTCTTTCCGCACTGTTGCAGGTCTTTATGCAGAGGCGCTGCAGCTTGTAACAATGAATCCTGATATCAAGAGTGTTTATGACCTTAAGGGTAAGTCGGTTTCTATCGGTGCTCCCGGTTCAGGCGTTTATTTCAATGCAATTGATGTTTTAACAGCAGCAGGTCTTACAGAAAAGGATATTAAGGCTCAGTACCAGTCATTTGCTGACAGTGCAGATGCCTTAAAGGACGGAAAGATTGATGCGGCATTTATCGTTGCAGGTGCACCTACTCCTGCAATTACGGAGCTTTGCACAACAAACAGTGCATATCTTGTTCCCATTGACGGTGAGATTGCAGAAAAGATTATGGCAGCTTGCCCCTTCTATACGGTATATGAAGTTCCTGCAAACACATATGCAGGACAGAAAGAAACAGTTAAGACAGTTACAGTTAAGGCAACTCTGATTGTAAGCAGTGATGCAACAGAGGAGGATGTTTATAAGCTTACAGCAGCTATCTTTGATAATGCAGAAGCTATTGCTGCAGAAAATGCAAAGGGCGCAGAGCTTAGCCTTGAAAACGCAACAAGCGGTATGACAGTTCCTTTCCATAAGGGTGCTGCAAAATATTTTGAGGAAAAGGGTATTACAGTAGCAGTTGACTGATATTAATAAAAAAGGCTGCGACAATCTTTGCCGCAGCCTTTTTTCAGCGGCTACCCATAGGAGGATTATAATGTTTTCAGGTAAAAGAAAAAATCCTGTCGAGGCTGAGGCTATGGACCTTCAGGCAGTTATGCAGAAGTTTGACCGTGAGTCAAATGTCAGGATTTGGGAAGGAAAGGCAAAGATTGCGGTAAACTGCATATTAGCGGCGTTTTCTTTGTTTTGTATTTACGTAACACTTTTTACAAGCTGGCTTGAGGAAATCCGTCTTACGTCGTTTGTAGCATTTATTATTTTTATAGGATATCTTATGTATCCTGCACGAAAAGGACTTCAGAAGGTTAATTATATACCGTGGTATGATATATTGCTGATGATTTGCGGCAGTGGCGCGTTTTTATACTATACGGCAAACGCTATGACAATTATTCAGCAAGGCAGTAACTTTGAGTGGTATCAGATTATAATAGGTGTTGCAGGAATAATATCACTGGCAGAGGTGTGCAGAAGAAGTGTAGGACTTCCGATCGTTATTGTAGCATCCTGCTTTGTCGTTTATGCTCTTATCTGGGGATTATCAAACCCAACCCTCTGGGGCAAGCTTAATTATATTATTCACTATCTTTTCTACGGAAAAGAGGGTGTTTTGTCCACACCTATCAATGTTTGCTCCAAATTTATAGTGGTGTTTATTATTTTCGGTGCGTTTTTAGAACGTACGGGTATTGCCGATTTCTTTATAAAAATTTCAAACGCCGTTGTCGGTGGGTTTTCAGGCGGTCCTGCAAAGGTTGCTGTTGTTGCAAGTGCGCTTGAGGGTATGGTTTCAGGCTCTTCTGTGGCAAACACGGTTGGCTCAGGCTCAGTTACAATTCCGCTTATGAAAAAAACAGGCTATAAGGGCGAATTTGCTGCTGCGGCAGAGGCATCTGCATCTACGGGCGGTCAGATTATGCCGCCGATTATGGGTGCAGCCGCATTCCTGATGGCAGACTATGTAGGTGTGCCGTACAGTAATATAGTAGTGCGTGCGATACTGCCCGCAATGCTCTATTTTGCAGGTATTTTCATCACAGTGCATCTTGAGGCGAAGAAGGAAGGATTAAGAGGTCTTACAAAGGAAGAGCTTCCAAGGTTTTTACCTCTTGTTAAGCAGACATATCTTTTGCTTCCGCTTATAATACTTATTTACCTTGTGGGAACAAGCACACGTTCTATTCAGTATGCGGCGGCAATTGCCATTGTTGCGGCTATTGTTGTAAGTATATTTAACAAGGAAAACCGTATAACTCCCAAAAGAATATGGGAGGCTCTTGTAGCGGGCGGTCAGGGAACGATAACCGTTGCAGCGGCCTGCGGTGTTGCAGGTATAATTGCAGGAACAATAACAATGACGGGACTTGCCAACATAATGATTAACGGTATTGTGGCACTGGCAGGAAGTCAGGTTATAGTTGCACTGTTTTTAACAATGCTGTGCTGCATCGTTCTGGGAATGGGTGTTCCTACGACAGCAAATTACTGCATTATGGCGGCAACCTGTGCACCTATTTTAGTGCGTATGGGCGTTCCGAATATTGCGGCACATTTCTTTGTATTCTATTTTGGTATAGTGGCAGACCTCACTCCGCCCGTGGCACTGGCGGCATATGCAGGTGCGGCGATTGCGCAGGCAAATCCGATGAAAACGGCATTTACTGCGACGAAGCTTGCAATCGGTGCATTTATCGTGCCGTATGTGTTTGCACTTAATCCCGCAATGCTTTTCATTGACACCACAGCGTGGGAGGTTATTCTGATAAGCATAACCTCACTGATAGGTATTTTTGCAGTATCGGCATCGCTTGAGGGATATTTGTTTAAAAATATGACATGGTATCAGCGGATTTTGAGCCTTGTAGGCGGACTTTTACTGATATATCCGGGTGCTGTTACTGATACAATCGGAATAAGCCTTGTGGCAATTATGATTGTTATGCAAAAGATGACAGCAAAAAAATAGTTGGCAAAAAGCAGTTGTAAATTTTTTACAACTGCTTTTTTGAATTATCGTACATTTAAAGGGAATAATTATTGTATCTGAGAAAGAAAGGAAGAAAAACAATGATTGAACAGGATACAATAAAACTTCTTAGGGAATGTGATGCAGGTGTTAAAATGGGTGTGTCTTCGATAGAAGATGTTTTAGGCTCTGTTACAAGTGATCGTCTTGAAAAAATTCTTACTGACTGCAAGGAAGAACACGAAAAATTAGACCGTGAGCTTCAGGAAATTCTTGATAAATTTAATGATGACGGAAAAGAGCCAGCAGCAATTGCAAAGGGAATGAGCTGGATGAAAACAAATATGAAGCTCGCAATGAACGAAACTGATGCCACAATAGCAGACCTTATGACCGATGGATGCAATATGGGTGTAAAATCCCTTAACAAATATCTTAACAAATACGAAGCAGCAGATGAGGTTTCAAAGGATATTACAAAACGCCTTATAAACCTTGAGGAAAAGCTCGCGGTAGATATACGCTGTTATCTTTGATGATATGGGGATGTAAAAAGCCTATTTTTACATCCCCTATTTACAAAAATTCTGTTGTGTGGTAAAATATAGCAGATCGCCGAAAGAGAAAAATCTGAACATGCCTGAAATGACGAAATTTCGGTATTTTTCGGCTATATAAATTAACGGAGGTTACATATATGGGCAGAGAAAAGCTTAAAAGCAGACTTGGATTTATACTCATAAGTGCAGGTTGTGCAATTGGAATAGGTAATGTATGGAAATTCCCCTATATGGTAGGGCAATACGGCGGAGGCATATTTGTTTTAATATATCTTATCTGCTTACTTGTTATGGGTGTTCCTGCACTCAGTGTGGAATTTACACTCGGACGTGCAGCACATAAAAGTCCTGTTAAGCTTTATCAGGAGCTTGAAAAGCCCGGACAAAAGTGGCATATACACGGGTACGTGGCTATGGCGGCAAACTATCTTCTGATGATGTTTTATACAGTTGTGGCAGGGTGGATGATTAAATATTTTGTTATGACGGCACGTGGCACATTTGCAGGGCTTTCCCCCGAAGAGATAGGTGCGGCTTTTGACAGCGTATGCGCGGACCCCGTCAGTATGACGGTCTATATGGCAATTACGGTTGTAACAGGTTTCCTTGTTTGCGGTATGGGCGTACAAAACGGTCTTGAAAAAATAACAAAGCTTATGATGATTGCCCTTCTGGGAATTATGGTGGTGCTTTCACTCAACAGTATTTTTCTTCCGGGAAGCGGGGAAGGACTTAAATTCTATCTTATGCCCGATATTAATAAGCTTCTGGAGCATGGCATAATAAACGTAATTATTGCCGCAATGAATCAGGCATTTTTTACTCTCAGCATAGGAATAGGTTCTATGGCGATTTTTGGTAGCTATATAGGAAGAGAACGCTCGCTTTTAGGAGAATCTGTCAATGTCGCGCTTTTAGATACCTTTGTGGCAATTTCGTCAGGTCTTATTATTTTCCCTGCGTGCTTTTCATATGGTGTCAGCGTAAACAGCGGGCCAAAGCTGCTCTTTGTAACCCTGCCGAATATATTTAATAATCTCCCCTTAGGAAGATTGTGGGGAACCTTGTTCTTTATATTTATGACATTTGCGGCACTTTCAACAGTTTTTGCAGTGTTTGAAAATATAATTTCGTGTACGCTTGATTTATTTAATATAAGCCGCAAAAAAGCCTGCGTTATAAATGCAGTAATCCTGCTTGTGCTTTCACTTCCGTGCGCACTCGGCTTTAACATTTTAAGCGGGATACAACCTCTTGGAGAGGGAACAACCATTATGGACCTGGAGGACTTTATTGTGTCAAACCTCCTTCTTCCTCTTGGCTCAATCGTGTTTATTATATTTGCTATGTCAAAGCACGGATTTGGTTGGGATAAATTCGTGGAAGAAGCAAACTGCGGAAAAGGTCTTAAAATCGCAAAATGGATGCGCTTTTATTACACATATGTTCTTCCCGTGCTTGTGCTGGGAATATTTGTTATCGGGATTATAAATTACTTTAAATAATGCCAAAAGAGGCTGTGAGTTTTGTCACAGCCTCTTTTTGTAATTAAGGGGAGAAATCCCTTTTTCTTTTTTAAAAATTTTACTGTAATATGATGCGCTTGAAAACCCAACCTTTTGAGAAATCTCCTCAATTGAAAGGTCAGTTCGCATCAAAAGCTCAATTGATTTTTCAACACGCCGTGTGTTGATATATTCGCTGACCGTACAGTTAAAACAGGCGTGAAAGCGTTTATACAGCACGCTTTTTGATACGTTTATATTTTTTGATATATTACGGATGCTTAAGTCATTGCACAGATTTTCATTGATAAAGGCAACTGCCTTCTGCATATTTTCATCAAAGTCGGGTTTGAGCATATTTTCAAGCAAAAGATGCTTTGCAAGCATACTCGCAATATTTGATACACTTTGTATTTTTTCAGAATTAAAGGCGAAAATGGCATTGTAATTTTTCTCCATTTCTTCGGTATCAAGACCAAGTGATGACAGATATTCTTTATAATCGGAAAATGGGATGTCTGCCTTCATTTCGCCAAATATGATATAACCGATAATTACATCGTTATAAAAAATGGGGGCAGCGGCGTCAATAAGTCCTGCGGGGCATATATGCATCTGAGGCTTTTTGGTTTCTCTGCATTTTTCAAGCAGTCTTATATCAGAAAACCGACATTCCTTTTTCCCTTTCGGGGTATTCTGGATAGCCTCGCAGTAGCGGTTATTTTCTCTGTGCGAGCGGCCGCCAACAAAGGAAAAGTCTGCTTTGAGTAAATTCATATTAATATCCGTCGCCTTGTAAAAATCTTCAAGTGCGGCATTTATTTTATCAATATCATAGCTTATAACCATATATACCACTCCCGTTTTTAGTATAGCACAGTGTGCGTTTTTGTCAATAATTTTCTGTTTCGGGGAATATAATTCAAAAAACAAGGAAAAAAGTATCTTTTTAAAAAAACACGTATTTGATAAAATAATATTAGAAAAAAGGGGCGATAAAATGAAAAAAGAAATATTGCTTTTAGGCAAAAAAATAGATGTAGATGCTTCACCCGTGGTGCTTTCATATAAGCCTGACGAAAACTGGCGGGATATATGGGATGACAAGGGTGGCACGTGGTCATATCAGGACGGATACCTTATAGGGTGTGAGCCTGAAAACAAGGGCGGTATTCTTCTTAGTAAAAAGAGATTTGATAAGGACGTAATGTTCAGCTTTGCTATGGCAAGTGTTCTGCCTGCGACAAGGGATCTTAATGCTGTTTACAATACCACTTGGGACGATGATATAAATTATCTTAAAAAATCCTATATATCAGGACTTAACGGATGGTATGAGGGGAAGAGCGGTATTGAGCGTTTCCCTGAAAACGAAACACGTTCATTGACACCGCTGTATAACTATACCCCGGGTGAGGAGGTAAGAATTACAACAGGTGCAATTAACGGACATAACTTTTTAATTGTTGATGATGTTCTTATACAGGAGCTTATAGATATGAATCCTTTTGTTGGCGGGCATGTGGGATTTTCGCCGTATTCCACTAAGCTGAAAATCAAGGATATAGAGGTAAGGGAAATTGTCTGGGAGGAGCGTCAGCAGGCGTATGAGCCTGAATTTTAGTGATAAATATTAAAAAACAGGAGGAATGAAAATGGGTAAATCAACAGATTTTCGTTACAACACAGGAGCGACAAAAGTGCCGTGGGCGGCAGTAGGAGAAAACTACAATGTTCAGGACTTAATGGAAATTATTAAGTTTTTAATGCAGGGCGAGGGTAAGGAGTATGATGATGCTCTTGAAGCTGTGTGGCAGCAGGTTAAAAAGCTTGATGCTCTCGCAACACCTCCGGGAAAGCTCTCTCTCGGCAGTAAGGTTGAAGAAGCCGAAAAGAAGTGTAATGAGTACCTTGGAACAACAACAGCTACTTTTGTAACAAATGCAACGGCAGGCTTTGAAATTGCGTATAAATATGCAAACTTAAAGCCGGGTGACGAGGTTATTGTTCCTGCAATTACCTTTGTTGCAACAATGGCATATCCGCTTGCAGTAGGGGCAAAGCTTGTATTTGCAGACGTAGACCCCAAAACAATTAATATGGACCCCGCTGACGTTGCAAGAAAGATTACAGATAAGACAAAGATGATTGTTCCTGTACATATAGGCGGTTACCCCGTGGATATGGACCCCATTATGAAGCTTGCAAAAGAACATAATATACTTGTTCTTGAAGATGCGGCACACGCATTTGGTGCAATGTATAAAGGCAAGAAAATCGGTACAATCGGTGATTTTGCAGCGTTTTCTATGCACGAGGTTAAAAATATTACCTCTTTTGGAGAGGGCGGTATTGCGACAACAAATATTCCCGGCTTCGGAGCAGAAATGAAAAGAGCACGTTTCTTAGGACTTGATTTCAGTTGCCCTATCAAGGACTGGCTTTACAATATAACGCCTATTCAGGGTAAATACGCCCCCTTTGTACCCGGTAATGCATCAACCACTGAAATTCAGGGCTTAGGTCTTACTCTTCAGATTTCGCGTAATGAAGAAATTATTGAGGAGAGAAGACGTGCGGCAGCGTATCTTACAGAAAGATTTGCTGCAAACGATGCAATTATTCCGCAGGATTTGGGAAATGACGATATTAAGCCAACTTTCCATCTGTATCTTTTGCAGATTGACCCGCAAAAAGCAGGCGGAGACATCCAGGTTCTTAAGAAAAAGCTTGAGGAAAAGGGTGTTACACAGATTGCTCACTTCGGACCTCTTTACAGATTTAAAATTGTTGAAGAGATGGGATATAATCCCGAAGAAATTGCAAAATTATGTCCTAACTGTGAGGAAGTTTTCTATAAGAGATTTACGCATCTTCCGCTATATGGACTCAGCGATGAACAGCTTTGCTATATGGCTGACAGTGTTCTTGAGGCAGTGAGCGAGATGCAGGCAGGTAAGTAATATAAAAATAAGGAGTTGTTAAAAATGGCAGAAAAAGAAATAGTAATGAATGGCGCAGGTATTGAGGAAATCGGTTTTCCCGGTTGGCCTCAGTTTGCACCTGAAACCTTTGAAGAAATTGCAAATCCCCTTAAAGAAGGTAAGGTAAGCTACTGGACAGGTAAAAGAGGTATGGAGTTTGAAGAAATGTTTGCAAAATGGATGGGTGCTAAAATGGCAATCTCCTGCACAAACGGTACTGCAGCACTTCATATTGCTCTTGCAAGTCTTAATATCGGACCGGGGGATGAGGTTATTGTTCCATCATACTCATTTATTGCATCATCATTTTCAGTAGTTCAGGCAGGTGCTATCCCCGTATTTGCAGATGTAACAGATGACCATACAATTGATCCCGCTTGTATCGAGGCACTTATCACAGAAAGAACAAAGGCTATTATCGTAGTACACCTTTACGGCGTTGTTGCAGATATGGGCCCCGTTCTCGAGATTGCAAAGAAGCATAACCTTAAAGTTGTTGAGGACTGTGCACAGTGTATCGGTGGCGAGTACAAGGGTATCAAGGCAGGTCTTATCGGTGACGTAGGCTGCTTCTCATTCTGTCAGTCAAAGCACTTTACAACAGGCGGCGAAGGCGGTATGGTTGTAACAAATGATGAGGAAACAGGTTGGGAATGTCGTTCATTCCGTGACCACGGCTATGACGTAAAGGCGAGAATGAATATGCTTGCACTTGAAGAAAAGCTTCCTTACATCCACAGAAGAGTAGGCTTCAACTACAGAATGACGGAGATGCAATCTCTTATCGGTATAAACGAAATGAAGAGATTTGATTCTTGGAATCTTGCAAGACGTTTTAAATATGCAAAAATGTATGACGAGGCATTTTCAGGCTTAAAGGGAATAAAGGCACTTCCCGTAAACACGGAGGAGAGAAAGAATGCATACTGGTGGTATCCGATGCTTCTTGACCTGAGCGTGCTTGACTGTGATGCATCTGTAATACTCAAGGAGCTTGCAGCAGGCGGCACCCCCTGCTACGGAATACAGTGGCCCGAAGCGTATGAGGAAGAGGCGTACAAAAACCACAATGGTTTTGGCTCTACAAAGTTCCCGTTTGAGTCAAAGGAATACACAGACGAAAAGTCAGTACAGTATGACAAATCATACTGCGCGAAGGCACATTCACTTCGCAGTGAAACAGTATGTCTGTTCCTTCATCCCTCTTGGGAAGAGGTGCATATCAATAAGTGTATTGACAGCTTCAAGGAAATTCTTGCAAAGCACGTTAAGTAAACTTTACGAACAATATTGTGCAAATGAAAAACAGCATCGACCGTTTGGTCGGTGCTGTTTTTTGCCCTTGGTGACAGGACACAGCCGCCTATGGCGTCTTGACTGCTTGCCCACCCAAATGCTAAAGCATTTCGGTACCGGACTGCGCACCAAACACCTAAAAACGATTATCAATCGTTTTCTTAACGGCGTTTGCCTTCTTAAGGTTCAAGTCCTCTTCAATAATAAAAAAACAGATGATGCAAAAGCACCAACTGTTTTTTTGGTCGGAGTGACAGGACTTGAACCTGCGGCATCCTGCTCCCAAAGCAGGCGCGCTACCAGCTGCGCTACACCCCGTAATAGTCATTATTTAGTTAAAGTCTTTTAAACAATTGTCGCAGACTGCCTGCGGCATCCTCGGCTATGCCGCCACGTTGCGGTGCCCGACATCTATCTTCGGCAATAAATTGCCTTGCCATCTGTCGACCGCTGCCCCAACAAATCCTCGCTGTATCATCCGCAGGATGCGCTCAGATGTGTTGCCCAAAGCAGGCGTCGCTACGTCGTCAGAATAAAGGTAGGCTTTGCGTCGTTATGCTAACGCAGAACTCTGCACGCAACCGTTTATTCTTCCTCTCCGAAAAGATTTCGCTTACGCTGTTATCTTTTCGGGCGAAATAGTCATTATTTAGTTGAAGTTACTTAAAAAGTTGTCGCAGACTGCCTGCGGCATCTTTATTTAAAGCCTCAACATTGTGAATTATAATACAAAATGAGCATAATTGCAAGTGAAATTTTAAAATATTAAGAAATTTAATAATTATGAAATTAATTGTTAAATTTTGTGTTAAAAAGAAAAAGTTTTAAACACAAAATATGGTATAAAAAGTTCGGTTATACGGCATATTTTGGTAAAAACCAAAACTGCCGAAAAAATTAAGAATAAACTTAAAAAATTTTTAAAAAACTATTGAAATTTATGAAAATGTATAGTAAAATATATTCAAAGTGTAGGAAAGTGCAAAAAAGTGCAAGAAAGTGGAGGTGATTTGAATGTTCGTTGGCGAGTACTCACATAATATTGACGCTAAAGGCAGAGTAATTATCCCTGCAAAGTTTCGTGAGCAGCTCGGCGAGCAGTTTGTGATCACCAAGGGCTTTGAAGGGTGCTTGTTTGTATATCCTATGGATGCATGGGAGGAGCTTGCAGAAAATCTTTCGAAGCTTCCTTCAAACCAGAAGAGTGCACGTCACTTGCAGCGTATGTTTCTTTCAGGTGCGGCAGAGGCGGAGCCTGATAAACAGGGTAAGGTGCTTATAACAGCCCCTCACCGTGAACACGCAATGCTGACTAAAGAGGTTGTAATAATCGGTGTCAGCAAACGTGTGGAAATCTGGGATGCACAGCGTTGGCAGGAATATATTCAGAGTGAGGAAGAAATGACCGTTGAAGAAGCTGCCGAAAGTCTTGAGGAAATCAGCTTCTGATAAGCACACGGGAGTCGAACCCCGTATGCCTTAAACTTGATAAATTTGCACACTTTCAATTTGTCGTCCTCGAAAGGCGTCAGCCTATCTTCGTCCTTCGCATCAAAATTGCGCTAAATTTCTCTGCGTTTAAGGTCGAAGAGTTTTAAAATAAGAACTTTTGATATAAGACAAAGAAAATTCAAGAATAATACTGACGTATATTTGCAGAATTTTCTGCAGTATTATGCAAAATTTCTATTTTAAAACCATACGGAGTTCGATTCCCGTGTGCTTAACCGAAACGAAGTGATCCGAACCTGCCCAAAATGGCTGAAAATCGGCTTTTTCTTCGTTGTCGGTCTTGAAATACGAAACAGTATTCCTTCGCCCTGCCGCCTTGAAAAATCTCAATTTTGAGACATTTTGGGTTCAAGGAATTTTTTGCAAACGGTTTTTCGTCAGTACAAGGCAAAAATGCAGCATATACTGTCGTATATGCAAGGCTTTTAACGCAGTAATGGCGGAAAACAGAAAGCAAAAAACAGAGTCCGGATTACTTCGTTTCGGTTAAAATGGAGGAGTCAGAGTGGAATTTAACCATACTACGGTACTGCTAAACGAAACGGTTGAAAGCATAAATGTTAAAAAAGGCGGCATATACGCCGACCTTACACTGGGCGGAGGCGGACACACTGCGCTGATACTTGAAAAAGGCGGAAGTGTAGTAGGTGTTGACCGCGATATTATCGCTATAGAAAATGCACGTGAAAGATTTAAAGGGAAGAATTTCACGGCAGTTCACAGTAATTTCTCTGATATAAAGGAAATTGCAAAGTCATTTGATATAGAAAAGTTTGACGGAATAATTGCTGATTTGGGAGTATCCTCTCCGCAACTTGATGATGCAGAGCGTGGATTTTCCTATATGCAGGATGCACCGCTTGATATGCGAATGGACCGACGCGAGAATCTTACAGCACGTGAGGTTGTAAATACATATTCATCCGAAGAGCTTTTCAGGGTGATATCCACCTACGGCGAGGAACGCTGGGCAAGCAGAATTGTAAACTTCATTATAGAAGAAAGAGAAAAGGCAAGTATTGAAACGACGTTTCAGCTTGTAGACATAATAAAGGCGGCAATACCGCTTTCAGCAAGGAAAGACGGACCTCATCCTGCGAAAAGGACATTTCAGGCAATAAGGATAGAGGTTAACGGGGAACTGAAAATCCTCGAGAGTACCATAAGGGACAGTGTGGAGCTACTGAAAAAGGGTGGAAGAATGGGAATAATAACCTTTCACAGCCTTGAGGACAGAATTGTTAAGACAACTTTTGCATCGCTCGAAAAGGGATGCACATGCCCGAAGGATTTTCCAATGTGCGTATGCGGAAACAGACCCACTGTAAAAACGGTAAGCCGCAAACCGCTTATCCCCACTGATAAAGAAATTGATGAAAACCCACGTGCAAGAAGCAGTAAGCTGCGCACTATAGAAAAAATTATCTGACAGGAGTTTTAAGGAATGTATATAAAGGGTTCAAGCGCTTTGAAAACTGAATACTATACATATGATGAAACGAATAAAGGAAAAACAGCTTCTGTTAAAACAGCGCCTGTAAAAAAGGCGTACAGCAGAAAAAAAGCAAAGGAAATCAAAAAACGCATCGTAGCGGCAGCTATGCTGATTTTTACAATGGCGTTTGTGGTGCTTTTCCGTTACGGTGCAATAGCAAAGGAATACAGTGAGCTTTCCTCTGCACGTGCAGAGCTTGAGCTTATAAACGCAAAGGTTGTTGAAACCCGTATGAAGGCAGAGGGGAACCTCGATATGAAAAAAATTGAGCAGGAGGCACAACGCCTCGGACTCAGACCACCGATGAAAAACCAGATAAAGTATATTTCCCTTGGAAATACGGACAACGGTGAGGTTCTTAAAACTGAAGAAACAAATGTGCTGAGTGCATTTATAAACCGTATGTCGGTTATATTGGAATATCTATATTAATATAATACTAAAGGGAAGTGGCGGATAAAAAACAGCCATATCCCTTTTTGTGTTTTCGTATTAAAGGAGGAGAAAGCAGTGCCGAAAAAACGAGTGGGTGTAAAAAAGAGAATAAAAGCAATGATGGCACTGTTCCTTGTGGGTGTAATGGTGCTTATTCTCCGCCTTTTCTGGATACAGTTTATAAAGGGTGGCAACTATAAAAAGCAGGCGGCAGAGCAGCAGACACGTGACAGTGTAATTACTGCAAAGCGTGGCTCTATTTATGACCGTAATATGAAGGTGCTTGCACAGAGTGCCACTGCTGAGAGGGTAACTATCAATCCGCAGGAAATAGCAAAGGTGAAAAATGCCGATGCAGTAACTGCAGCTCTTGTAAAAATTCTCGGTGTGCGTGAGGATAGTGTTCGTGAAAAAATTGCACGCACTGACAGACAGTCTGTTGTAATATCAAAGCAGGTGGAAAAAAGCAAGGCAGACCGTCTCCGTCAGGAAAACCTCACGGGAATACATTTTGAGGAGGATGCAAAGCGTTATTATCCCTACGGCTCCCTTGCGGCGCAGGTAATAGGTTTTACGGGAAGTGACAATCAGGGACTTGAGGGACTTGAAAACGTACTTGATGAAGAGCTGAGCGGTGTTGACGGACGTATTGTTGCGGCAAAGGACGTTGCAAACAATGATATGCCGTTTAAATATGAAAATTATATTGAGGCGCAGGACGGAAAAGGTGTTGTGCTGACAATAGACGAAACCATACAGCGCTACACAGAGAAGCATCTTCAGCAGGCATATGAGGAAAATCTGCTCGGTAACGGAGGTGCGGCAATCGTTATGGATCCGCACACGGGGGAAATACTTGCTATGGCGGTAGTACCTACATATGACCTTAATGAGCCTCGTGTTATAACCGACCAGCTTCTTTTAGAGCAGCTTGACTCTCTGGAGCTTGAAGGAGAGGAATACGAGAAGGCATACAGCACTGCAGTAACAAAAATGTGGCGTAATAAAGCGGTTATAGACTCCTACGAGCCCGGTTCTACCTTTAAGACCATTGTTGCGGCATCAGCACTTGAAGAAGGTGTGGCAAAGGTTTCTGATGTGTTTACGTGCACGGGTGTGCGCCACGTTGCAAACCGTGATATACACTGCTGGAAAAGAACGGGACACGGCGAAGAAAGCTTTGCGCAGGGCGTTATGAATTCGTGTAACCCTGTGTTTATGGAGCTTGGCGCAAGACTTGGTGCGACTGCATTTAGAAAATACTTTACTGCGTTTGGGCTTACGGAAAAAACGGGATTTACAATCCCCGGTGAATCGGCGGGTGCGTTCCACGATTCTCTCGGTGTTGTGGATTTGGCTACATCGTCATTCGGTCAGACGTTTACTGTAACACCTCTGCAGATGGTTTCGGCAGTATCGGCAGTAATAAACGGCGGAAATTTAATGAAGCCGAGGATTATAAAGGCATACACAGACCCCGACGGAAAAATAACACAGAGCTTTGAGCCTGAAACTGTACGTAATATCGTTTCAGAGGAAACGAGCAGTGCTATGAGAACTATACTTGAGCAGGTTGTTTCCGAGGGTACGGGTAGCGGTGCTTATATAAACGGTTTTCGAATAGGCGGAAAAACGGGTACGAGTGAAAAGCTTCCCAGAAACAGCGGAAAATATATAGCATCATTCGTAGGCTTTGCGCCTGCTGACAATCCGCAGATAGTATGCCTGCTGCTTCTTGACGAGCCGAATGCGGGGGCAACGGGCGGCGGTGCGATTGCCGCACCTGCAGTAGGAAAGATTGTTCAGGATGTACTGCCCTATCTTGGTTATGAACCGCAGTATACAGAGGAAACTGCACAGACTATTTCCGTATCTGTTCCGTCTGTTGTAGGAAATACTGTAGAGGAGGCAACGCAGAAGCTTCAGAATGTAGGCCTTATAATAAAAATCAAAGGAAACGGCGGAAAAATTACAAATCAGATACCCGAGTCGGGTACCAGACTTCATAAAGGCTCAGTTGTTCTTGCCTACACTCAGGAGGAGCCAAGACGCGGAACAGCAATTGTTCCCGATGTTACGGGAATGACGTATGAAAATGCCCGCAGTGCTATAGAGGGTGCAAAGCTTGTGATGAAGCTTGATGTACCCGGGGCATCAGGGGCATTGCCTGCTGATTATATTGCAGTAACGCAAAGCCCGCAGGCAAAAAGTGAGGTTGCTGAGGGCACCGCCATTTATGTGAAATTTGTACAACGTGAAGCGGATTGACGGAGGTAGAAAATGAAATTAAGTAATCTGATTTCAGACATAAATAAAAAAATTATCGGCGACACCGAGATTGAAATAAGCGGAATTGCCTACGATTCACGTGAGGTAAAGCCGGGGTATCTCTTTGTTGCGATAAAGGGATTTGAGACAGACGGCCATAAATATATAGAAAGTGCCGTAAAAAACGGTGCGGCGGCAGTTATAGGGGAAGAGGAGATTTCCTGCGGTTGCACATATATAAAAACTGACAATTCAAGAAGAGCACTGGCAATGGTGGGTGCTGCGTTTTACGGACACCCTGAAAGAAAGCTTAAAATAATCGGTATTACAGGCACAAACGGAAAAACGACAACGACATATCTTGTGCGTCAGATATTGATGCTTAAAGGACTTCGTTGTGACCTTATAGGAACAAATCAGATAATTATAGGTGATGAAATAATAGAGAGCAGCAGAACTACACCCGAGTCGCTTGACCTTTTTGAAATCTTTTCCAGAATGGAAAAAAGCGGCGGGGAGTATGTCGTGATGGAGGTTTCAAGCCATTCCTTAGAGCTTGACAGGGTATACGGTGTGGAATTTGAAACGGCAGTAATAACAAACATTACTCAGGATCACCTTGATTTTCACAAGACGATGGATAACTACGCACTTGCCAAGGCAAAGCTTTTTAAAATGTGCAGGTCTGCGGCGATAAATGCTGATGATGAGTATGCAAATGTTATCCTTGACAATGCAGGAGAAAATGTAATTACGTATTCGTACGAAAAGCCTTCCGATGTAAGGGCGCAAAACCTTAAAATGAGTGAGCGTGGAGTAATATTTGACCTTTGCGACAAAGCGGGAATACACGAAATGCGTTTGGGTATCCCCGGTAAATTTTCTGTATATAATGCCCTTGCCGCTATATGTGTGTGCAAAAATATCGGAATCAGTGATACAGATATTGAAAAAGGTCTTGTCCTGGCAAAGCCCGTTAAGGGAAGAATAGAGGTTTTGCATACAAATACCCCATACACCCTGATTATTGACTATGCGCATACTCCCGACGGACTTATAAATATTATTTCGGCAGTGCGTGCCTTTGCAAAAAAACGTGTTATAACAGTGTTTGGCTGCGGTGGAAACCGTGATGCAACGAAGAGACCTAAAATGGGTGAAATTGCAGAAAATCTTTCCGATATAGCAGTTGTAACGAGTGATAATCCAAGATGTGAAGTGCCTATGGATATTATAAAGGATATCCTTAAAGGTATGAAAAAGGATAATCATATCGTTATAGAAAACAGGAAAGAAGCAATTAAGAAAGCAATGGAAATTGCAGAGGAAGACGATATAATTATCCTTGCAGGAAAAGGACACGAAACGTATCAGGAAATCGAGCATATCAAGCACGATTTTGATGAACGCATAGTTGTAAAGGAAATACTTGCTGAAAGGTAATGATAAACGATGTGGATAAAAGCGTGTATAATAAGCTTCATAATTGCCGCACTTTGCGAGCCGCTTCTCATTCCGTTTTTAAGACGGCTTAAGTTCGGACAGACAATACTCGAGGACGGCCCGAAGTGGCACGAAAAGAAACAGGGAACACCGACAATGGGAGGAATAGGCTTTATTCTTTCATGTATTCTTGCTTCTGTGTTTTTTGTGCGCAGCAGCGAGGGCGGAGCGGTTTTGCTTTGTGGAGCATTGTTCGGTCTTATAGGCTTTATTGACGACTATGCAAAGGTTGTAAAAAAGCAAAATCAGGGACTTACAGCTTTGCAGAAGTTTCTGGCACAGACTGTAGTAAGCGTGCTTTATGCCGTTTTTGTATATGCAGTGCTTGATAAGTCACAGACAAGAATTCCTTTTACTGATATAAATTTTGATATGGGATTTTTATATATTCCCTTTGTAATGTTTGTACTTCTTGCAACAACGAACAGTGCAAATCTTACAGACGGTCTTGACGGTCTTGCATCAGGTGTAGGCTCGATTGTAGCATTGTTTTTTGCAGTTTCTTGTGCTACGCTTTGTGTAAATCAGGAGGCGTCAATCATTTCAGGTGCGCTTGCAGGCGGACTTTTAGGATTTCTTATATATAATGCATATCCTGCAAAGGTGTTTATGGGCGATACGGGTAGCCTTTTCATAGGCGGAATTATTGCCGCAGTTGCCGTGAGTGCAGGACTGGAGCTTTTTATTATAATCAGCGCATTTGTTTTTCTTTTTGAGGCGCTCAGTGTAATTATTCAGGTAAGCTATTATAAGAAAACAAAAAAACGTGTATTTAAAATGGCGCCCGTACACCATCATTTTGAAATGTGCGGATGGAAAGAAACAAAGGTAGTAACGGTATTTTGTATTATAACTGCACTGCTTTGCATCGTGAGCTATTTAGCATTATAAGGAGGAGCAAGCCTGAATAAAATCAGGCAGGTAAGAGGTAAGAGCGAAAAGTGAAGAGGTATGGAGCAAAATGCTTTGCATTTTGAATTTATTTTACTGGTTTATACTTTGAACATAGTGAAAGGAAGGGTTATAAGAATGAAGGACACAGGCAAAAGAATTTCAAGGTCAGGTCAGGTAGACTTTGTAATGCTTATGATAATAATATTTCTTCTTTTGTTTGGTCTGATTATGCTCTTTTCAGCAAGTTCACCCAAAGCATTAGAGGAAGGAAATGTATATTCTATTATTTTAAAGCAGGGGTCCCTCAGTGCAATAGGCTGTTTTTTAATGTTTATTACGTCAAATTACGATTATCATATATATAAGAAGCTGTCAAAGCTTATTGTTACGGGAACACTTTTCCTTATGTACATAGTTCCTGTAATCGGTTTTGCATCACACGGTGCGACAAGGCAGATTTCCCTCGGCCCGATAAGCTTTCAGCCCTCAGAGGTTGCAAAGTTTGCTCTTGTAATATACTATGCGTCAAGATTTTCTGATAAAAGGACATCTGACCTTACAAACGATATGAAAAACTTAGGAATATCTGCAATGATACTGGCACTTTTTGGTGCGGCATGCGTGCTGCAGAGTCATCTTTCTGCGGCAGTTGTTCTTGCCGTTATCAGTGTAATGATGATGGTTGCGGCAGGGCTTCCGATGAAATACCTTTATGCCCTCGGTGGTCTTGGAGTACTGGGCTTTATAGGAATTGCATTTTCGGCAAGCTACCGACTTGACCGTTTTCGTGCGCTTATTGACCCGTTTGCATATGAAAGGGGTATAGGCTGGCAGATAATTCAGTCGCTCTATGCAGTAGGCTCGGGCGGGCTTTTCGGTCTTGGCCTTGGCCAGTCAAGGCAGAAATACAGATATTTGCCCGAGGCACATAATGACTACATATATGCGGTTGTATGTGAGGAGCTTGGATTTATAGGCGGACTTCTAGTAATAGGGCTTTTCGTTCTTTTCGTATGGAGAGGAATGAGTATTGCACTTAATGCAAAGGACCGTTTCGGTACATATATGGCTTTTGGAATAACGTCAATAATAGGTATACAGATGCTTATAAATATCGGTGTTGTTCTGTCGATACTTCCCTCAACGGGAATGCAACTTCCGTTTTTCAGCGCAGGCGGAACATCAATGATAGTAATGCTTTCGGGCGTTGGAATACTGCTTAATATTTCCAGAACAAGCTCGGTCAAAAAATTGTAAAAGGGGCAGAAAAGATATGCGTGTACTACTCACGGGCGGCGGTACGGCAGGGCATATAAATCCTGCTATTGCAATAGCAAATTATATCAGGGAAAAAGAAAAGGACAGCGAGTTTCTCTTTGTGGGAACACAGCACGGTCTTGAAAAAAAGCTTGTCCCCAAATGCGGATATGATATTAAGTTTATAGAGGTTATGGGACTTAAAAGAAGTTTAAGCCCCCAGAATATAAAGGTTTTCATAAACTATATAAAGAGCATACGGGAGTCACGCCGTATTATAAAAGAGTTTAAACCTGACGTTGTAATCGGCACGGGAGGATATGTATGCGCTCCGGTGGTAAACTCTGCCGCATCACTCAAAATCCCGACACTTATTCACGAACAGAATGTTTTTCCCGGACTTGCGATAAAAATGCTTTCTCAAAAAGCAGATATAACGGCAATCAGCTTTGACGAAACACGTAATATGATGAAGGCAAAGAAAATGGTGCTCACGGGAAATCCGTTAAGACCTGACCTTTTTACTCCGCACGACAGGGATGTTCTTCGTGCAAGCTGTAATTTTGATGAAAAGCCGATTGTCCTGATGTTCGGCGGTTCGCTTGGTGCAGAAAAAATGAATGCTGCCCTTATTGATATGGTGAAAAACGGACGCATTGATGGATTTAATCTTATTGCGGCAACAGGTGAGAGACATTACGAGGAAGTTTCTCAAACGCTTTCAAAGGAAGGCGTAAACATAGAAAAGCAGAAAAATGTAAAAATTCTTCCGTATATATATAATATGGAGGAGGTTTTTGGCGTTTGCGATATGATAGTAGGTAGGGCAGGCGCAATTACAGTAAGTGAGATAACGGCACTCGGTAAGGCGGCAGTTCTTATCCCAAGTCCTTATGTGGCGCATAATCATCAGGAATATAATGCGCGTTATCTTGAAAAAAACGGTGCGGCTAAGGTAGTCCTTGAAAGCGAGCTTTCGGGACAGAGGCTTGCAGAAGAAATAGGAACAGTGCTTAAAAACACTGATAAGCTTAAAGAAATGCAACAGTGCAGCAAAAAAATTGGTATCACAGATGCGTGCGAGACAATTTATAACTGCATACGTGAAACATTAACCGAAACGAAGTAATCCCTGTTCTGCCCAAAATGACTGAAAATCGGCTTTTTCTTCGTTGTCGGTCTCGAAATACGAAACAGTATTCCTTCGCCCTGCCGCCTTGAAAAATCTCAATTTTGAGGCATTTTGGGTTCGCAGAATTTTTTGCACACTGTTTTTCGTCAGTACAAGGCAAACATACAGCATATACTGACGTATATGCAAGGCTTTCAACGCAGTAATGGCGGAAAACAGAAAGCAAAAAACAGAACACGGATTACTTCGTTTCGGTTATCTATTCACCCTTATACCCCCAATGGCATAATATGATATCGGGCGGAAGATTTCGCCCCGCTATGATTTCTTGGGGGTGTGGTATTTGAACGGATACATAATAAACGGCGGCAGACGGCTTGACGGCAGAGTGCGGGTGCACGGGGCAAAAAATGCGGTGCTTCCCATAATGGCGGCAGCGTTGCTTTCTGGTGATGTGTGCCGTATATATGACAGTCCGCTTTTAAGCGATGTAATACACACGGTAAAAATACTTGAAACCATAGGCTGCAGTGTGAGCCTTGAAAATGACGTTTTAAAAATAGATGCTCTATCTGCAGACAGGTGGGAAATTCCCGAAGATTTGATGCGTGAAATGCGCAGTTCCATTATATTTTTAGGGGCATTATGCGGAAAACTGGGGAAGGCACGCCTTTGCAGTCCCGGCGGGTGCGAGCTTGGAAACCGCCCGATTGATTTACACCTCAAGGCACTTCGGGAGCTTGGTATAGAAATTCGTGAGGAAAACGGGTTTATTGAGGCATCGTGCGAGAGAATGCACCCTGCTGATATTCACCTGAGTTTCCCGAGTGTTGGCGCAACGGAAAACATTATTCTTGCCAGTGTACGCCTTAAAGGAGAAACGACAATTTCCAATGCGGCAAAAGAGCCTGAGATTGTTGATATGTGCGACTTTCTTAACAAAATGGGCGCAGATATAAGCGGTGCAGGAACTGAATTTATAAGAATAAAAGGTAAGGCATCATTGCGTGGGGCAGAGCATAAAATAATCCCCGACAGAATTGTTGCATCGACATTAATGTGTGCGGCAATGACAACAAAAAGTGAAATTGAGCTTTTAAATGTAAGAAAAGAACATCTGGGTGCCGTTGTGTCTGTTCTTCGGGAGAGCGGTGCAAAAATAGAGTTTTTCAAGGATAAAATGTATATACGTGCCCCAAAAAAGGCTCTTCCTGCTGATATGATAAAAACGCAGGTTTACCCGGGCTTTCCGACAGATGCGCAGTCGGTCATAATGGCGGCACTTTGTTACAGCGAGGGAACAAGCGTTATTGTGGAAAATATATTTGACAGCAGGTATAAAATAATTCCCGAGCTTAAAAAAATGGGCGCAGATATTTTGCAGGATGCAAGGGTTGCAATTATTAAAGGAAATAGTCTTTACGGTGCCAGAATACGTGCTATGGACCTTCGTGGCGGTGCGGCACTTACAGTGGCGGCGCTTGGTGCGCAGGGAGAAAGCCGTCTTGAAGGAATAGAATATATCGACAGAGGGTATGTTAAGCTGGAGGATATGCTCACTTCGTTAGGTGCAGATATAGTAAGAGTATAGAGGGAAATTATGAAAATGAAAAAATTCAAAAGAAAACAGAAAAAACAGATAGCGGCGCTGACATTTATAATTTTAATATCGGCACTTGTTTCGATAATGCTGCTGACACCTATGTTTGATATAAAGGAAATATCCGTACACGGAAATTCTGTTGTGAAGGATGAACAGATTGTAAAAAACAGTAAGATTACGACGGGTATAAATATTTTCGGTGTAAGTCTTAATCAGGCTAAGGATAATATAAAATCAATGGGTTATATTGAAAGTGTTAAGATAAAGCGGCGCCTGCCCTCAACTATTGATATTACTGTTGTTGAGGAGGTAGGTGTCGCCTATATAAAGGCGCAGGAGGGCTATGCAATCATAACGGCAGACGGAAGGTGCGTTGACATTACCGACGGAATGAGTGGCGGTGACAAAGATAAAGGAGAGCAAACGGCAAGCACCCCAAATCTTCCCCTTATAAAAGGTCTTAAAGGCGTTAAATACAAGGTGGGTAATGTCCTTAAATCAGAGGATGAGGAGCAGCTTAAGGCACTCTTTACCTGCCTTCACGAATTTTCAAAGCAGGGCTATGTATTTGATATGCGTGAGATTGATATGTCAGACCTTAAAAATATCAGCTTTTATTACAAGGGCAGAGATTTACGTGTAAGTATTGGAACTACAGCAAAAATAGGGTATAAAATGGAATGCTTCGGTCCTATACTTGAGCAAATTGGTGAAAACCCAAAAGGCTATATTGACCTTGAGAGATTAACCTATAGAAAAAATCAGGAAGTAAAAAGCGAATAATTTTAAAATTTCTCTTGAAACTGAGTGCATTTAGGTGTATTATATAATATATACTCGTTATACGTGTTTATAAATATGATACATATAGAGGAGGAAATCCAATGAGAATGGAATATGCAGATGAACTGGGCGCAGCTCAGAAGATTAAGGTTGTCGGCGTAGGCGGCGGCGGAAACAATGCTGTAAACAGAATGGTTGAAGCAGGAATTAAGGGCGTTGAATTTATCGCTGTAAATACAGATAAGCAGGCACTTACAAAGAGCCAGGCAAGTCAGAAAATCCAGATAGGGGACAAGCTGACAAAGGGTCAGGGCGCAGGCGGCAAGGCTGAAATCGGTAAAAAAGCCGCTGAGGAAAGCCGTGGCGAGATTGAGCAGGTGCTCAAGGATGCAGATATGGTATTCGTAACTGCAGGTATGGGCGGCGGCACAGGTACCGGTGCGGCACCCGTTGTTGCAAGCATTGCTAAGGAGCTTGGCGTTCTTACAGTATCTATCGTTACAAAGCCTTTCGGTTTTGAGGGCAGAAGACGTATGATTCAGGCTGAAGAAGGTATCGAGCAGCTTAAGGGAAATGTTGATACACTCGTTGTAATTCCCAATGACAGACTTCTTGATATCAGCAGCAATAAAACAAGTCTTATTGACGCATTCAAGGATGCTGACGAGGTTCTTCGTCAGGGCGTTCAGGGTATATCCGACCTTATCGTTGGCGCAGGTCTTATCAATGTTGACTTTGCTGACGTTACAACAGTTATGAAGGATGCAGGTCTTGCACATATGGGTATCGGTCGTGCAAGCGGTGAAAACCGTGCAGAGGAAGCTGCAAGAATGGCTATCGAAAGTGCACTTCTCGAAACTACTATCGACGGTGCAACCGGTGTTCTTATCAACGTTATCGGTGGCGCAAACCTCAACCTTCACGAAACAAATGCGGCTGCACAGCTTATCGGTGATTGTGTTGATGAGGATGCAAATGTTATCTTCGGTGCGGCTATTGACGAAAGTCTTGAGGATGATGTTATCATCACTGTTATTGCAACAGGTCTTGACGGAAAGAAAAAGGACAAAAATGACTTTTTCGGTGCAATAGGCTCTGATGCAAACGGCGATTTGGAAATCCCAAGCTTTTTGCAGAAACCCAGCTTTGATTGATTATAATTTAAAGGAGAGAAAAACGTGGAGTTTCTTGATAAAGTAAAAAAAGTTGCGGCAGATGTTGCCGTAGCATCAGGTAAGCAGGGAAAAAAGCTTTATGGCGTTGCTAAAATAAAGCTTGAAATTGCTGAAAAGCAGAATAATGTAAAGGCTCTCTACAAGGAAATCGGCTTTGATGCGTATAAGGCATATAAGGCAAATACCGATGTTGTAGAATATATAAAGGAAAAGCTTTTGGCTATAGATGCCATTGAGGAGGAGATTGCAGTTCTCCGCAAAAAGGCAGACGATATTAAAAACACTGATGAAGTAGGTGTTGATGATATTTCCTATGCCGATGAGGATGCGCAGGATGCAGAGGTTTTTGATGCGCAGCAGGAATATGATGAGGCTGAAACAGAGCCTATCGAGCCAATCGAATAAAAAAAGATTAAGGCATCTTAACGAAAAGTTAAGATGCCTTTTGCGTGAATAACAGGTTGACAATATCTGCATAATTCGTATATAATAGCAGCAAGTCTTGGCTTTTCTTTAATATCCAATCATGCATTCGTTGATGGAAATAAAAGAATTGGCGTATATGTTATGCTAACCTTTTTGGAAGCAGAAGGTATAAAAATGAATTGCACAAATGCTGATGTGGTTGACTTTGGTTTATCGGTTGCTTCGGGCGATATGAAATATGACGAAATTTTAGACTGGATAAATAAATTCAAAAGATGATTTTTTGTTCCTGACTTGACACGAGTGAGAATTATGTTGAATGATGCTGAAAAAGAAATTTTCAAGTCGAAAAAAATACAGAATTCGGTCGAAATCTGTAAAAAAGGGAAGAAGTTTGCGAAATTTTGTTGTAGCAAAATTATCGTGAAATAAAACAATATTGCTCTGCCGGAAGATGAATGGTTTTTAAGTTTGGTAAGAAAGTAAGGTGAAAGCATTGAGAATAGCTATATGCGATGATGAAACTGTAATTTTGGAAGAGGTTTCATCCTATATAAAAAAATATTCTAAGCTATGCGGAAAGTCGGAACTTGAAGTTTTTCCGTTTAATTCTGCAAGTTCGCTTTTAAACGCACTTGATAACGGAGACTTGTTTGATATATTTCTGCTCGATGTGTATATCGGTGATGAAATGGGCACAGACCTTGCAAGAGAACTCCGCAGAAAAGGCATTGAAAGCCCTATTGTATTCTTGACAACATCAATAGAACATGCTCCCGAAAGTCTTGAAACAGATACACTTCGCTATCTTATAAAGCCGCTTAAGTGCGAAAAGTTTTTCGAGGCAATGGATGTTGCAGTCGAAAAAGCCGAAAAGCTTAGGGCAAAGTTTATAATGCTGAAAACTGAAAACGGAATTGAAAATATCAATATAAGCAATATACTTTATACCGAGTCGCGCTCTCACTACCAGTATTTGAATTTTACTCACGGTGATCAAGTGCGTGCGAGGATGACAGTTTCGGAACTTTTTGAAAACCTTTTACAATTTGGCGGATTTGTTCGTGCCGGAAGTGCTTACGTAATAAATCTCAACAAAGTTAAAAGCATATCTACTTTGGAAGTTTGCTTTAATAACAATACGAAGTTACTTCTTCCGCGTGGTGCGCATAACGCAATAAAAGAAGCTTTTTGGGAACTTCAGTATGCAGGAGAGGAGAATTAAAGAATGGCTATGATATTACTTGCGTTTGAACAGTTAGTTGTTCTCGTGTCGCACGCCATTTCGGGTATATATTCATCCGATTTGAAGTACAGTAAAAAAACAACCTTTTTCGTCTGGGGTATCTGGGTTGTCTTTCAGGGAATCATCGGGTGTTTTTCTGAATTTGTGACGAAAGATGCTGGTTTGAAATTCTTTTTGGGGTTTGTCACTGCCTATGTTTTTCAATACATTATTTTTTTTGCAACTACAAAAGGCAGATTTTCTCAAAGGCTGTTTACTATTCTTACATACTCCATTTTCTTCTGCATATTCATGGCGCTCTTTATGGCGATACAGGGCGCTTTTCCCGGTATGTATGCTATAGTTAGAACGATTATTCACGCTACTCTTATGGTTGGCGTTATATTTTACTTTTTGAAATGCGTTTGCCCGCTCTGCCGTGCCGCGTCAAAAAGTATTGTAACAGGTTGGTATCCGCTTGTTTTTGTGAATTGCATATTTGTAATTACTATAGTGGCAACCTCCGTATTTCCTGTTAAAATCACAAGCATTTATATGTCTGAATTTGTACCGTTTTTGTTTCTGAGTATTTCAATTTTTGCAGTATATCCCGTCATATTTTCCAATATCAAAAATATGACAGAGGTTGCGGTGAAACGTGAAACAGAACAGCAAAACGAGCTTCTTCTTTTGCAGATTGAAAAAGAAAATTTGCAAATGGCGGCAGACCGCATGGCAAGACATGACAGACGCCATCACAACCTTGTGCTTTTAGAGTTTGCAAACAAAAATGATATTGAAACCGTAAAAGACTACTTAAAAACACTTGTAGAAGATGACGTGGGCAGGTTTGAGGGAAATGATTATTGTAAAAATGCAACAATAAATACGGTTCTTTCGGTATATGAGAAAAAAGCGAAAGAAGATGGTGTTAAAGTGAACATTTCAGCTTCTGCCGGATACGACATCCCCATATCGCCAAAAGATCTGGTTATTGTAATTGCGAACCTTTTTGAAAATGCAATTAACGCTGTGAAAAAGCTGAAGTCAGATGATACAATCGTTGATGTGGATATAAGAGAAAAAGAAAATCGATTGCTTGTGAAAATTGAAAATCCGTGCAAACCCAATCTGAAATTTGATGAAACAGATTATGGTATCGGAATCAGTTCTGTGATTGCGGTAACAAATTCTTATGAAGGTATGTATGATTTTATTGTCAAAAACGAAAAGTTTATTGCAAAAATCTGCCTGAATTTTTAAACAGAAATGCAATCTGTGCCAAAAAAATGCAATCTATGCCAAACTCCCCTTTTCGGGGAGTTTTTTTGTTATAATCTTTCAGTAAAACGAAATGAAAGGTTGTACTGTATATGCGATAAATCAGAAAATTATAATCCAAGGCAAACAATGTTTACAGGAAGGAGAAAAAATATGTCAAAAAGAATTATGGCGATGCTTTTAACACTTGTTATGATATTTACTGTTATACCGACAAATGTTGTTTCGGTTTTTGCAACAGAGAATATCGCACAAGCTGTTCAAAAGACATCGGAAAACGATGAAACAACCGAGAAACAGCTCACAATAGATGCTGGAGAAATTTTAGAAAATCTATCTGACTTTTCGGATGTTTCAAAAGACAGTTGGTACTATGATTCTGTAAAATATGTTAAGGAGAATGGCATATTTTCAGGAGTAAGTGCCAATCAATTTGATCCGAAAGGCGAACTTACAAGAGCTATGTTCGTTACCGTTCTAGGCAGAATGGCAGGTGTTGATGCATCCTCCTATCAAGCCCAGAGCGAATTTTCGGATGTTTCAAAGGATGCGTATTATGCCCCATATGTGGCATGGGCAAAAAAACACGATATTACGGGCGGCACGGGTGAAGATAAATTCTCTCCAAACAGCCCTGTAACAAGACAGGAAATGGCAACTTTCTTTGTAAGATATTTTGACGCATTCGATGTGGAATATGATACAGGGAAAAAGGTTGATACTACACCTGCGGATATTTCATCGGTTGCTTCGTGGGCTAAAGATTCTGTTTTAAAGCTTTGGTCTGTTGGCCTTTTGAATGGAGACGGTAAAAGCTTTGACCCGTACAGCAAGGCGACACGTGCTGAAACTGCGACACTTTGCGAGCGTACAGATAAATCTGTAAAAGTATGGTATAGTGAGCCAAATGTCCCAAAAGTTACAGAGGCGGAAGATGCGAAGAAAGATGAACCTGTTAAAAAGCCTACATCAAGTGGTGGAAGCAAAACGGTCTATTACAAAGTAACTAAGCACATTGGCGATGAAACTGTTGAAGAAATGGCAAAATCACGCTCTCTTTTGAGTCTTGTTTCCGTGCCTGCACAGGCGGACAATCAGATTTTCATCGGCTGGTACTATGATGAAGAATTGACAAAACCGGTTAAGAGCGACGATGTGTTGACCGGTGACGTTGATGTGTATGCAAAACTCAGCGAAGTAGCGCTCATGGAGCCAAGCGGAAAGCAGAATTTTATTACACAGGAAGATGCTCCGGTAAACTTTGAAATCAAAATCAAAGCAGATACCAAGCCGGAACTTGGAGTAGACTTTACTTTTAAAAATATTTCTTCTCCTGACAGAACAGACGGTGTAGAGGATGCAAATGCACTGCTGCCTGAAGAAACGCTTACAATAAGCGGGTCAAATGGACTTTATACCATAAAGAATAACAACGGTTACACAGCAGGCGACACATATCAGATTGAACTTTTAAATGACGAAATGACTTATGTTGCAACGTTTGCCAACGGAGATGAAACAGACGAATATGTTCGCTTTTACAATGTTATTGTAGCCAAAGAGGAAGCTCTTGAACTGCAGATCAATGACGGAATCAAATATATTAATGCGGATGAAGAACTTTCTCAGGTAGATAAAGAAAATGTACTTGCATATTCAGGTCTTTATAAAGCAACATTTTCAGAAGATGGTGAGGCTACATACCAGGCAACGGAAGGCAACGGCAGCTTTACCTATAATGGTAGCGGAATAGCTGTGGGTGACACAGTTGCGGTTTATTCAGGAACAAAGCCGTCAGAAAGAAGTGTTTTAAGCGACCATGACGGCGATGTGGCATACCTTGAAATTACCGCAATAGATTCAAATACATATTATTACAAAGTGGCAGAAACAACAGACGTTCTTTTTACGCCCGATGTATTGCCGATTGATATTGACGAAGGCGATGGTGTAGAGAGTTTTGATGCCGGAAGTTTAGTTATCGACAAAGATAAGCTTGATTTTTCCGGGGATGAATACAAGGTTATGAATCTTGATTCTCAGACTATTGTTGAAGTCGGAGATTTTATTGGCTTTTATACCGGTGAATTTGGCGGTGCGGCTCAAAATGCAGGTTATGCCAGAATTACTGCGATAGAATATTCCGAAGAAACTGCTACGATTACTTATGCCGAGGCAGCAGAGGCTGATGTTCTTGCCTCAATGGATATGTTCAACGAAAAAGAACTCTCGGAAGAAGAAATCGAGGATGCTTTAGATAAGCAGAAGATTGAAGAAGCTGTTAATGCACAGCTTATGGGAAGCAACTTTATTCAGGAGGCTGCGCAATATCTTGCTGAGGCATCACTTCTTACGGAAGAAGTTCAAGAGGTTTTCGGTGAGGATACCAAACCGGAGGATTTGATTATTATCTATCCTGATGGCAGAAAGTTTGAAGATGGAGATATCCATCTGATGGGTAATCTTTTTGAAACTGCCGAAGACAGCACTATTCAGGTTTCCGTAACAATCACACCAAAACTGGAACATTTCGAAGACAGTACAGGTGTAAGAATCGAAATTTCAGCAAAGTTTGAGTATGATGTTCAAAAAGAAGGCAGTAAAAAGAAACTTCATTTGGAACTTACAGCTCTTTTTGAAGAGGAAGTTTTACTTGGTTTTACTGCGGACGGCGGTGCTGTATGGAAGAAGAAATGGATATTCCCATACATTGCCGACTATGAAATGAATGCCAGTGTCGGTATCGGTTCGTACACAGGTATCGGTATTACCGCAACTGCAAAACTTGATCAGGACGAAGTAGATGCAGGTATGCCGTGGCCGGCAAATGACGGAGCAGAGTGGGGAACCAAGAAACTCTTCAAGCTTAGCGAAAGCATAAAGAAGGCATCAGAAAAATACAAAAAGGTTATGGCAGAGGCAGAGGGAAGCCACGGTGGAGGTCTTGAGGATAAGTACAAGGACTTCATGGAAAATGCCAATGATGCTTGGATAGACATTTTTGAGTTCAATATTATTGATAAGTCAGGCACCGTAGACCCATATGGTGTTCTTGCCTACGGCGTAAAGGTTGACTTTGTAGTTTCGGCAAACCTGAATGTTGCGCTTGGTGTAAGCTTCTGCTATGAGGCATCCAAAAAGCACACCATTCATATTTCGGTTATGAACAAAGAAGCCGAATCGGAAAGCGTTGATGTTGGCACAAATGGTTATAAATTTGACTTCTATGTCATGGGTATGATGGGAATCAAAGCCGGCGTAAGAGCAAAAGTGCTGGTTGGTCTGTTCTCCGTTAAGGTCGATGGCATAGGTGTTCAGGCTGAAGGTGGTCTATATGCGCAGTTCTGGGGATATTTTTACCTGAGTATCACAAATTACCATCAGCCTGTGGAACAAGAAGACGGCACAACGAAAAAGGAATGGGTTAAAGAGAAATCCATGTCCGGTGCAATGCTGATTGAAATCGGCGCTTATCTGGATGTGAATTTCGTCGCCGAGGTGCTAAATGGTAAATATGCATGGACGCCGAGTCTGTATTCAAATCAATGGCCGTTCCTTGAGATAGGCCAATCGGAGAATATTCTAGACTTTGCTTACGAACAAAGCGAGGATATTTATACGCAAGAAATGCTTGAGGAAACACTTGATCTTCCGACAGAGCTCTTTGAAATGAAGTATATGGATTTAAAGAGCGGTGAAGTATACGGCGGAGAAAAGGACGAGGAAGGCAACTGGTCCACAAGCGAAGAAAAGGGCAACCGCGGCACTCCACTTGTACCTAAAGACTATATTGATTTCGCAGACGACGAAGATAAACCAATAACAGATTATTTCCATATTGAATTTGATAATAAAAAATTCAGTTATGACGCAGAAAATAACCGGATTGTTGTAAATCCGGGCAATTCGGTTAAAGAAGAAACGGAAATGAAGATTGTGTTCAAGGGTGCGCCTTTGGCATATACTTCTACAACACCGAGCCGCACATTGAAAATCAGTTGGTCTGATCCGGAGGGTGTCAGATACATTGCATTTAATTCTAACGGCGGAACTCAAGTTAAAACCTTAAGCGGTGCAGGAAATGAGGCTATTACTTGGCCACAAAATCCTACAAAGCAGGGTTATGTATTTGCAGGATGGTATAAGGATGAAGCACTCACTAGACCTTACACCGGTTCTACAACCAATCTTCCGGGCAAAAACGATACAAGCTTTACTTTATATGCAAAATGGACGCCTGCAACGGATACACCATACAAGGTTGAGCATTATTTAAGACAGCTCGGTTCAAAGAAATTTGACCTTGTAACAGACGATACTGTTATTCTTAAAGGAACAACAGAGTCTATTGTTATAGCACAGCCGAATGATTACGAAGGATTCTCGCCTGTTGAGACAGTACAAGGTGTGGTTAAGGCAAACGGAAGTCTTGTGCTTCAGGTTTACTATGAACGAAACAAGTACAACGTAATATTTAAAGCTGGCGAAGATGATAAGAATCCAACTGTATTTAGTCTCTACTATGGTGCGAATGTTTCAACGCCGATCGTAACAAAGCTCGGATATTTGTTCGACGGCTGGGATAAGGAAGTGCCGGTTGTAATGCCTGCTCAGGACAGTGTGTTTACAGCGACATGGGTTCCTGATACAGAAACTCCGTACAGAGTTGAGCACTACTTAGAAAGAGCAGATGAAGACGGCTACAGTTTGAATTCCTTTGAGGAAAAACAGGGCGAAACCAATACGGCTTTAGATGTTAGTGCACTGGCAAAAACAGATATAGAGGGAATGACGCTTGAAAAAGCTACCGTAAACGCCCAGGAAGCTGAAATGGCAGCCATTCTTGCAGACGGAACACTCGTTATCAAACTGTATTATAAGAGAAATCTTTACAATGTAAACTTTGATACAAAGGGTGCTGCGGCAATACAGGCAATTCCGGTTGCCTACGGTAAGAAGATTATGAAGCCGGAAACAGAGCCTACAAAGCAAGGTTATGTATTTGCGGGTTGGTATATGGATGAAGCGTATACGGATGCGGTTAATTTTACTTCCGATAAAATGCCTGCAAACGAAATTACCCTTTATGCAAAATGGGATCCGGCAGACGGTGTGGCTTATAAGGTAGAGCATTATCTTGCCGAGCTTGACGGTACATATACAAAGTATGCGCAAGATTCTCTCTTAAGCGGCAAGACCGACACTGACGTAAATGCTGTTCCGGCAGCGATTTCCGGTTTTGCGTTTGATGAAGAAAATGCAAACAATATCAAATCAGGAAAAGTTGCACCGGACGGAAGTCTTGTCTTGAAGCTTTATTACAACAGAGCGTATTTTGATGTTGAGTGGCTTAACCATAAAGATGAAGTTATTGTAACGACCTCTGTCATCTATGGTGGCAGTGTTACAGAGCCGGTTGTAGATACAGCACCTGAGCGCACGGGCTATATCTTTGATGGCTGGAATGTTCCGATGGAAGCGATGCCGGCAACTAAGATTAAAGCCTACGCAAAATGGGCACCGATTACCTATAAGGTTGTATTCCATAATGGTCTGGAAACTGCAAAAACCTCTGAACAGACCTTAACTTATGATGCAAATACAAGCCTTGCAGTGAATAAGTTTGAAAATCCGGGTTATGTGTTCGCAGGCTGGACAGATAACGAAAAAACTTATGACGACGGTGCAATTGTAGTAAATCTTTGCGATACACAGGATGCGACCTACAACTTATATGCAATCTGGACACCGGGACAGGCATCTTATAAGATAGAGCATTATAAGCAGAATGTGTCCGGTGAAGGCTATACACTTGCCGAAACGACTGCAAAATCAGGAAAAACTGAAGATACAACAACAGCTGAAGAGAAAAACTACGCAGGCTTTACGCCGAAGCCGATTACCCAAGAAGTGATTGTGGGCGACGGAAGCACGGTTGTTCAGGTATATTACACCAGAAATGCTTACAATGTAATCTGGAAGGACGCTGACGGCAACGCGGTAGATACAACTTCCGTTCTCTATGAAGCGGAGATTGCAGAAACGCATACCGTGCCGGTGCGTACAGGTTACATCTTTGCAGGTTGGACACTTGCAGAGCACACAATGCCTGACCACGATGTGGAAATTTCTTCGAATTGGACACCGATTACCTACAAGGTGCAGTTTAATTCCAACTTTGGCGAAAATAAGGTTGAAGGCGAGCAGGAAATCACATATGATCAGAACACTGCATTAGCAGTCAACACAATTGTTCGCCCGGGTTACGACTTTATCGGTTGGGCAACTGCAGCTGACGGTGAGGTTGTATATACCGACAGCGAAAGCGTACTTAATCTCTCTGAGGTGCAGGGGGATGCAGTTTCGCTGTATGCGAAGTGGTCGCCGGCTTCCGGCACGAAGTATATTTCGAAGCACTGGTTACAGAATGTGAATGACGATAAATATACTTTGGAAGAAACAAATGAACACAGCGGCGTAACAGAAAGTATGACCAATGTCATTGCCCATACTTATTCCGGTTTCACAGCGGATGCCATCACACAGGAAGTGATTTCGGGTGACGGTACAACAGAAGTGAATGTGTACTACACAAGAAACAATTACGATATTCATTGGCTTGGTTATAACGGTGAAATTGTTACAACAACAAGTCAGAGGTTTGAATCTGAAATCGTTGAACCTGAAACGGAAAAACCTCAGCGCACGGGTTATACCTTCGCGGGTTGGGCAGTTCCTGATACTACGGTACCTGTTGGCGGAACATCCGTTTCTGCTAAATGGAGTCCGATTACCTATCAGGTACAGTTTAAAACAAACTATGATGAGGATACTGTTGCAGGTGAACAGACAATCACCTATGACACAACAGTAGCATTGGATTTGAACACCATAGAGCGTTCCGGTTATGTATTCCTCGGTTGGAGCGAAATGCCTGAAGGAAGTGTAAAATATACCGATGGTTACAAGGTAACAAATCTTGCAAACAAAGAGAATGAAGTGGTTACACTCTATGCAGTATGGCAGGCAGGTTCGGGTATTAAGTACATTTCTCAGCATTGGCAGCAGAACGCGGAAGATGATGGGTATACAATGTATGAAACCGAAGAACACAACGGTGTTACAGATACCCAGACCAATGTAATTGCACATGCATATGCAGGTTTCACTTCAAAGAGCTTTGAACAGACAAACATTTCCGGTGACGGAACAACTGTTGTTAATGTATATTACGACAGAAATAAATATGACATCAAGTGGCTCGGCTACAATGGTGAGCTTGTTGATACAACAAGTCATAAATACGGTTCAAGTGTTGTTCAAACATCTCAAATCCCCGAACGCACAGGTTACATCTTTGAAAGTTGGAACATTGCTGAGACAATCGTTCCTATTGGCGGAATGTCTGCTTCGGCAACATGGACTCCGATTACATACACTGTTGAGTTTGTTGCAAACGGCGGTGACGGAGAGATGGATGCACAGATATTTACATATGACCTTGATGATGAACTTAGTGCAAATTCATTCACAAAAGACGGATATGTATTTGTAGGCTGGGCAGAAGCTCCTGACGGTGAGGTTAAATATTCTGACGGTGGTATCATTCACAACCTTGCTGATGTTAAAGATGACATAGTTACACTCTACGCAGTATGGCAGGCAGGTACAAGCACAAAGTACATTTCTAAACATTGGCAGCAGAATGCAGAAGATGATGAATATACACTGGTTGAAACTGACGACCATACAGGCGTAACAGATACAGACACAAATGTTGTTGCACACAACTATCCGGGCTTTACTGCAAAGGAATTTGAGCAGACCAATATTGCCGGTGACGAGTCAACAGTTGTGGATGTATACTACGACAGAAATTACTACGATATTAAGTGGCTGGACAATGACGGTAATACTGTTGCAACGACAAACCAGAGATATGGTGCAACAATTGAGGAAACTGACGAAATCCCCGAACGTACAGGCTACACCTTTGAAAGTTGGAACTTGACAGAGGAAACAGTACCTGTTGGCGGAACATCGATTTTGGCAAACTGGACACCGAATACATATGAGGTTGTGTTTAACGCAAACGGCGGTGTCGGCACGATGAAAGCACAGACATTCACTTACGATGTTGATGCAAAGCTTAACGCTAACGAATTTACCTGGAAGGGTTATGACTTTGCAGGCTGGACGCTTGAAAACAGTGACACGGTTTACGCAGATGGCGCAACTGTACACAATCTTGCAAGCGAGCAGGATGCGGTTGTTTCGCTTTATGCAATCTGGGAGCCGAGTAAGTCGACAGAATATACTGTATATCACTATCAGTATGATGTCAGCGGCGAAACCTATGCGCTTGCAGATACGCAGGTGCTCACGGGTGTAACAGATTCTATGACATTGGCACAATCTTACAGCTATCCGGGCTTTACCGCGGAAAGCTTTGAGCAGAAGAAGATTTCTAACCTTGGCGATACCGAGATTGAGATTTTCTACCGTCGCAACACGTACGATGTAGCCTTCAGCACAACGGAGGAAACAAGTGAGGTTGTTTACGGTGGCACATACGGCACACTTCCGCAGCTTGAGCGTACTGGTTATACCTTCAAGGGTTGGTTCACGCTTGAAAACGGTGCAGGTAACAAGATTGAAGAAGATACAGTAGTGGAAATTACTGAGAATCAGACATTATATCCGCACTTTACCATCAACTATTACGATGTAACCTTTAATTCTGATGGTGGCAGTGAGGTGAAGGCGCAGAGCATTGCTTACAATTCTCTTGCAACGAAGCCTGCTGACCCGAGCAAGGTGGGGTATACATTCCTTTACTGGACAGTAAACGGTGAAGAATATAGCTTTAAAACGCCGGTAACGGGCGGAATCGAGCTTAAGGCAGCTTGGGAAGCAAACAGCTACAAGGTCACATTTGACCTTCAGGGCGGCGAGGCTAACATCACAACCAGAACCGTTGTATTTAACCATCCTTACGGCAGCTTGCCCACAACCTACAGAACGGCTTACGACTTCGTCGGATGGTTTACACAGCCGGGTGAAGGCGGCTTAGAGATTACAAGCGAGACTATTACAGACCATGCATCAAACCGCACGGTTTATGCAAGATGGTCTCCAATAGAATACACGGTCACCTATATTCTCAATGGCGGTACTATGGGAGAGGCTGAAACAACCTACACGATAGAATCTGATAGCTTTACCATCCCGCAGCCCACCAGAAAGGGACACAACTTTATAGGCTGGACCAGTTATCTCAATAGCACGCCCCAGAAAAATGTAACAGTCACAAAGGGTTCTTACGGTTACATAAACTTCAGCGCAGTTTGGGAGCCTATTACATACACTATAAACTGCTACTCCAATAGCAATGTATCAGGTGTTGTATCTCAGACATTCACATATTTTAAAGCGGATCCGTTGAACGCAAATACGTTCACCTACACGGGCTATACCTTTAAGAACTGGAATACAAACCCGGACGGCAGCGGTAAATCATACAGCGATGGTGCAACAATCTACAATCTCACAGATGTAGACGGTGACATTATCAACCTGTATGCACAGTGGAGCATAAACAGTTATACCGTACAGTTTGTTGATCATGACGGCACTGTGCTCAAGAGTGAAACAGTCAACCACTTTGATGCAGCAACAGCACCGGCAAATCCGTCGAGAACGGGTTACACCTTCACCGGCTGGGATAAGACCTTTGATGAAATCACCGGTCCGACAACCATCACGGCAACATACAGTGCAAACAGCTATAAGTTTACCACAAGTGTGGATCAGGCGTTTAAGCTGGAAGGCGACGGCGATAACTATGCGTCTATCGAGGGTATCGGCGCAAGCGGTTCGCTCGTATATGATCAGACCTATACGATAGTTCCTGAAGCTGCTGGTGGTTACACCTATGACGGCTACACAATAAACGGTGTGCGCTATGATAAGAATGCTTCTAAGAGCTTTAAGATGAACTATACAAGTGCTGTTACAATCACAGTTCACTTTGTACGTAATGCTTACAGTGCACAAACAAGCTACTATGAAGTAGAACCGTTCTACTGGACGAGTGCTCTTTGCGGTAAGGGAATTGAAGTGACAGTTCACTGGAGTAATAACACCACAACGATGCAGTCTGATAGCGACCTTGCAAAAAGTGAAGACTCAAGATACTACACACCGCCATCCTATGGTGTATATCCAGCGGAAGTATCTTGGTGGATAACTGGTGGCTCTTACAGTAACACTCTGAACTGGAGAGTAGAACTTGTAGACGTTACCGGCACCAGAAAGAATATTATGTCAGGTTCAAATAAGGAAAAAGCAGGAAGCATGGGTAAATGGACCGGTCAAACGGCTACATCCATTCCGAAGATTACGGTTTATGGAAACAACAAGATGAGCTTTAACCTTACAACTTACGGTGTAAACGGTGCAGTTAATGTTACATATACAACAAATAACAGTGCAGTAACTGCTTCCGGAAACACAATTACAGTTGATGGTTCGAAGTTCAGCGGCACACAAACCGTAGCAATTTATGCGAACGATAAGCAAGTACAGACCATCACAATTGTAAAAGGCTAATTAACTAAAACTAAAACGGCAGACTCCGGTCTGCCGTTTTAGACCAAAAGGTGATTTATGAAAAAATTACTTGTAACAATACTTATATTTTTTACTTTCACAACAACAGCTTTTGCAGAGGACGCAGTAAGAATTGCCATTATTGACACGGGCATATCCTCTGTCTCAATTTCAGAAGACAAAATTGCCGAGGGTAAAAACTATATTGTGGAAAACGGCTCAACAGAAGATACAGTCGGTCACGGAACGAGCATTGCCTCGATAATTGTCGGCTCGCCGAAAGCGTATCTTGCAGGTATCTGCGAAGATGCGGTTCTGGTGCCGATGGTCTATTATGTTCGGGAAAACGATGCCGTGACAAAAGGCGATGTTGCGCTTCTTGCGCAGATGATTCGAGATGCAAAGGATATTTATGATTGCGATATTATCAATATCAGCTCCGGTGTAAAAACCTATACACCTGCGCTTTTTGATGCGATAGAGTATGTCGGCAAAAAAGGTATGCTTGTGGTTTCGTCTGCAGGCAATGATGGCGACGACACCGCATATTATCCCGGTGCTTTTGAGAATGTTTTGTGCATCGGCGGACTAAATGAAGAAAAAAATGCTGTATGGGAAGATTCTAACGCCCATAGCGGTGTAGACATATTAACACCGGGTGAAAAGGTACACGTTTCGTCTATGAAAGGCAATCGCATGGTTGTCAGCGGAACAAGCTACAGTGCCGCCTGGGCATCCGGCGCGGTTGCAAAACTGATGAGCGAATATCCTTATCTCACGGCTGTGCGTGCAGGGCAAATTCTTTGTGCAACGGCGGATGATTTGGGTGAAGTCGGCTTCGATAATCAAAATGGCTACGGCAGACTGAATATGAAAACCGCCCGTGAATATGCGGCAGCGGGACAGATATTCCGTGATGTAAAAAGCGAAGACTGGTTTTTTGGAAATGTAAATTTCTGCGTGGACAAACATTTGATTGACGGCACTTCAAAGGCTGAATTTTCACCGCAGGATAAGCTTACAAGAGCCGTGCTTGTAGAGGCACTTTACAGACTGGAAGGAAAGCCTCTTGCTGATGCTGCGGTTTCTTTTGAAGATGTTGCCGCAGATTCGGGTTTTGCTGATGCAATTTCCTGGGCAAAACAAGTTGGGCTTGTAAATGGTGTAACAGAAACTAAGTTTGCACCGAATGACAATATTACCCGTGAACAGATTGCGGCAATTGTATACAGATATGCCGTTTTCAAAGGCTATGCAGTAGCGGATTATCAACATACGGACATTTCGTTTTATGATGATGCAAACGATATTTCGGATTATGCCAGGATCGCTGTGCAGTATGCTGTAGGCAGCAATCTTATGAAAGGAAAAACCGAGCAGACACTTCATCCGAAGGACAATATAACACGGGCAGAAATATCTGCCGTTTTAGAAAGATTTGTGGTAGAAAACGATTAAAATGCAATCCGTGCCAAAAAACTGCAATCTATGCCAAACTCCCCATTTTGGGGAGTTTTTTTATTATAATTTTATATATATGCGCAACGGAGGTGTAAAAGTGAAAGAAGCAAAATATACCAGTGACGGATACCTTGTTGTATCAGAACTGGATAGCTGTCCTTTATGGGAAAAGGATTCCGTGCCTTGTTGTGTAAGCTGTGAGCATGATTGCTTTTATTGCGCTTATGCTGAATTCCGGGAAGATGAATTTATCGAAAGCGTGCACGGTAAGCCACCCGGCGAAATGCTCTACAGCGTATGTCATAATGAGAAAAATCGAAACCTCAAGAAATTTATATAGCTTCCTTAAATGATGTATTGGATGTATTGAAAGGAATGGTATTAAAAATGAAAAGAATATTAGGTGTGCTTCTGACAATTGCTATGTTGATTGGAATATTCCCGACAGCGTCATTTGCAACCACAATTTAAAAGGCTCTGCTTTGGGTGATGGTATCGACTGAATAATTCGTAAAAGTTGTTCCGTATCTGCTACATCTGTCTTATACGACTTGCCATCGGTATGCGATTTTAATTTCAGTTGACTACAATTTGTAGCCGACTCATTTCCTTCTTTTTTTAGGCGAGTTTTTAGAACACTCCAATACTTTCTTGGATTTGGGCTGTCCGTTAAAACACCAACTAAAAAGTTAATATGGACTTTGATAAGAGTGAATTTTACTCGTATCAAGTCTACCAATTTTAAAAGATTAGTTTGCAATTTTTAAACCCCACAAACATTCAAAGAGAATCTTGAAGTGAAGAACAGGAAAATCAGTCATAACCTCAAAAAAACCATTGATCCTGAACTCACAATAGAAAGAGCACTTGAAACATATCTCAAAAAAGGTTATACAAGAGAGTGGATAAACCAAAGATTGCAAAGCTTGGTCAGGAATGACAACAAGAAAATACAAGAATCTTAAAGGTCTTACTAAAGAAAATTTAAGAGACAATATGAGCACTCTAAAGTAAAGCAAAAGGAACTGCCTCACTTTTTTAGTGAGGCAGTTCCATATTTATTTATAGATTTTTTATTGACTACGCTTCTATTACACTTTGCGGAGCATATTCTGAGTTACGTTTTACTAATTTTGGAAAGGCAATAAAGAATGTTATAACTGCACATATAAACGCTAATATCCAACCTATAGGCCAAACTGTGTATAAGAATGTAAGATTGGGAAATAGTGGGAATATTGCATAAACCCATATGAATCTTAAAACGCATAGGAACAAAAATGAGAAGATTGTAGGAAGGGTAGGTTTTCCTATTCCTCTTAAAACACCACTCATAACTTCGTTCAAACCGCAAATAAAGTATGTACTTGATACAATTATCATTTTTTGCCTCGAGAATTCGATTATGGAAGGAGAAGATGTCATAATTGATGAGAGCTCTCTTGAGAAAAATGCAGATAAAAATCCAAATGTCGCACCAAAGCCTATTGTTATAAAGATAGCTCGTATTATTGCTTGTTTTACACGTTTAAAATTCTTAGCACCTACGTTTTGTGCGATGTATGGAGCTGTTGCATATGCGGGAGCTAAAACTATTTGGTAAAGAATTCCGTCAAACTGATTTGCAATAGAAACACCTGTAGTAGCATCTTCGCCAAAACCGTTAACTGCTGTAACTATTACAACATTTGCAAAAGCGTATAAAGTACTTTGAATACCTGCCGGAACGCCTATGTGTAATAACTCTTTAAGTTCCTTTAAATCAAATTTGATTTTCTTGAAATCAAAGGTAATGTATTCTTTACTCCTCAATAAAGTTGTAAATGCAAGAGAAGATGTAGTAACGTTTGCTATTATTGTGGCGATTCCGACGCCTTCAACTGTCCAATCAAATAAGGATATAAGTAATACAGTAAATACAACCTTTATAATTCCGCCTAAAATTAAAAAATACATTGGCTTTTTGGTATTGCCGATTGCGCGGAGTATAGAAGCCGAGAAATTGTAAAGCATAAGTGGCGGAATGCTGCAACAGTAAAGTTTAAAGTATATTGTAGCTTTAGGGAGTAAGATTTCAGGACAGTTTATCATTTTCAATAATGTTTCAGCGAAGGTTACACCTAGTATCATAAGTATGATTCCACCGAAAACAGCCAAAAGTATAGCGGTCATAACAGCTCTGTCCGAACGCTCCTTTTCTTTAGAACCAACTAATTTTGCCACAACAACATTAGCTCCGGTAGATATTCCCAGTAAAAAATTTATGCATAATACTGTCAAGGAACCACCTGCTCCAACAGCACCTACAGAATAATTGTCGTTTGTAAGGTATCTTAGAGCAGCCAGATCTATAGCGTTGAATATAACCTGCATAACATTCATAATCATAATAGGTATTGCTAATGCAAGCAAGCCTTTGGCAATTGAACCTGAAAGCATATCTACATTATTTCTCTTCATTTTTATTCTCCTTATAGGTAATATAGTGATAAAACTTTCTTAATTATACCATTGCGCGCAATATTTTGTTATGCTTTTTTATAAAAATACTTGCACAAAAGATAGATTTATTATAAAATATTTTTTGGGTGATATAATGAGCTATTTAGTTAATCTTATAAAAGCAGAAAGTCAATCTCATAAGCATATTAATTATGAAATACATATTTATACTGAGGGTAAAGGTATTTTTTATTCTGAAGGAAAAAACACTGCTGTTTTCCCAGGGAAAATTACTATTATTCCTCCTGGTGTTACACATATTACAACATTTGAAGATAATCTTGACAGAATATATATACAAAGTGAGTTCAATAATATTTTTAATATTACTTCACCCGTTACCATTTCGGATAATTTACAAAACGAAGGAATGCAGTTAGCAAGAATTATTTACAACAATCGATTTTCAAAGCCTGAGTATGTTACGAGACTAATTGATGCTTTTGCGCATTTTCTGCTTCAAAGTCTGAAAACAGACAATGAAATAAACACAGCTATTAAAGATATTATAAATGAAATTGCAATAAAATTTTATGATCCTAGCTTTAATGTCACTCAGCTTTTAAACGAAAGTGGTTATGCAGAAGATTATATAAGGGCTCGTTTTAAAAATTCTACCGGTAAAACCCCGGTTGAATTTTTAACAAAAATCAGAATAAATCACGCACGTTATTTGATTGACATATATAAAAGTTCGCTTTCTTTGTCGGAAATCGCTTTAATGTGTGGGTATAATGATTATGTATATTTTTCCAGAAAATTTAAGAAAATAGTAGGAATGTCTCCACAAAAGTATATAAAGGATGAAAATAACAGTGGGGTTTAATGCCTGTAGCTAACCCTACAATATACAAGTAAATTAGGAGATACTAAAATTACTTCTGTTAGTTTTGGGACTGGATATGTTGAAACTTTCTCAAAATATCTATAATTTTTGCTCTTAACTTAACACGAGCTATTGATAAGTTGACAAACCTGCTCGGAAATTTAACGAAAATTAAAACTTAATATAGAAAAAAACGAAAGTGCTGTAATTCGCAGATTACGGCACTTTTTTCATAAATAAATTTAATGTAATAATAAATGAAAGGAGTTTAAATGAAATGAAAAAACACATTAATTATAAAATTGAAAATAAAGATTCTTACGAAAATTGCTATTTGAATAATGAAATTAATATGAAAGAGAGTGATACAATGAAAACAAGAAGTAGTGAAATAAAAAATGCAAATAAAGAAAGATTTCAAAACGGAACATCGAAATTAGCAAAGAGAATATGCTATGGATATTCTCAAAATGATAAGGGTGAATTAATTATTAACCCTAAAGAAGCATTGATTGTAATGTGGATTTTTGATAGTTACATATCAGGAGCCAGCTTGGGGAAGATTGCAAGCGGATTATATGACAATGGAGTCAAGTCTCCAACCGGTAAAGATAAATGGAACAGAGAAGCCATAGATAAATTGTTATCAAATGAAAAATATGTAGGCTCGGTTCTTTTGCAAAAAACAGTTACCGTTAATGGAACACAGGTTGATAATAAAGGACTAGTAGATCGATACTTGACCGCTAATACTCATCCTGCAATTATTAACTTAGAATTATTCAAAGCTGTTCAAAATGCTAAAGTAGAAAGAAGCAGAGGAAACAACATGGGAATAAATACGGCGCATGACATGCTTAATATAGTAAGCGGATTATAAGATTATGCCAGAAGTAATTGTAATACCCCAAAAGGAAAAGAAATCGAATAAGAGGTTGAGAGTGGCTGCATATTGTAGAGTCAGTACACAAACTAATGACCAGGAGGCCTCTCTTCAATCTCAGGTAAAAAATTACGAGTCCGAGATCAGGAGAAATCCAGACTGGGACTTTGTTGGTGTGTATTGCGATACTAAATCAGGATTAAGAGTAGAAAACAGAAAATCTTTTAACGAGATGATAGAAAAATGTAAGCTTGGCGAGATTGATTTGATTCTTGTAAAATCTATTAGCAGATTTGGTAGAAATGTTTATGATGGTCTCGTTAATCTCAGATATTTAAAATCACTTGGGGTAGATGTATGGATTGAAATGAATGGTATGAAATTATCCACTTCAAGTGATAGCGATTTTGCCATAATGCTAACAGTAGCTCAGTCGGAAAGTGAATCAAAAAGCGGCAACATAAAGTTTGGTATAGAATATGGATTTAAGACAGGAAAATCGAAGATATATGATAGAATCTGTTATGGATATTCTCAAGACGGAAATGGGAATTTGATCATCAATGAATTTGAGGCTACGATAGTAAAATTGATTTTCGAGATGTACCTAAGCGGATATAGCTTATCAGGAATATCAAAAGAATTAGAAAATGCAGGGATTAAATCGCCAACAGGAAAAGATAAGTGGAGTAGCGAAACAATTTCAAAACTGATATCAAATGAAAAGCTTACCGGCGAAGTAATAGGACAGAAAACTTATGTCGAAAATTTTCTTGATGGAAAACAAGTTAATAATAAAGGACAGAAAGCAAAATACTTGGTTACAAACCATCACGAACCAATTATAACAAAATCAATGTTTAACAGAGTTCAGCAAGAGAAGGAGAACAGAAGCAATGTATCAACTGTTAAAAATAAGATTGTCAGGAAGAAAAACAGATATTCAAATGATTTACTATCCGGTAGAATATTTTGCAGTGAATGTGGTGCTAGTTATAGACGAAGGACACGTCAAACGAAGAAAGGAAATGAACTTTTTTGGAGATGTGCAAACAGGATTGAGCATGGAAATAGAAATTGCAAAAATTTAATTACTGTATCAAATGATGAAATTGAAAAGGCTATAGCTGATAAATTACTACTTTACAAATATGATGAAGAGGTAGTTAAACAATATCTTGATAGAATTGAAATCAGCAATGAAATAGCGGTTGAAATTAAAGACTACAATGAAAATGAATTATATAAAATACGAGAATATCAAATGAGTCAAGCTGCATTGGATGGAGATAGAATTGCACTTAATTTGCTTTATGAAGAATCCTTCAAGAAGATAAAAGAGTTTATAAGAAATAATTTATGGAAAGCTGGTTTTAATACATACTGGCAAATGATGAGAGATTATGATGATATATGTCAGGATGCTTTTTTAAGATCATTTGAAATTTTACATAAGTATCACGGAAAATGCAGATTTGCATCTTGGGTGACCAAAATATCATTCTACATCATTGGTAACAGATTAAATAAACTACGACGGAATAAAGAAGACTTAATGAACATAGAAGATTTTGATGTTTATGTTTCATATAGAAATCAGTAAAATGAATTTTGTTCAATATGCTACCGACCTTTTTCTTAATAATAATTGCGAATCTTGTAATATTATGGTATAATATAAAAAACTATTATTGCGAGAGGTAAGAAATGAGTAGAGTAATAGACTACATGGATGAAATAGGCTTAACAAGCATAGAAAACATCAAAAAATATTTCCATGAGACTGAAATAGATGTATTATTTACATTTGATGAATATATGCAGTCATTAGTTTCAGAAGATTGGGAGATTGCTGAGTATTCTCCGTATTTGTTTTCTCCTTCGTTGGATGTATCGGGGTTTGGCGGTTGCGCGGAATTGGATTGTAGAATTAAGCGAGCAGAAAGATTTGCAAAGTTTTCCTGCTTATATAGTGATGTTGTATATCTTTTTGTTGATTCAATTACACTTCCGCATCGTACTAAAGACATAGAAGAAAGGCAAGAACAGTATAGAATGGGATTAATGAGAGACTATGCTGTGATTTTCGTATATTCAGAGCTTATTAAAAGAAATGTGGCCAGAATAGTTCCAGGTCATTTTTCAGTGTGCCCGGATTGTTTTAATGAACTAGTAAAAAATGATAATGAATTGAAAATTGTTGATTCTATAATTGAGGAATATACAGAAAAAGTTGTTATAGAAGCGTTGGATTATAATAAAAAACATAAGCTTGGTTTTTTGTGCATAAAAAATTTGCCGGAAATATTTACTGATCATGATATGCATTGTATGGTAAAAGGAAGAAGCGATGTAGCGGTTTTAGAGAAATTAAAGGATTTCCCATGTAGAATTTATGATGAAAAATATGTTTATGAGCATGTTAAAAGACAGATATATAATAGTTATTTTACCTCCAAGTTTGAATCGTTTATGAGTTCTACATATCATTCGAAATTAGTTACATCGAGGCAATTTGATCAAAAACTAATTGGTAGTTTGACGGATGGAGGAATTGGGCATACACCGCCACCAGTATTTGATATGCCTTTTTTAGAAAAAATTGATTCTGAAACCATATTGAAGCTTCGTGAAAGTGAAAATAATATATTTGAAAACTATAGGGTAGCTTTAGATAAAGCTACAAAGGAATACTTAAATAAAGATAATTTAGGCAAGGAAAATGAAATATATGATGATATAGTATATCCGGCATTTGTTAAATTAGATGATATGTTTACAAGGATTCGTAGGAATCGTGTGATAAGGACAATAGGAGAACTAGCTGTTACGGCATCAACCGTAACATTTGGCGTTATGACTTCGATTATACCAGCCAATCCAATTGGAGTAATTACAGCACTTGGAAGTGGTGGAGCATTAGTAAAACAAATTAATAAAGTTATAGATAATAAAATGACATCTCAAGATGAACTTGCAGCTAAAGATATGTACTTTCTATGGCAACTGAAAAATAAAGTAAGGTGATAATTTTAGGGAATAAAAACAACTTTTTGTTTTATAATGAATGTTGAATTTTGGCGAAAGGAAAGTTTTCCATGAAAAAAATTGAAAATCGTATAGTAATAGCACCTGAACAATTGGATATAAATGAAATTTTAGTTTGGCTGAAAGAGGAAAAAGAGAACAACATTAACCAGTATGGATTTTATAACAACAAGGGCATTATTATAAACTCATTTGAGTCAGGAAAAGCGATTGTTTTTAAACATGGAAATAAAAACATCGGATTGCTTATATGGAGTGAATCTGACAACATACTGATAAATATCGATATTTTTGTAATTCATCCTTCTTATAGAGGAAAAGGCTATGGTGAATTATATTACAAAGCTGTTTCTGACTATTTTAGAGAAAAAGGATTTAAGGCAGTAAAATTGTTTTGTGAGCCTAAAACATCAGAAAATTTTTGGAAGAGAATGGGTTTAATCAAGTTTCCTGATTGTGGATATACTGAACATGAATTAACATATTATGGAGTTTTGATAGATGTTGCATCAACTACATACATAAAAGATGCTGATAAAATTGAATTGTGGGATGTTGAACCCTGTGAGGTTGATGGAAAACAGCCTAAATGGATATGGTATATAGAATTTGAAGCAGATAAATTATTATACCCAATTGTTCATCCATGTAATTGTAATTGGAATCTTCGATGGAGTCGAAATGATGTTGTTTTAAAAGAAGAAAAAGTCAAGTATTTTACTGATAAAGCATTTGAAGTATATCGGTCTGAATTCTTGTGTATTGAAAGATTATAGTCTATTTGCCACAAATGCATATAGGAATATCGCTAAAAAACATTGGCATCTATATTATACAGTCTTTATTTAAAGAGTGTCGAATATTGTCGAAAGGAGAAAGATATGAATTCTGGTAATTTGTATAAAATTTTATGTGATATAAAAAATCTTGTTTTAGAATTAGGACAACTAAGCTGGATTGATTATGTTCAACTGTTTCTAACAATTTTGTCAGGATTTATGGATGCTATTTTGTTTGGCATTGCAATATATACTTTCTATTTAACATTCATCTCTGATAAAATTTCTATTATTACTTTTGGTGAATCGTTTGGTATGTGGGAAAGTGACAAGATTAATTTCATTATAAAAAACCACTCACTCAAAAGTCAAATTATTAAAGATGTTCATGTTGTTTTTGACAATAAATATAGGTTACATTTACGAAAATATGATTTGCCATTTGTTTTAGAACCATTACGAACTATGAAGATAGAGATGGAACCATATACTTATATGGATAAATTCACATTATCAGAGCTGTGCAGTGACTATACTTCTCCTATTAAAATTCATCTCGAGATAACAACCGATGAACAAAAAAAGATATATTCTAAATTTAAAGATGTGAAGAAATATAATATTAACAAAAAGGCAATTTTAGAAGATATATTCGTAAGTAAGAAAATTGTTAACGGTATTGTTGTAAGAGATGACTATAAATATGTTCTATACTATAAACTTGGGGAAGACGGACAAATGCAAACAGCATTTATAAACAACTTTGGATTTATTAGTACTGATGTCTTTGGATTCAATCATATACCTGCTGAGTATTTGAAAGATGAGAAGAAAGTGAGTGACTGTTTTAAAGAAAGTTGTGAAAGAAACAATATTGGGTTAGTCCTTTATGATATAACTAAAAAAATGACTTTCAAATAAGTTTTAGTCCAAACTTGACACGAGGTTGTTGCCTAAAAGGTTTGCATCTAAACCTTATGCCTCGCAATCGCTAAAACAATTTGTATTTGAAATATACAGTCTATATAATAATATTGATGTTGAAAAGAATGAAAGGAGAAAAAATAAGTGAAAAAAACATATTTTTATGCAGGGGTGTCTATCTTTTGCTGGTCAACAGTTGCAACAACTTGTAAAATCCTTCTTCGCGAGCTTAACAACATACAGCTTCTATGGATGAATTCATTGATTGCAGGATTGTTTCTACTCTTATTAAATATTTGCCTTGGGAACTTTAAAAAATATAAAAATTATAAATTAAAAGACTATTTTATTATGTTTTCAATAGGAATTCCCAGCACCATATTTTATTATATGTTTTACTATGCCGGAACAGATATTCTGCCAGCATCACAGGCTTTTATTATTAATTATCTATGGCCGATAATGAGTGTGATATTTGCGTGTATTATTTTAAGAGAAAAACTTACAGCAAAGAAACTTATCGCTATTTTTATTTCGTTTCTTGGTGTGATTGTGGTTATAGGCGGAGACATAAAAGCTTTTAATGGTCAGATGCTTCTAGGTGCGATTTGTTGTATTCTTGGGGCTGTTTCATACGGCTTATTTACGGCTCTTAATCAAAAAATGAATTATAATAAGAGTATGACACTAATGGTAAGCTATTTAGCTACGTTTATATTTACAACATTGGTTAATTTAATTAATGGAGATATATTTATACCGGGCACCAATCAAATGCTTGGATTTATATGGAATGGCATTTTTACGGTGGCAATTGCAAATACATTTTGGGTTATTGCACTTGAAACTGGAAAAACAGAGAAGGTATCAAATCTTGCATACATAACACCGTTTTTATCACTTGTGTGGACATCTTTGTTCTTAAATGAAGAAATAAAACTAAACTCATTAGTTGGATTAATAATTATTATTGTTGGAATATTGATTCAGTTGAAAGACAAGAAACGATGCAAATAAAATTTGTCCTAATTGAACATAAACTTTTGCATCTAAACCTTATGTGTCGCAATATGGATATGTCGGATATTGTCGAAAGGAAATTGAACTATGAAAGAATTTAATAGAAAGAAAATGTTTGCTTGTGCGTTAATTAGTATAGCCATATTGTGCTTATCCGGTTGTTGTAATCATACATGGGAAGAAGCAACTTGTGAAATTCCAAAAACTTGTAGTGAATGTGGAAAAACAGAAGGAGATGTGGTACATAAGTGGAACAAAGCACTTTGCACTGAAAAAAGAACTTGTAATGAATGTGGAGAAAACAGTGAACCTGTAGGACACATTTGGCAAGAGGCTACTTGTATTTTGCCACGCATATGTAATGTGTGCGAAGAAACTGAGGGAGTGGCATTGGGACATTCTACTCAAATAGGAGAATGTTCCAGATGTGGAGAAGATATTGACGACATAGAGTTTAAGGACGGGTTTGCTGTTGTAACATATAAAGATACTAAATGGATGCGGGAAAAAGATGATTTTGTAGATGTTTATATCTTTGGAACAATTCAAGAAATAAGTAAAGTGAATGAAATTCGCATAACTGATTCTGATAACGGGGAATGGACAATAGATGTTGGTACAGCTTGCGACCTTTCAAGTTATATAGGTACGGTTTGTGAAATATATGGATTTAGTTCTGGTGGAATAAGTTCTCAACATAAAACTCCACTTGTTAATATGAACCATGATAACAATCGCATTGTGTTTGCTGATGGAAAAGAATTATATCCAGAAAGTTTTGAATCGACTCAACAATTTGAAGACAAGTATAAAGAGACTGCTGCAGATAAAAATATAGGCACAGTTTGGATACCAACAGATGGCGGCAAAAAATATCATAGCAGATCAAATTGTAGCGGAATAGATAATCCAATACAAATAGATGCAGAAGATGCAATTCAACAGGGATATTCCAAATGTGGTAAATGTTGGTAAGAGTGGTTTTTTAGTTCTAACTTAATATGAACTTCCATCAAAAAGGGTTTGCATCTAAACCTTATGCCTCGCAATTACAAAAAAATTGGCATCCGGTTTACATTGAATTCAGTTTTATGGATTTCTGACACAATGGTAAAACTTTTCCCAAGTTGAAAAAAGAAAGGAGAAAACGATGAAATACTTAATTGTAGTTGATATGCAAAATGATTTTATAACAGGAACTCTTGGAAGCGAATTAGCGAAGGAAATAGTTCCGAATGTAGTTGAAAAGGTAAAAAGCTTTGATGGTAAAGTTATATTTACCAGAGACACACATTATGCCGAATATATGCAGACACAGGAGGGCAAAAATCTTCCAATAAAGCATTGTATTAAAGATACTGACGGCTGGCAGATTTGTGATGAATTAAAGCCGTATGTGAGTGAAGTTGTAGATAAAATTACATTTGGAAGCATTAACCTTCCAAAGATACTTGAAGATTATAATGAGGAAATTGAGAAAATTGAATTGTGCGGATTGTGTACAGATATTTGTGTGATTTCAAATGCTGTTATATTAAAGGCAGCATTTCCCGAGGTAAAAATAGAAGTAGACAGTAACTGTTGTGCAGGAGTCAGCGTTGAAAGCCATAACACAGCACTTAATGCGATGAAAGCAGTACAGATAGCGGTTAAGTGATTGTGAGAAAATTGGAAATGGGCAGCGTTGATTTTAATTTTCAGTTTTCATATGCTGAAAATATTCGGCCTTTATCTATATAATATTCCCCCAAAAATCACTTGACGTTAAAAAAAAAATATGTTATATTATAAAAGATAAAAGCAATGAAGGAGACAGTAGCCTCTGCCGAGTATCAGAGAGAGGGATGCATTTGCTGGAAGCATCCTATACAGAGCTTAGGTGAAGACCACTCCGGAGCTGCAGGGAGGAAACTAAGTATTCTCTGCCGTAAGCCTGCGTTAATGGAAAAATGAGTTAAAATTAAGGTGGAACCGTGCACGAGTCATCTGAAAGATGAGCTACGTATGGTTTAAAAAGGTAAATTTCGTATAATACTGCAGAAAATTCTGCAAATATACGTCAGTATTATTCTTGAATTTTCTTTGTCTTATAGCAAAATTTCCTCTTTTTAAACTCTCCGACCTTATATTTAGAAAAATTTTATATAATTTCAATGCGGAGGACGAAGATAGGCTGACGCCTTTCAAGGACGACAAGTTGAAAGAATAAAAA
>JAZORN010000102.1:0-4633 GCA_045656645.1 Clostridia bacterium | reverse complement strand
GCAAGATAAATTTCTCTCATTCATTAACTTGCAGAGTTTCTTAACGAACAATTCTCTTCCATCTTCGTAACATAGTTTCTTTTCCATAATAAAACCTCACTTATATAAAAACTAAAGAGCCGCTCACGCGACTCTTCGTTTATAAATGTAAGATTTGTTTTATTTGAGTTTCAAGAAAACATTAATTTTTGCCAAAAAAGCATGTTTAAAAACCTAAAAACACATTTTTTCAAGTTTTTCGAGGTGCATTTTACACATTTTTTCAAATTCTAATTCCAAAAAGGTCAATATCATTATTAATAGAAAATTATTCATAATGCCATATAACAGTATTAATGATTAGTTTTTACTATACCTCTTCAGCATTAGGAAAAGTATTTTTAAAAGGCTCAACTTCATCTAAAGTTAAAGCCTTTACACACACTAATCCAGACATTGCTCTTGAGCAAGCAACATAAATCAACTTCTTTGAATTAATAACTCTGTTAGTATTTGTATCACTTTCCGGCAAATACAAAGATGAAAATTTATATTCATTCCAAAAGAACTCATCCATAACTACAATGACATTTTGAATACTCGAACCCTTAGTTTTGTGCATTGTAATATATTCGGTTTCTTCGGATAAGTATTTAGAATAATTCATTGCTTCATAAAATTTCAAATTTGATGATAGTAATTCATTTATAAAACGCTCTTTTTTATATATAGATTCCCAATCATCAAAAATATCCTCAGATGAAATATCTATCATATCCTTGATTTTGTTAAAGGTATTATTTCCAGCAAGATACAGCGCTCGGAATTTTTGATAGAATTCATCATTACTGTATTGTTCAATAAAATCCTTTTCGCGTTCGATTTTATTAATACAGCTATCGGATAACTTTATAAGCTTTTTTTCTGCCGCTAATTCAATTGCTTGCCACATTGACAGGTTTGAGTCGCTCACAATACTTGCCATAATATCATTGATTGTTTTCTTATCAGAAAGGCTTCGAATAGCATATCCATTTAGTCGTATTGATTTTATAAGAGTATTATATTCACCCCTCAAGTAAGCATTACAAATATCACAGAACTCTAATACTTGAATCGAGGATAAATATTTTTCCATATGATCACCTACATCGTAATACCTATCATCAAAAATCCTATACAGATTCTGAAAATGGTTCTTTTCAGCAATGGCCTTGTTTGTGAGCATCAGTATTTTTGCAGTAGGGCAATATTCTTTTGCCTTTCTTATTAATTTATCAATTTTTGATTGGTATGCCGTTTTTTCTTCTTCCGAACTACGAGCATTAGGTTTTTGTTCGCATATTGAATATAAAACTTTTGCAAAACCATGACGAGATTCCTCGGTTTCAATTTCACCTTTTTCAGTGGTTTTAAATGCCACTTCCTGTTTCAACCCATCTACTCGTAGCGGATTCACAAAATCAATAATCTCAAAAGCACAACGATAATTATCAGGTTTGGGAATTGAAATTAAAGAATCGCCTACATACTCATCTACATTGCCAACACCATCACTATAAATAGACTGCATACTATCCCCAAACAAACAAAGTGTTAATTTGCTATTCTGAGATACATGTATTAAATCACAAACGATCTCGGCGTTAGTATCTTGGTACTCATCGATAAATATATAATCATAACGATCGGCAATCATTTTTGACAACAACGGATACTTATTTATTAGCAGGTGAAACACTTTCAGCAAACCATCATGGCCAAAGGTTAGATTCCTAAGACTATCAAAGCTAGTATCATTATATCCTATTACAGAAGAATCCTTTGAAGAGATAGCTTCAGCAATCTTTTCGTTAATAAACTTAATCCCGTCATTAAGTAGTTTATTAAACGACTCAGGATCTTTATCGTAATCTCTTTTACCCGTTACTTTGGGAGCGGATTCGCTAGTCATTTGATAATGTTTATCAGCATATTTTTCATACAATTTCTTGTAGCGTTCATGCTCATTCTTCTTGAAATCCTTATCTGAAAGGCCCTCTGTTTTTTCAGCCGCAACAAATTCTTGAACAAAAAACAACTCACCAATAACAGTATGTATATTTTTCTTGTAGTCTTTAATCAAACTATTAAGGAAGGAATGGATTGTTGATACTGGAAAAGCATTTCCTGTTCTACTTAGTATTTCATTAACAGCAACATTTGTGTGAGTAATACACATTACTTTCGCTTTAGGATTTGTTTGGTTTATATATTTCAATAATTCTTTTAGCGATTCTGTTTTACCGCTACCTGCACCACCTTGAAGAACAAAACTTCTTTTACTATCAATACATTTTTTACACTGATCCACAGCAGTTATTGTTGTTTCTGTAGCCATTCTAATCCCTCCTCTATATACTTAGGGGTTGTCCATTCAACGTTTTTATCAGTATAAGCAATGTAAAGTAAAGATGATGCAAAATCGGACTTTTTATCGATTATCTCTTTAGTCAAACCATAGATATCGTCACTAGTATCCATCTCCTCTATATTTTTCAGTCCTAACAACTGAGCCTTTTGTTCTTTTAACTCTGCCAAATTTACATTTATAAATGCATCTTCAAAGCTTCTTGGATAATATCCGTTTTCTTCGGACTGATAACTCACATTTACAAAATCACTTATACACTTTTGGGAGTGATTTTTAATATTTTTAAGCCAAGCATCATGCGCTGAACAACCATATACAAATTCCGGAGCTCCATAATAATATTTAATTGTTGCATTAGATGTGTTGCAGCAATTGGTATCCGAAACGGAACAAGCAGGATAGGTTATTCTCTTTCCGCCAACTTTACGATAAACAGTATCTATATCAGTAATAATAAGGGTTGGAATTTGAAGAAATTCAATAAAATGTTTAAACGCTTTTGCGTTAGCCCCCGCCTGTATTACTGTGATATTTTGAGAGGATAACGGTATGTAATCCGACTTGTATTCTTTATCCTCTGCTTTCTTTTTTGCTTCTTCCAACTTTCTCTTTGTGTCATATTTGTTAGAAAAGTAATCTATCAGAATGCCTTCAGAAATTCCTTCTATAAAAATTGCTTTGTCCGCAAAAAACAATTCGGAAGATTGTACACTCAAATATTGTGTCAAGAAAGAAAATTCTTTTTCCTCTTCAACATATTTTTTAATTAATTCATTGTAAAAGTTTTTAATTTCTATATTGTCACCGTTTTCCCCTTTTTTCAAAGACATATATCTAATATTCTCAAAAGGATGATTTGAAACAATATGCGGTGAATGTGTAGAAATGATAGTCTGCATATTGGGAACTTCTTTTAATATATCTTCTATCTTTTGAGCAAAAATATATTGAATTTGAGGATGGGTATGCGCTTCAGGTTCTTCAATTAATAACAATTTTATATCCTTGTTATTCGCTTTAAAAGTCTCCTTCTTTATTTCTATACTCAAAAGCAAAAACAAAATATTCATATGTCCCAATCCATTGAGATGTTCCGGCAACCGCTGGTTCAAATCCCCATATACAACCTCGGAAGAATCATTCACAATTTCTTTTGCCTTCAAGTTAGAAACAACCCTCAGATTACCCATACTCAAAAATTCTTTAGCATTTAAGAGAAAGTTATTAAAGAATGCCTCGTAACTATTGCCCAAATCTTCATCCATTTGAGATATTAATGCATTTATACTTTCAAATTTGTCTGGGGCATTAATATTTGCATGATTGAAATAATCGGTCGTAAGTTTAGAAAGAACCTTTGTGCCGTTTTTTTCTTCAGAACTCGCTACACTACGCTTCGCGTGAATAATTTCAAAATCAATTAGTTTTTCAATATCCTTAAAATCTTTCTCAATAAGTTTATATCTATTTTCACTTTTCAAATCTTCTGTGGAACTAAATGTATAAACTTTTTTCTGTAAACAATCTTTAATATTATTAGTTACAAACTTATCTTTAGGCATGCTGCCCATATTTTTAATTCCTTCAAGCATTTTGTCTTTTTTGACAGAACACTCAAATAACAAGTTAACTGTTTTACACTTCGGATCAAGATCAAGTATAAATTCTGACAAGTGACACAAATTGTCTTTCTCATCATATTCAATACTCATAATTAATTGAATTGCTAACTCATTTACGTCGGTTGTTTCATCAAATGCGAAAAACTTTTTTCTTAAATTAACAGAAAAATCATTAAAATTAAAATCTCCGGTATTCAAGAATTTATCTATCAATACCATAAATGAAGTTTTACCAGTATTGTTCCTACCTAACAACAAACAGAGATCTCTATCAAAATCCATGACAGAGTCCTGTAAAAGTCTGAAATTCTTAGCCTGTATTTTTGTAATACGCATTTTAACCCTCCTCAAGAGTGTAGTTGACTTAAAACAGTAGTAATCTCAGAATAATTATTGACCCAAATTATTTCAACCCCCAAACGTGCAAAATGCTTGGATGCAATAATCAAGTCGTTAATAAGAAGATTATCTTTCACCATTATAGCGTAGTGTTTTCTGTTCTTTTCTCTTGTTAATTCAAGAAGACGTCGGATATTAGGATCGGATAAACTACAGCCTACAAACAAACAAGTATTTTCTCTAAAGAACGATAATTGGCTTGAAATTTGCCAACTATATG
>JAZORN010000101.1:0-15712 GCA_045656645.1 Clostridia bacterium | reverse complement strand
TATGCTTCTGAATACAGCCGAGTTTGAAGTTAAACCTGAAGACATTTATGTAAGAATTACAATAACAGATGCAACCGGAAAACATGCTTATACAAATGCATATTTTATTGACGATTTGTTTGAATAAAATAATTTAGTTTTGGATGGTGAAGAAAATGAAGTACAATACATTTTTGTTTGATTTTGATGGTACTTTGGTGGATTCTATGCCGTCGTTTATTTCTGTAATGCTGAGAATTCTGGATGAAAACTGTATAAAGTACGAGGATGATATTATAAAAATCATTACTCCTTTAGGATATGCAGGAACGGCACAGTATTTTAAAGAATTGGGAGTTTCTTTATCAAAAGAGGAATTACTCAAGTTAATGAACGAGTATGCATATAACGAGTATGCATACAATATTCAGGCAAAAACAAATGTGGTTTCGGTTCTCAAAAAACTTAAAAACTCGGGAGCGAATCTTAATGTTCTTACAGCAAGTCCTCACAGTGTGCTTGATATGTGTTTAAAAAGAATAGGAATATATGATTTGTTTACCAACGTATGGTCTTGTGATGATTTTTCAACTACGAAGGCAGACCCTTCAATATATGTAAAAGTAGCGGAAAAATTGGGTAAACCTGTTGATGATGTACTCTTTTTAGACGATAACTATAATGCCGACAAAACGGCAAAGATTGCAGGAATGAAGGTTTGCGGTGTGTTTGACGAATCATCGGCAGATTATGAAAAGGATATAAGAGCGGTTGCAGACCATTATATATATGATTTTTCGGAATTACTTGAATTGGACGAAAAATAGAAGTCGTTTTAATATTTGTTCTGTTATCGTAAAACTATTTTGATTATAGATTAGGGGGAGTTGCATGAGAAAATATTTATTGCCCAAAGAAGGTTCGTTTTATAAGGCAAACTTACATTGTCACACCACACTTTCCGATGGAAAGATGACACCGCAGGAAGTAAAGGATTATTATTTAAAGAACGGATACAATATCGTAGCGTTTACCGACCACTCAAAGTATGTCTATCACAAACAACTCCTTTCAGAAGATTTTTTGCCCATTGCGGGATTTGAAGCAGCATGGACTTGTCTTGACCCTGACACAAAGAATTTAAAATTCAAGCTTTGTCACATAAACTTTTTAGCAAGTGATCCGGAAAATGCGGTTGTTATTCCTGAAAGTGCCGCCTATGATATAGGTGTTATAAACCGTTATATCAGCGATATGAAAAAGCTGGGGTGGGTATGCACATTAAATCACCCGGGGTGGTCGCTTCAAACGAGTGAAGAAATAAATGCCCTCTGCGGTCTTGATGGATTCGAGGTGTATAATCACGGAAGTCAGGTGAATGACAACAATGGTGAAAGTCAGGGATACTGGGCAAGGTATTTAAATAACGGAAGTCACGCATATGCAGTTGCCGCAGATGATAATCATTGCGGATATGATGAAAACGGCGTTGTAGGTCCCGGGGACAATACACTTGGAGGATATATTTGTATTAGTATGCCGGAGCTTACTTATGACAATTTCATTGATGCTTTCCGCAACGGAAGATTTTATGCATCTACCGGGGTGGAAATAAAAGAATTGTACATTGACGAAGAAACAGATGAACTTGTGCTTTCCTGCTCACCGGTGAGACAGGTGATTGTAAAGGGAGTTCACACTGTTCCGGCGGTGCGGTTGAACGGGTATGGCGATGATTATACCTGTGCCCGAATTCCGTTGGCACAGATTCGTGAAAAAGAACCATTTTTTAGAGTAGAATTACGGACAACTGATGGAAAAACGGCTTATTCTCAACCTTACTATTTTGAATAAGGAGAAGATAATGAAAAAATATAATTTTAAAGAAAATGAGGTCTTGGTATCAGGACATCGAGGAGAGAGTTGTTTTGGTCTTGAAAATACAATGAGTGCCATTAAAAGAGCTCTCAAACTGGGTGTAGATATGATTGAAACCGATGTACATATGACCAAGGATAGAGAACTGATACTCATTCATGATAACTTTTTAGAGCGAACAACCAATGGAACAGGGCTTGTTCGAGAGCATACTCTCTCTGAAATTAATTGCTTGGATGCAACTGTTAATGCAAAAATTAAAATTCTGCCCGAATCTCCGCCAACATTGAATAGTTTTTTAAAACTTATGCAGGAATATCCTGACGTGCTTTTAAATATTGAACTAAAAGATTATCCGGAAGATGGTGAGGATTTTGCTTTTGAAAGCGCAGACAGAATTTGTGAAATGTTAATAGAGTATGGCATGGCAGAGAGAACATGGATAAATTCATTCAGCGGTAAGCTTTTGGAATATGTTTATAAAAAATACGGCAATACTTTTTATTATCACGGATTTTATCCATGGTTTATTTTAGGCGATATGTCCTTAGATCCCGAAAGTTTTATAGATGTTGCGTGTATGCAACATCGGGTACAGCTTGAAGACGGAACTATAGAGAAATGCGCAGATAATATGTGCCCAAGGGAATGGTTCGATTATCTTTTGGAAAGAGGAATCATGCCTCTTGTGGCGCCAAGTCTTAAGGAATATCCGCTTTATGATTTGGCTTTTTCATACGGTAGTCAGATTGTAAACAGTGATGAACCTGAAAAAATGCTTGTTCATTTAAGAGAGAAAGGATTGCATATTTAATGAGAAATGCAGTAATACAAGAGATTGGAAACGAAAAAATAATAGTGATTGTGAGAGGCGTTGAATCTAATAAACTTATTCCCCTTGCAGAGGCAATGTATGATGGTGGAATACGCCTTCTTGAAATTACGTATAGCACAGACGGAAAGATAAGTGATGAAGAAACTGCAAAAAACATTGAAATGCTTTCAAAATATTTTGAAGGCAGAATGTTTATTGGAGCAGGAACTGTTATTACCGAAAAACAGGTCGAACTCACAAAAAAGGCAGGCGGAAGATTTATAATTTCTCCTGATACCTGTGAAAATACTATAAGAAAAACCCGAGAACTTGATATGGTATCAATGCCTGGGGCACTCACTCCGAGTGAAATCCAGAACGCACACAGATATGGTGCAGATTTTGTAAAACTTTTTCCCATAACAAATATGGGACCCGAATATGTCAAGGCGGTTAAAGCACCCCTTTCACATATTAAACTCTTGGCAGTCGGCGGAATTGATGAAAATAATATGGCAGACTACCTGAAGGCAGGAGTGTGTGGATTTGGGATAGGAACCAATATTGTTAATAAAACTTTTATCCAAAATAATGAATTTGACAAAATAACTGATCTTGCAAAAGAGTATGTGAAGGCGGTGCACAAGTGAAATACTACATTACACTTGACTGCGGTACGACGAAAACAAAAATAAGCCTTGTTTCAAATGGTATAGTTAGAGAATCACTAAAAATAAATAACGCAAATGATATATCTGGTTATAAAGATATATTAAAAGAAAGAATAGCGGATATACTTCAAAGAAATCTATTATCCGAAAAAGATATTATTCGTATTCTCGCAACAGGAACGCTAGCAACTGCAGAATTTGGCATTTTCCCTGTAGATTATTTAACAATTCCTGTAAGTATTGAAAATCTTAAAAAGGAAATGTGCGAAGTTTATATTCCTGAGATTTCCAATATTCCATTTGGTATTGTAAGAGGAGTTAAAACTTCGTGCACTTCATTAGAAAATGCAGATACAATGCGTGGTGAAGAATCTGAACTTATGGGGATTATGGGTGAAGAAGACGAAGAGTGTGTATATATGCTTATGGGCTCACACTCTAAAATCATAAAAACTGATGGTGCAGGTAATATTACAGACATTTGTACTATGCTTACAGGAGAACTTGCAGGCGCACTTGTAAAATCTACCATATTAAAACATTCAGTATCATTTAAGGAAAGTGTGCTTAATGAAGAATATTTGAAAAAAGGATATATATACTGTCGTGATAAAAATATAAACGAAGCCCTTTTTAAAGTAAGAGTGCTTAAAAACATTTTTGGTGTAACATCATTTCAAGCATATAGTTTTTTTCTTGGAGCAATTCTATTTGCGGAAGTAAAATATGTTATTAATTTAAAGATAAAAAAAGTCATCGTGGGGGGCAATAAATATCTTAAAGAAGCTGTTTTTATGCTCTTAAAAGAATATGCTCAAGCTGATATTATGTGTCTTTCGGATGAACTGGTTGAAAATGCAGTATCGTTAGGACTTGTAAAAATATTTGAACATGAAGATTAGATGTTTGTAAGTAAAAATACAGAATATGAGAATATGCATGCCATGGAAATATATAATAATGATTGTCAGATTTTGGGATATCATTCTTATATTCCGGCAATCTATGACTTGTATGTTGAAGATGATAAAATTCATGTTAAGTGTTCGGATGGTACTGTGCTTCTTCTTAATACAGCTCGTCGTTCAGCTCAGTCTGTTTATGCAAACTCCGGTGAAACTATAAATGAGGCTGCGTTTACATTTGATGAAAATGATGGTTGTTTAAGAATTACAGTTAAAGATTCACATGGGAAATTTGCAGATACCAGTGCATATTTTTTGTGTGATATAAAATAACGAGAAAGGAAACCAACTATGAAATTAAGTGTTGAGCAGATTAGTGAATTTGCAACAGGAGCTGTACGAATAAAAGAAATAAACGGAGAAACACACCTGTATAGATTTAGTGAGGAACAAGAGAACTTATACAAGGAAAGAGACTTGGGTTTCTATAATAAAACTTTTTGTACATCAGGAATTCGGTTATCATTTTTGACAAACAGTAACACACTGTTCTTGAAACTGAATATATCAACAAAGGAATCAACGAGAAAATATTTTTCGGTTGATATTTTTGTCGATGGAGTCCCCGTAGATTATATTGATAACTTTTCAAATATTGCTTTGCCTATAGATTATACACAGGTAGATCTTCCTGACGGGAATTTTTCAAAACAAATTAAACTTGGCGATGGTATGAAAAAAGTGTGTATATACTTGCCAAGAATGGCAGTTGTATCAATTGAAGATATTATCGTTGATGACGGCGCTTTTGTAGAGCCGATAAAACCATCAAAAAAAATGTTAGTATTTGGTGATTCAATAACTCAGGGATATGATGCCTTACGGCCATCTAACCATTATATTACAAAGCTTGCTGATGAGTTTGATGCCGAAGAATTTAATGTGGCAATAGGTGGAGAGATATTTTTTCCTGAGCTTATAGATGCTGCAAGTGACTTGAAACCTGATTATATAATTGTCGGGTATGGGACAAATGATTGGAGTAAAACAGAACAGCATTATTTTAAAGAGAATTGTCAGAGCTTTTTCAAATCGCTGTACAACAAATATCCTTCTTCTCAAATATTTGTTCTGACACCGATTTGGCGACGTGACTATGAAGAAGAAAAAACTTTTGGTAGTTTTTTTGAGGTTGAAAAAATAATTAAAAACATATGTTCAAAATACAGTAAAATCACTGTTGTTCAAGGTTGGGATATGATCCCTCATAGCGAGAATTATTATGCGGATTTGAGGCTTCACCCGAACGATAAAGGATTTGAATATTATTATAAGAATTTAAAAAAGGAATTTGAAAAGATAATTGAATAATAAATGTTTAAGAATTAATATAAAGGAGGATGTTCTTTTATAAAAAAAGATTTGCCCGATTGTCAATTGATGATATTGGAACCATTTGTGCTTCGTGGAAGTGCAATTGAAAATAATTGGAAAGATTTTAGTGAACGGTTCCGAAAATTGCAAGAATTGCGAAAGAAGTTGCATTTGAAGCAGATGCAATATTTATACCATTGCAGGAAAAATTTGATGAACTTGCAATCAAAACCAAAGCGGAATTGTGGCTTTATGATGGTGTACACCCAACTTCTGCAGGGCATTAGCTTATAGCACGGGAGTGGCTTAATTATTTCAAAAAATTTGAATAAAAGTTTAGGAATAAAGTATTTAAGTAAGTGCAGTCAATCGTATTTTATATTTTGTTAGAGGGTGGATTTAATGTTTGAAAAATTAAAAGAATTTTGTGATTCATTTTTGGAACTTGGCGTTCCGGGATTTGATTTAGCAGTTTATATAGATGGTGAATGTGTTTTAAGACATATGAATGGTTATAGCGATTTGGAAAATATGGTTAAAATAAGTGGAAAAGAAAGATATAACATCTATTCCTGTTCAAAGGCTTTTACATGTACTGCAGCACTGCAGTTGTTGGAAAAAGGGCTGTTTTCTCTTGAAGATAAATTATCTGATTATATGCCTGAATTTGTGGAGATGACAGTAAAGACTGAGGCTGGTATAAAAAAAGCTGAAAAACCAATTTTAATTAAACACTTGTTTGAAATGACGGCTGGTTTCTCCTATAACTGTCATTCCCCTCAATTTAAAAAAGCTATAGAAGATACCAATGGAAAATGTCCCACTCGTGAGGTGATGAAGTATCTTGCTAAGGAACCACTCCTTTTTGAGCCTGGAGACAGATGGGAATATAGCTTATGCCATGATGTGTTAGCTGCTTTGGTTGAGGTTATATCGGGTGAAAAATTTGAAAATTATGTAAAAAAGAATATCTTTGACGTTGTAGGAATGACTGATTCTACGTTTTTGTTGCCTGATTCAGAAATAGAAACCATTGCACCGCAATACAGATTTGAAAACGGTAAAGCAATTAATATTGGAAAGGGCATTGATATTTTTAAAATTGGTTCTGAATATGCTTCTGGCGGTGCAGGCGCTATTTCTACAGTAGATGATTACATAAAGTTTTTGGAAGGGCTTCGCACATATAAACTTTTAAAATCCGAAACGATTAAATTAATGATGAGTGATCGTTTAAAAGAAAATCAAAAAATGAATTACTGGCACAGAGATAATTATGGTTATGGATTAGGCGTTCGTTGCCCTAAAAAGGATAGCAAATTTATTGATTTCAGTTGGGGCGGTGCCGCAGGTGCATATTGGTCAGTTGATGTTCAAAATGGCATTTCAATTTATTTCGGGATGCATTTATGGTCTTCACCGGTTCAGGGAATTCGTTCGCTCCTTTATAGATTTCTAAGAGCAGAATTGATTGACGGTAGCGACTTTGAAAGCTTATATAAAGATTTAAAAGACTTGTACGATTACAAATTAACATATTAAAATAATGCGATATTTGGGTATATAAAAAAGGAAAGAAGTTGTTACGGAATGTGTGAAGATATCATTAAAAGAATAGTTCCGTATCTTTCGTGAGATGAGGTTTAAAAATGAAAAATAAAAAACTTATTGTTATATCGTTGGATGCCTTGATATATGAAGACCTTAAATATTTAAAGACAAAGCCAACATTTGGAATGCTCATTGAGAATGGTGCGATGGTTGAACGTATGCACAGCATATATCCTTCTCTTACATATCCCTGCCACATAACAATGGCAACAGGATGTTATCCCGATAAACATGGTATAGTCAACAATACTAAACTTGCCTACGAAAAAAATCCGCCCTGGATTTTTGAACATGAAAATGTAAAATGTGAAGACATTTTGGATGCTTGCAAAAAATCTGGTCTTACAACAGCATCGGTAGGTTGGCCCGTGTCAGGAAATCATAAAAGTGTGGATTATCTGGTGAATGAATGTTGGCCCGATTCCGGCTCACCAATAGAGGCATATAAGGATGCCTACATAAAAAACGGCACACCTGAGTGGATTTTTGATGAAGTTGTTGCACCGTTTCTTTGGATGCGTGTTGGTCGTAAACAGCCTGAAAGTAGCTATTTCCTCACAAGGATAACAGCTGAAATAATTAGAAAATATAAACCTGACATACTAACACTCCATCAGGGCAATATTGATAGCTACAGACACAAAAGTGGCGTTTTTTCTGATTTGGTTAAAACGGGACTTGACGAATGTGAAAATATGCTCACAACAATAATTCAGGCAACAAAAGATGCAGGTGTGTTTGAAGAAACTAATTTTGTTGTAACTGCTGATCATGGTCAGCTTAACACTACAAGACATATACATCTAAATAGCCTTTTCAGGTCTCTTGGCTTAATTGAAACCAATGATGTCGGCAGTATTAAAAAGTGTCGTGTCTGGTGTCAGCAAACAGGTATGAGCGCTCAGATATACCTTGACAATCCTGAAGATAAGAAACTGGTAAACGATATATACACACTTTTAAAAGAAAAACGCGATGAGGGTGTTTGGGGTATTTCTGAAGTTTACACTCGTGAAGAATTTCAAAAAATGCATCTTGATGGTGAATTTAGCTTTGTTGTTGAAACAGATGGAAGCACATCATTTGAACAAGATTGGCAAGGCTCATTTGCAAAGCCAACGCAGCTTACAATAACAGGATGTGTTGGCGGCAATCACGGATTTCATCCGGATAAAGGACCAAGACCTCCCTTTATAGCTTGCGGACCCGCATTTTTGAAGGGAGTAATTATTCCCAATGCTGAACTTGTGGACGGTGCTCCCACCTACGCGAAGGTTATGGGTGTAGAGCTCCCTGATGCAGACGGCAAGGCGTTAACACAACTACTAAGATAAGGAGAATGAAAAATGAAACGTGCAATAGATAAAATAGATGGTTTCCAAAGAGCGATAGCAAAAGCACATCTTGCATCTGCCGGAATAAGCATAGATGCTTTGGAAACAAAACCTCTTATAGCCATTGCTAACAGTTGGAATGAACTTTGCCCGGGGCATGAACCACTCAGAAAGCTTGCTGAAGAAGTTAAAAAAGGTATTATAGAAGCAGGCGGAGAACCTATAGAATTTAATACCATAGCTATGTGTGACGGTATTGCACAGGGACATCCCGGCATGAGATATTGTCTGCCTCACAGAGATATTATTTGTGATTCAATAGAGGCAATGGTACTGGGGGAGGGAATATTTGATGGTGTTGTGTATATGGCATCATGTGATAAAATAATTCCTGCCATGCTTCAATCTGCTGCAAGAATAAATCTTCCGTCTATCTTAGTTACTGCGGGTCCTTGCTATGCCGAAATCAAACCATCCGAATCAAAAAAGGCAAGAGCACGCTTTCTTGCGGGTGAAATAACCGAAAGAGAACTTATAGAAGAAACTCTTAAGTATTACACAGGCCCCGGTATATGCCCGTTCTTGGGAACTGCAAATACTATGGGATGTTTAACCGAAGCTCTTGGAATGATGCTTCCCTATGGCGGTCTTCTTCCGTCAAGCACAAGTATGAGAAGATTCAGTGCCAGAGAATCAGGAAAAGCTTTAATGAATATGGTTGAAAATGGTATTAAACCATCTGATATTATGACAAGAAAGGCATTGGAAAACACAATAACTGTTCTTGGTGCTATCGGAGGTTCTTTGAATGCACTTATTCACATACCTGCTTTAGCCTTTGAGCTTGGTCTTGAAATGAACTGGGACGATATATCAGCAATCACAACAAAAACACCGCTTCTCACAGATATTGTTCCCAATGGAGATAAAACGGTTATCGAGTTATACAAAGCAGGTGGAATTCCTGCCTTAATGAAAGAGCTTTCGTCTATTTTGCACCTTGGTGAATTAACTGTGACAGGAAAAACTGTTGATGAAAACATTAAAGATGCAGTAAATAAAGATGAAAACACCATAAGAACAATGAAAAATCCGTTAAAAGAAGCTGATGGTATTCAGGTATTATATGGAAATCTTGCTCCTAATGGTGCTCTTGTTAAAACATCTGCTGTTCCCAATGAATTAAAAACATTTACCGGAAAAGCAAAGGTTTTCAATAACGAAGATGAGTGCTATGAAGCTTTTCACAAAAACGATATTAAAGAGGGTGATGCAATAATTATTCGCTATGAAGGGCCAAAAGGCGGTCCCGGAATGAAAGAAATGCATCGTGTAACCGAAATCGTAAAAGCAATTCCGAACACTGCAGTAATAACTGATGGTCGTTTTTCAGGTGCCAGCGGCGGATTGAGTATCGGTTATCTTTGTCCGGAAGCCAAAGAAGGCGGAACGGTTGCATTGGTGGAAAACGGCGATGAAATTATTGTTGACCTCTATAAAGGCACAATAAATATAAATGTATCGGAAGATGAATTGCTGGACAGGAAAAGACGCTGGAAGCCTTTTGAGCAGAGCGGACTTACAAAATTTTTGTCCCGTTATTCTGAAAGCGTAAGTGCATCAAATAAGGGTGCAGTTTTAAATTAAAAATATTTCATATGTTTAACTACAAAAAATCAGCCATCGAAAAGTCGGCTGCATACATAAATAAAAAACCTGCAGGAAATAATCCTACAGGTTTTTTTGGTGCGGATGACAGGACTTGAACCTGCACGCCAAAGACACAAGAACCTAAATCTTGCACGTCTGCCAATTCCGCCACATCCGCATATTTTACTTTAATATTTTAGAATCAGTGAACAATTTAGATGCCTCTGATTTTTAATGAATAATTAATAATGAATGATGAATAATTGTGGTTGAAAATCACCAAGTGATTTTCTTTTATTTCAAATGCGGAGCATTTGTTCCTTAATTCTTCATTATTCATTTTTCAATATTCATTGAGTTCATTTTAATGAACTCATTATATCACAATGTTTTCCAAATATCAATACATTTTAACGAAAAGATTTCTTTAAAATGTATTGATTATCTTTTCCGTTTCTGTTAAAATATTTTCAGGTGATTTAAGTGAAAAAGTTTGGTATTTTTTCCGACAAGGCAGACATCTTGCTTTTACTATGCAGTATTCTTGCCGCATTAGTCGGTATCTTTGTAATAAACAGTGCTTCGTATACTCTTGACGCACATATGCGTTATGTTCTTGTGCAGAGTGTTGCGTTTGTGCTTGGTATTCTGGCAATGGTTGCCGTAATCTTTATTAACTATCAGTATTTTGAAAAACTTCGTTATCTGATTTTCGGCGGTGGAATAGGGCTTTTAATTCTTGTGTTACTTGTGGGCAAGCTTTCGCACGGAACGCAGGGTTGGCTTGTTCTTGGTCCGATAACAATTCAGCCGTCCGAAATAGCTAAAATATGCTTTATAATAACTTTGTCGCAACACATTTCAAAAAAGCAGGACAGTATTAATTCTCCTAAAACACTTACTTTTCTTATTATACATTTTCTTTGTTATGCTGTGCCCGTTCTTCTTCAGCCCGACTTTGGTACGGCAACAGTATTTGCGGTTATCTTCGCTTTCGAGCTTTTCTTTGCAGGAATAGGACGCAAGTATATTTTGGGTGTAGCAGGCGCTGCGGCAGTTGCATCTCCCATAGTATGGTTTTTGCTTGCCGATTACCAGAAGAACAGAATTATATCTCTATTCTTCCCTGAAAATGACCCCACTGGCAGCGGCTATCACGTGCTGCAATCAAAGCTTGCAATCGGCAGTGGTATGGTCTGGGGACGTGGCTATCTGGGTGGACCTCAGACACAGTACGGTTATCTTCCCGAAAAACAAACTGACTTCATTTTCTCCGTAATCGGAGAGGAACTTGGAATATTCGGTACACTTTTTGTAACGGCACTTCTTTTTATTATTGTTTATCGCATTTTTGACAATGCACGAAGCTGCTCACACGACCGTTTTGCGGAGCTTATGTGTATTGGTGTCGGCTCTATGATGTTCTTCCACGTTGTGGAAAATATCGGTATGTGCCTTGGGCTCTTACCTATTACGGGGATCCCTCTTCCATTTATAAGCTACGGGGGCAGTAACCTTGTAACCTGCTTTATAGCCGTCGGAATAGTACAAAGTATCCGTATGCGCAGAAGGGCAGTAAAATTTAATCTGTAAACAAATTTCTATATTGTAAAGAGGCAGAGTAAAACACTTTACTCTGCCTCTTTATTACTTTTTCTTAATTACTCCGCACCCTATTTTCTCCCCGGCATTTCCGCTTGGTTGTGTTGTAAAGTCATCTGCATTTGAATGTATAATTATAGCTTTGCCTACTATTTCTTCTACCGTAAATCTGTCTGTCATAAATGCCATAAAGGCACTGCCGTTATTGGAAAATAACGGTGGCATATCACCCGAATGCCCCGGATGCGGGCAATCATCGGGATTATAGTGCATCTTTGCATCTGCATACGCATCCTTTTCATTTCCCGTGCAGCTTGTGCCCTCGTGAATATGAAATCCGAACACACCATTTTGGCACTCCCCTGCCCTTTGTGGTAAACCCTGCGCATCCACCACAACAAAAACCTTCCCCATTACTTTATAAAAATAAACATTTGCATATAATCTGCTATACTCGCCTTTCCCGCGCACATTTGCGTATGCCGCAGGCGGTCTTTTTAAAATTGATGCTAAAGCTATATAATTAATCATATAAAAATCTCCCAAAATTTAGTTTCAGTATTATTATATGATATTTGCGGACAGTTTGCTTACATTAAAGAAGGTATGCGCCACGTTATGTTGCACATACCTTCTTTTTTTTAACCGTTTATCTTTACCTTATTTGTATCTTTTAATTTTTCCTGTGGTAGTCTTTTCCATTTCTTCATCGGAAACTGTATAGCTTTTTATTTGCTTATAATATATCAGCTTTTCATTAACAGCTTTAATATGTTCTTCTATCGCTCTGTCACAGTCACCCTCGAAATTCGTGTCGCGTACTGTCTTAAGTAATATTTCATCGCCTGATGCATATACAAGGCATTCCTTGATCGCATTACATTCGGATACAAGGCTTTCTATTTCTTCAGGGAAAACATTCTTTCCGTTTGAGAGAACTATTACATTCTTCTTTCTTCCTGATATAAATATGTAACCGTCATTATCAATACGTCCCATATCTCCGGTATAGAACCAACCGTCTTTAATCACTGCTGAGGTACTTTCCTCATCATTAAAATATCCGAGCATTACATTTTCACCACGTGCAATAATTTCCCCTATTCCGTTTTCATCGGCATCTACAACCTTAAGTTCAACCCCTGGAATACTCTTTCCTACAGAACCTTCACGCATATATACATCAGTTTCAGCACTAAGTACAGGTGCGGTTTCTGTAAGTCCGTAACCCTGCACAGAGAGAATACCAATCTGATTAAACCAATTAAGCACTTCGGGAGTAGCGGGTGCCGCCCCTACAATTATAAAGCGAAGCTTTCCGCCAAGTGCATCTATTATTTGCTTAAATAGCTTTCTGCTGATGTCTACTCCCAATTTTCTGAAAACCCCTGAAAGTGCAAGTGCAAATTTTACTTTGCCCGTCTTTTTCTGCACTTCAAGTTTTCTTTGAATTGTACGATAAATTTCTTCAAGAATTCTGGGAACTCCCACAAAAACAGTAACCCCATATTCGTTCAGGCATTTCTGAATTCTTAACCCCTCACAAAAAACATTGCACATACCTGCCGACAGGAATAAAAGCACGGATGTTATTCCAAAAGTATGATGAAGCGGTAAAAATGCCATATTAACATCTGTTTCATAGAATTTTTCCCACTCAAGCAATGCGCTGACATTCACTGCAATATTTCTCTGTGAAAGCATAACCGCCTTTGACTGAGAGGTAGTTCCTGATGTAAAGAGAAGAGCGCTCATCTTATCGTTATCAATCTCTATTTCATCATACTCTTTTTTATTGTCGTATTGCGCGCCAAGCTTTAAAAGGTCACTAAACTCGTCATCATCCATACAGATTTTAAATATATTTTCCTTAGCTGACATTATTTCTTTAAATGCTTCACCATAAAAGATTGCCTCTGCACCTGAACGGGAAAGCTGTTCATTGATTTCAAATTCCATCAAGCCTCTGTCAAGAGGTACAATTACCCCCCCTGTACACACAACTGAAAGATAAACAAGCATCCATTCGTAGCTGTTCTTTCCTATTACTGCAATTCTTTTTCCGCCAAGGTTATTATTCAGCAGATATCTTCCAAGGAACTCAACCTCATTTTTTAATCTTACGTAGTTTATATCATCATAATATACGTTCTTATTCTCATCCTTCTTTTTTACTCTGAAAGCAATATTATTTGCATATTTTATTGCACTGTTTTCAATTATCTCTCTCAAATTATTGAATTTTTCCACAACCAACTCTCCTTATTCTAACAAACATTCTATCTGGTTTTCAATACTATGTTACCATATTTTTTCAACCATGTCAACAATTTGGTTGAATTTTCCCGAATACAGGTGTATAATGGATATAGAAAGGATGTTTTTTATGTATATTGAAAAAAACTATCTTGCTTCATCTCTTGAAGAGTTTGAAAATGCACTTAAAGGATATACTCTCCCCTTGTGGGATTCTCTTCCTGATATTGAGCTTTATATGGATCAGGTAATTTCTCTTATAACAAAATATATGGAGATATACGGCACTGTAACAGGTCAAATGCGTGTTATAACCCCATCAATGATAAATAACTATGTAAAGCTTGGAATTATTCCCGCCCCTGTTAAAAAGAAATATTCCAAAATACATCTTTCATATCTTCTTATTATCTGCACACTGAAGCAAACGCTTGACATCTCTACAATTCAGCGTATTATTCCTGTAGATTTGAGCGAGGAAGAGGTTAAGCACACATATAATTCCTTTGTGTTAAATCAACGCAAAGCATTTTCATATGTCACTGATTCAATTAAAACTGTTGCTGAGCCAATCATCAACCTTGAAGGGGATAATCCTGACAGAATCAATGATTTGGTAATGCAGGTATCAGCATCAGCTAATATATTTAAAATTTTAACCCAAAAAGTTACAAAAATCCCCGAATAACGCAAGAACACGCAATGTAATTTATACTATCGGTAATTCACCACGCAAAAAAGAGCAAGTCAATCGACTTGCTCTTTTTTTGTTCCGGCGACGACCTACTTTCCCGGGCAGCTTCCCGCCAAGTATCATCAGCACTGCAGAGCTTAACTTCCGTGTTCGGAATGGGAACGGGTGGGACCTCTGCGTCATTATCACCGGATTTGTTTCTTGATATTGCTTCGTTTCTTCGTTTCCGCAATACCTATGAAGTTACTTTATTGTACCTTCAAAACTAAACAATACCTGAAATACTATCCTGTCTCTTTTACACATATTCTTCTCTTTTTGGTCAAGCCCTCGTTCTATTAGTACTGGTCAGCTGAATACATTACTGCACTTACACCTGTGACCTATCAACCACATAGTCTACGTGGGACCTTACTACCTTTCGGTATGGGTACGGGTGTGTCCTCTGCGTCATCGCCACCGAGTAACTCAATACAATATTATCTTTTCCTCTACATCTTCAATGCTTTGCCTAAACTCTCAATTCCATTCTTTCTTTGGTCAAGCCCTCGGTCTATTAGTATCACTCAGCTAAATACATTACTGCACTTACACCTGTGACCTATCAACCACATAGTCTACGTGGGACCTTACTACCTTTCGGTATGGGATATCTTATCTCGAGGGGGGCTTCACGCTTAGATGCCTTCAGCGTTTATCCAATCCATACTTGGCTACCCAGCCGTGCCCTTGGCAGAACAACTGGTGCACCAGAGGTATGTCCATCCCGGTCCTCTCGTACTAAGGACAGCTCCTCACAAATATCCTACGCCCGCGACAGATAGGGACCGAACTGTCTCACGACGTTCTGAACCCAGCTCGCGTACCGCTTTAATGGGCGAACAGCCCAACCCTTGGAACCGACTACAGCTCCAGGATGCGATGAGCCGACATCGAGGTGCCAA
>JAZORN010000100.1:0-2187 GCA_045656645.1 Clostridia bacterium | reverse complement strand
AAATGGTTTTCTTTTGGGATTACCCTCAACTCTGCATATTTCGTTGTTTTTAATATCATAAATAACAGACCATACTGTATCAGCATCTGTCTTTCTGTCATATTGACACATAAAACCATATTTCCCTGATAAAATATCCCTTATTAAATCAAATGTAAAACTACCTTTGTGTTCTTTTAAAGTGTTATATGCAACTGAGTATCTTTCTTCGGCTTTCCAACTGTCAACTTCATAATTGTTATATGGCTTCATTTTATCTGAAACAAATTCATTGGCAGCTACTACAAACCCCTCATCATTGGAAGACCTTATTATTTCCATTTCTTCACAGTTGCACTCTACAACCACTATATTGCCTTCTCTGTCTGCGATAGTTAATGTCTGTTGCGACGCAACAGGAATACTTTTTAACACAGCTAATGCTTCATTCGTGGTTTTACATTTTTCCAGTAAATACCTTACAAGCATACCTGCATTGAACCCTGGTTTTATTACTGTAGGATAAATAAAAGTTAATCCTACCGCCAAACCATATTCATTTATTCCATCTTCCATTTCAATAAATGCTGTTGTGTTACCATTAAAAGCATATACATTATCTAAATTATACAAACAGTTCATATATAATTTTTCTAAAGATACAAGGAAATCACTGTTTCTTCCAAAAAAAATACTGTTTTTATCGTTAACTGCCAGACAGGTACAATGATTGCTGAATTCAAAACAGTACATGCTTAATAAAAATGTATAAAAATCTTCACAAGAGCAATTTTGTCCATCTGCCAATCCCTTGATTTCTTCTAATACTTCAGGATAGTATTTTTTATATATTGGCAGGCACTTTTCAGCAAATTCTTTTCTTTTCTGCGTAATTGTAAAAGTATGGTTGTTACTGATTATTTTTCCATGATTATATAATAATCTGCCCCAATTATACCCTGCTTCATAATGACTCTTTTTAAATCTTCCGTGATACATAATTACCTCTTTAATTCTTTCATTATTCGAGTAAGGCCTTGCTCTGCTTAAATGATAAAACAATAAAAATTTAATGTCAACGAAATAAAATTCTATTAAAAACAAGGAAAAAAGCTTTATTTGAACAGATAATTTTTGTTCTCCTTTGCAAATTTCCCTTGTAGATCAAATGCATGGTTCATCGGTCCTGCTCCCTGTCCCAGATCCAGCATAGCCGATACTGCACCTGAAATATAGTCTTTTGCCAGTTGAACAGATTCTGCAAGGCTGAATCCCTTGGCGAGATTTGCCGCTATCGCACTGGATAATGTACAACCAGTTCCGTGGGTGTTTGGATTATCGATGCGTTTTCCCTCGAACCAGACCGCTTTGCCATCTGTAAAAAGCAGATCGTTGGCATCTTGTACACTATGGCCTCCCTTTAAAAGTACAGCACAGCGATAGGTTGTGCTGATGGTTTCTGCGGCTTTAACCATATCCTCTTTACTACGGATGGAGATGCCAGAGAGAACCTGGGCTTCCGGAATGTTCGGTGTAACAAGAACCGCCAGAGGAAATAGTTCGTCAACGAGTATATGTACCGCGTCAGTCTTCATCATAGAAGAACCACTGGTTGCGACCATGACCGGGTCAACGACGATGTTTTTTGCTTGATGGTAACGTAGTCTGTCCGCAATCACACGAGTCAGTTCACCAGAAGATACCATACCGATCTTCACTGCATCCGGATAGATGTCCTCGAACACGGCGTCGATCTGTTGTTTCAAGAATTCCGAAGTAGATTCCTGAATCGCTCGTACACCAGTTGTATTCTGTGCGGTCAGCGCCGTGACCACACTCATAGCATAGACACCGTTCATGGTCATAGTTTTAAGATCCGCCTGAATGCCGGCACCGCCGCTGCAGTCACTTCCTGCAATTGTTAATGCTGTTCTCATAATTGCTCCTCTCTGGTTCAAGTGGTTACCATTCTTTTATCCATTCATCAGCTAATTCTTTCAATTCGTCCCAATGCCCGGACGCACTCTCATCGTATACGCCCACAACATAAAATCCGGCCTCTTTTGCGGTTCGCGCCGCATACAGCGCATCCTCATAGACTGTAATTTCCTCGGCTCTTGCTCCCAAACGTGCTGCAGAAGCAAAATAAACATCCGGCTTGCTTTTTCCTGCACCGACAGTCTCACAGGAAAGTAAAAACTGAAAATA
>JAZORN010000099.1:0-29656 GCA_045656645.1 Clostridia bacterium | reverse complement strand
TCGTTGGCGGACAGGGTGGGATTCGAACCCACGTGCCGGATTGAATACCGACAAACTGATTTCGAGTCAGCCCCGTTATGACCACTTCGATACCTGTCCGTGTGTATGTTTGAACTCCGATTTGACGGAGAAAAAACTGAGCAAATTATAAAATTTTGTTAGAAAAATGTTAGAAATGGCTAGAAAAACCGCTAGATAAGGGTGTAAAAACAAGGTTTGAACCTCGCTTAAACCCGCACGGTTAAGCCATTTGTAGGGGTACAGTTACAGTGTAACCGAGGGGATTTCGAGTGCGCCCCGTTATGACCACTTCGATACTTCTCCAGGTATGTTAGTTCTTCTTCCCTTCTCGCAGTGTTGCGAAGAAATTTTTCAGCATAGAGGTGCATTCCTCCTCCATAATTCCTGCATAAATGCGGGTATTACTGCCGAAATATGATTTTGAAAACAAGTCTATTCTTCCGCCTGCGCCGCCGTATTCTGCGTCATATGCGCCAAAATAAACACTGCGCATACGTGAATTAATTATTGCTCCGCTACACATAACGCACGGCTCCAATGTGACATAAAGGTCACAGTCAGAAAGGCGCCAGTCGCTAAGCTTTTCACAAGCTTTGCGGATTGCAACAATCTCCGCGTGAAGAGTTGGGTCGTGGGTAACATTACGCACATTATGTCCTGTTGCAATTACCTGCCCATCACGCACTATTACTGCACCGACGGGCATCTCCCCTTCTTCTATTGCTTTTTCAGCTTCACAAAGGGCAAGCCTCATAAATTTGTTTTCCAAATCAGCCACCTCGTATATAATAGCATAAAAGCTACATCACGTCAAGAAAATTTCTTAAAGGGAGTGTTCCAAAATGAATTTGCCACACTCCCTTTTTTACAGTATAAGAAATTGCGTAATTTTATCGCGAGCAACATTTGTCGTATTTAAATTTAGTCGGGACGCGAAATGGGTGAAGCGGCACGCTTCTTTTCTATTCATCGAGATTATCAATTTCCTGACGTACCATTTCCTTTGTAACGGTCAGAACACTTGTAAAACGGCAAGTAAGTGCCTTTTCAAAGTTTTCACGAGCTCCGTCTGTATCACCCATATTTTTAAGCACAAGTGCATAATTGTAATAGGGCATCGGTGTAAAGAGCTGTTTCTGGAGAAGCTTTGAATAAAGCTCCTTCGCCTTTACATACTGTCCTGTAATGTAGTAGAGTTCTCCAAGATTATCGGCGATAGTTTTATCATCCTCGTTATATTCGTATGCTTCAAGGAGAAATTCAAGTGTTTCAGTATAATTCTTCTCTTTCTTTGCATTTTCAAGAAGGAGAACACCGAGCGTTCCGTAAGTATTTGTCGACGGCATCTGCTTGTGAACGATGGTCGCAATCTTTATAGCCTCTTCAAGATTTCCTTCTTTCCACGTAAGGACAGCAAGGTTGTGTTTCGCATTAATTTTATCCTCCGTCGTCGTACGGCTTGAATTAATAACCTCATTAAGAAGTCTTCTGCCCTTGTCAAAGCGGTTTTCACGCAGACAAAATGATGAATAGGATATTTTTGACTGAGCATTCATAAGCCCTGTCTTATATGCCATTTTGTAAAGCTTTTCACCCTTTTCAACATTCCCCTTTATATAATACGCCTGAGTTGCAAGCTGAGTAAGGATAAGTGCTCGTCTGTTCCACATAAGGATTGCAATGACAACAAGCAGTGCACCAAAGCCAACAAGTGCGCCAAAATACTGTCCAATGAGCCAGAACGCTGCAAAAAACGCAACAACATAAAGTAAATTTTTCATAGTATAAAGCCCTCTTAAATCAGAACTCTGCACTGCCTGTTGTTCTGGGGAAGCTCATCGCATCACGTATATTGGAAATGCCTGTAATATACATAAGCGCCCTTTCAAAACCAAGACCAAAGCCCGCGTGCTTTGCACTTCCATAACGGCGAAGATCAAGATACCACCAGTAATCCTTGGGGTCAAGACCAAGCTCTGCCATACGTTTTTCAAGAAGGTCAAGTCTTTCTTCACGCTGGCTTCCTCCGATGATTTCACCTACACCGGGAACAAGGCAGTCCATAGCGGCAACTGTCTTTCCGTCGTCATTCATACGCATATAAAATGCCTTAATATCCTTGGGATAATCCATAACGAACACGGGGCGCTTGAAAATCTTTTCTGTAAGATAACGCTCATGCTCTGTCTGAAGGTCAATCCCCCACTCTACGGGATATTCAAACTTCTCTCCGCTTTCCTTGAGAAGCTTGATAGCCTCTGTATATGTTACTCTGCCAAAGTCAGAATTAAGCACCGCATTAAGTCTTTCAAGAAGTGTATTGTCAATAAATTTATTGAAAAATTCCATTTCCTCGGGTGCATTATCAAGAACATATTTGATAATATACTTGAGCATATCCTCGGCAAGCTGTGCGTCATCCTCAAGGTCGGCAAAAGCGATTTCAGGCTCTACCATCCAGAATTCTGCACCGTGACGCGGGGTATTACTCTTCTCAGCACGGAAGGTAGGGCCGAAGGTATACACACTTCCAAGCGCCATTGCGTGGGTTTCCACGTTGAGCTGACCGCTAACGGTAAGGCTTGTAGGTTTACCAAAGAAATCCTGAGAAAAATCAACACTGCCGTCTTCATTTCTTGGGGGATTTTCAATATCAAGAGATGTTACACGAAACATCTCGCCTGCACCCTCACAGTCACTTGTTGTAATAATGGGGGTATGAACGTATACAAACCCTCTTTCATTAAAGAAGGAATGAATTGCATATGCAAGAATACTTCTCACACGGAAAACTGCGGAAAAAGTATTCGTTCTGGGACGAAGATGCGCAATTGTACGAAGATATTCGTTTGAATGGCGCTTTTTCTGCAAAGGATAATCAGGAGTTGACTCACCCTCAATTTCTGCAACATCTGCATTAAGCTCAAAAGGCTGTTTTGCATCGGGGGTAAGAACAATGCTACCCTCAAAATATACGGCACTGCCTACATTAAGAGAAGCAATAGCATCATAACATTCAAGCTTGTCCTTTTCAATAACAACCTGCAGACAGTCAAAAAAGCTACCGTCATTAATTGAAACAAAGCCGACATTGTTATTTGCACGGATAGAGCGTATCCATCCTGCAACACGCACCTTTTCGCCATTTTTAAGGTCTGTGCTTCTGTAAAGCTGTTTTATGGTAGTACGTTTCATAAAAATATACCCTTTCTGTTTTTAGTCTATTGTAATCGTATGTGTATTTTTAAACACTTCGTTTTTAGCAAGCTTATTTATACCCGGTTTTTCAGGAAGGTTACTCACAACGCCGTCATTATCAGGAAGTGCACACCACGGCTCAATACATAAAAATGGTGCCTTTGGCTCTTTCCACAAAAGAAGGTGGGCTGTTTCGGGATAATCAACCGTGATTTTCTTCTTTGTGTTTTTACCCACAAGAGAAACTCTTTTTACACTGATATTCTTGAAAATATATGTGTCACGCTCTGCAAAGTCATCATCCACAAGCTGCATTTCACCATTTTTCAAAACAACCGTTTCCGTTTTTCCTGAAAGAAACGGCCCATTAAGAAGAGAATTTTCGAGCGTATCTACACCTTCAAACAGGACACTGTAATCGCCCGTCTCCCCCTCCCACATATATGCTTCGTGGGAGCCGATTGAAAAATACATATCGCCGTCTGTTTTGTTATTTACGACATAGGTAACATTTATTTTGTTTTCTTCAAGTACATATATAACACGAAGCTCATAATCAAAGGGATAAACCTCTTTTGATTTTTCATCTGAAACAAGAAGATAGGTTGCACTGCCATCATCTGCTTTTTCGAGAGAAAATTCGCAATCTCTTCCAAAGCCATGAGCAGACATATTATACGAAAATCCGTTATATATGTAGCGTCCCTCGGTAAGCTTTCCGCATATGGGCCATAAGAGCGGTGCCTGACCGTTCCAATATTTTTCATCACCCTGCCAGAGTCTTTCTACGCCGTCTTTATCGAGAATACTTTTAAGCTCTGCACCAAGTGTATCTATTTCCACTGTTAAAAAATCGTTTTTTATAGTTGTACGCATTTATGACTATCCTCCTTAGCCGAAAGAGAGTAATCCAAACCCGATTTTTAGAGGCGGATTTCCGCTTTCGCTGTGTTAAAATACTCGGAAATACACAAAGTATTTCCTGTGTTTTTGCCTTGCGCAACCAAAAATCCGCTCTCTAAAAATTCAAAGACCTGAAACGGATGAAATTTCGAGCAGGTTTTGGTGCGAAGGATGCAGCAAGGCTTTTTGCCTTGCAAAGACGACAAGCCGAAAAATGCTGAGATTTCGCCATTTCAGGCGAGTTCGGATTATTCTCTTTCGGCTAATATAGAACAAAAACTGTCACACCCTCATATTTATGAGGGCGTGACAGCCTTTGCGGAGAAAGGATTATTCTCCGCACTCACTGCAATTTTCGCAATCGCAGTCAAATTCAAGCTCAATTTCCTCCTGGCAAGAAGGACATACAATCTTGTCACCGCAAGTATCAAGTGTTTCAGGGTCAAGATAAATCATATCGCCGCAAGCGGGACACTCAACGCCAAATTCGTCATCGTCGTCGAAATCGTCATCATCATCATACACATAGCCCTCAAGTGCATCAAGGTCTTCATCAACTTCATCAAGCTGTGCCTGTGTTTCGTCCTGAATTTCCTCTATCTCTGCAATCTCGTCTGCTATATCTGCAAGTGCATCAACAATTGCGATAAGGAGTTTGCCCTCTTTAGTAGTTTCGTCAATATCAAGACCTTCCGAAAGACCTGTGATATATGCCATTTTCTCTGTTAAATAGCTCATATTGCCCTCCATAATATTTTTTAAATTATTTTTTGTAAAAAACTGAAGCAGGCAAAGTCATAAATGAAGATTTTTTGCATAGCAAAAAATTTACCATCATTTCGCATTTCGAACTTCGCATTTCGAATTTGCTCTTCTATTGCCTTTCACATTCCCGCATTATGCTCTGCCAAGATACTCCCCTGTACGTGTGTCAACCTTAATTGTTTCACCGTTATCGATGAAAAGGGGAACCTGAACTACTGCACCTGTTTCAAGTGTTGCAGGCTTTGTAGCGCCTGTTGCAGTATTACCTGCAAAGCCCGGCTCTGTCTCTGTGATTGCAAGCTCTACGATGTTCGGAGGCTCGATAGCAAAGATATTTCCCTTGTAGGAAAGAATCTTAACCTGCATATTCTCCTTAACAAACTTGAGTGCGTCGCCAAGCTGATCCGCACTTACAGGAATCTGCTCGTAAGTTTCGGGGTCCATAAAATAGAAAAGGTCACCGTCGTTGTAAAGATACTCCATATCCTTACGGTCAATGTGTGCCTTGGGCATTTTGTCTGTGGGGTTGAAAGTCTTTTCAACAACACCGCCTGAAATAACATTCTTAATCTTTGTTCTTACAAACGCTGCACCTTTACCGGGTTTAACGTGCTGGAACTCGATTATCTGATAAACGCTCCCGTCATATTCAAAAGTAACACCGTTTCTGAAATCTCCTGCTGAAATCATTTTATCTATCCTTTCGTAAAAAAATATTTTTCCTTATGATATATTCTACAACATATTACCATAAATATCAAGAACTTTTTTGGATAAATTATTTAAGCAAATATCCTCGTGTATAAAGCGCAGGTTTTGTCGGGGCGATTTCACCACGGTACATTCTGATAACCGTTTCTGCTTCATTCTTCCCCTCTGCTTTTAAAATTATCCGTATTGCGCCTATATTGCTTTTATAAAGCTCTTTCAATTTATCCGCCATAAAGGTAGGACGTGAATTAAACACTGTATTTATATGCGTATCACTGTCCCCTGTCAAAACAAACTGGGCGCCCGTTTTATCCTTTATCCTGATTTCCTCACTGCAGTCACATTTTCCCGTAATTCCACGGATAAGGCACGCACGGCTGGTCATAACACATTGGTATCCGTGACAGACTGCCTCGCACATAAGTTTTGTTTTTGACGTAATTTGCGCAATCTGAGAAAGCGAAAGCTCCGTCGAAAGTGTTATTGTGTCGCAAACATCTTCAAGAGATATCGCCGAGACAGAATTATATATATTCATTCCCCAGTCTGCACATACTTTTCTCCCCTGCTTTTTTGCAAGAGAAAGCATACCCGGGGTATTTGCATATACTCCATAGCTTTTTGGAATACGTGAAAGCTGTTTTTCCGTTTTTTCTTCATCAATAACAACCTGCGGTAATAATACATAGCACCTTTCATCAGGTGTAATCTCATCCCACAGAGAAAGCGGAATGAGCACTCTGTCAGCTTTCTTTGCGCCGTCAAACTGTTCTTTCGTTCTTATCTGCACACTGATAAGCGGTTTTTTGTGTTTATTATCATTCTTATCCTGCGGATAAGAAAATTCGAAGGTTTCTTTCGGTATAACTTGTGCCCTTTTTTCCATAAGGGCGTTTGCCGCCTCCCTGCGTATAGCATTAAGTTCAGACGCCCGGAGCGTTAATCCTTCATCGGCTATATATTCAAAAGAATTGAGAGAAAAAGGCGTTTGTCCCAGCTTTGCAATCTGGCTGTATGCACGTTCTTTTGTAAGGGGGAGATTTTGCGCAACCTCTCCAACTGCACCGTAGGCTGTCACTGTATTCACACCGTCGGTTAAAGATAGTGACGAAGGCTCATTTTTTCTTAATGTAAACGTCGCATCAATGGAAATTTTCTTGTTTTCCACACCGTCGCGGTAGGTGTTTTCCGCCTCTTTAAGAGCAGTGTCATCAGCACGCAATGTAAGATTATCATTACTGATAGAATAGTTCATTATCGTGGGCGTATTATATCCGCCAAAATATCCCTTTGTAAAGCCGTCACCACGGACAAATATTTTTTTGAGGTATTCCTCGTCCTCTTTTTCAAGAGGAGCAAGGCTGTCAAGATATTTTCTGTAAACGCCCGTTACTGCGGCAACGTACTGCGCACTTTTCATTCTGCCTTCTATCTTAAAACTTGTAATTCCCGCATCGCACATTTCTTTAAGGTTACCTGCAAGGCACAAATCCCTCGGACTTAAGAAATATCCGCTTTTTTGCCCGAAGTTATATTTTTGTCTGCACGGTTGTGCACACATGCCACGATTACCGCTCCTGCCGCCGATAAATGAGGACATCAGGCACTTTCCCGAAAAGCTGATACAGAGTGCACCGTGCACAAATGCCTCCAACTCGGCATCAGTGTTTTCGTGAATATGGCGGATTTCCTGCATTGAAAGCTCCCTCGCAAGCACCACCCGTGAAAAGCCCATTTTTCTGAGGGCCTCAACATCATAAATATTACACGCAGTGAGCTGAGTGCTGGCGTGAAGCTCCATTTCAGGGCAAACGGAGTGTGCAAGAGCTGCCGCACCAATATCCTGAATTATAAGGGCATCAACCCCTGCATTTGCCGCCTTTATAACTGCATTTTCATATGTTTTAAGTTCGTTATCACTTACAAGTGTATTAAGCGCAAGATGCACACGTACACCCCGCACATGGCAGTAACGCACCGCCGCCTCCACCTCTTCCCAAGTGAAGTTTTGAGCGTTCTTCCTTGCGCTGAAGGATTGTTCACCTATATACACTGCATCGGCACCGTTTTGCACGGCTGCGCAAAGTGCCTCCCACCGTCCGGCAGGGGCAAGAAGTTCTGTATTTTTGTTATTTTTCATACCCAAACACAAAAAGCACGCTCCCGACAAAAGACATATTCTGCAGGAACGCACCTTTTTCCCTTTTTATCTTTTATTTTTAAGCTCTGTTTCAAGCTTGACAACGTTCATTTTAAGCGACTGATTTTCTGCACGCAGACGGTTAAGCTCCGCATTCATTTTATCAAGCGCAAGCTTGCTCGCCCCTGCCTCCTCGGCATATTTTAAAAGCTGAGCCCTGAGTTTTTCGTTATCCTCCTGCGCCTGCATATATTCATCACAGACATTTACTGCCGTAAGCACTGCCGCCATAGATGTTGAAAGGCGCTTATCACGTGAAATAAGCTCCCTCATTTTCTTATCTACGTGGTAGGCAACGTGACGAACATATTCCTCGTCAGCCTCACAAACTATTCTGTATTCCGCATTATTTATTTTAACAACGGTGGTCGTTCTCTTTTCTTCCACAAAATCTCGCCCTTTCACAAAGGATACATTATCTAAAATTATACCTCATAAAAGGACAAAATTCAACTGTTTTTTTTGCTGCAAATTAAAATTAATCAGTTGTTGCTTGTAAAATCGGTTTTGTTGTGGTAGAATAATCTTTGACGAATAAAAGTTTTACCCCGCACCACACAAATGCGCCCATCACGGCTACACAGTACGCATTTTTAAAAAACAGTGAAATAACTGCCGCAGGGAAAAACAGTGAAAGGCGTTTTGGGGAAGCATATGCAATAACCGCTGCACCGCATGGTATGAGTATTCTTAAAAGCAGTGTAAAGTCCTTCCCCGTTGCGTTTATAATAATAGCGCAGATAAGCGTTCCTATGGGAATTTCCCATATAAGAGAATTTCCAAGACGGGAAAAAAGGATTAAGCACACAAAAGGCGCAAAGCCGAGCCATATATCGCTGATACCTAAAACACGGCAAATAATATAGGTCAATATAAAATAAATTATTTTTTTCATAAAAATACCTCATTTCATATTTAGTATTAAACGTGGGGAATAATATATACACATTATTTTTCGGAGGTTTTTATTTTGCACGAAACAGAAAGAGAAATTGAAAAGGTTATACTGTGCGGTGTTCATACGGGTGCATTAAATACACTTGACGATACAACAGAGGAGTCTATGGCAGAGCTTTTCGAGCTTGCAAAAACTGCGCAGGCTGAAATTGTGGGCGAAATGGTGCAAAACAAGGATCATCCCGAGGCCTCGACATATTTCGGCGAAGGAAAAATGGAAGAACTTCGTATTGCTGCACAAAGTCTTGGGGCTACACTTTTAATTTTTGATGATGAGCTTACGGGAAGCCAGATAAGAAATATTGAAAGCTATACGGGGGTACGCACTATTGACAGAAGTACCCTTATCCTTGATATTTTTGCGCAAAGGGCAATTTCAAAAGAGGGTAAAATTCAGGTTGAGCTGGCACAGCTTAAATATGCGCTTCCCCGCCTTTCGGGAATGGGTGCACAGCTTTCACGTCTTGGCGCAGGAATAGGCACAAGGGGTCCGGGTGAAACGAAGCTTGAAAGCGACCGACGTCATATTCACAGAAGAATACATTCACTTGAAAACGAGCTTAATGAAATTCAGGCACACAGAAATCTGCAAAGAAGCAGACGTGAAAAGGATAATGTCGTTGTTGCGGCACTTGTAGGGTATACCAACGCAGGAAAAAGCACGATTTTAAACTATTTCACGCAGGCTGATGTTCTGGCTGAAAATATGCTTTTTGCGACACTTGACCCGACTATGAGAAAGCTTTCGCTTCCTGACGGAAGAAACGGCGTAATAGTTGATACTGTAGGCTTTATAAGAAAGCTCCCCCACCACCTTATTGAGGCATTTAAGTCAACCCTTGACGAGGCGGTGCTCGCAGATGTTTTGGTACACGTAATAGATTCATCAAACCCTGAAATGCATACGCAGATAAAGGTTGTTGATGAGCTTATTGAGTCGCTTGGATGCCGTGCAAAAAGAATTATTGCAGTATTTAACAAGTGCGATGTTGCACCCCTTATTTCACCAAGACCTGAGGGTAATTATACAGACTATGTCTGCGTAAGTGCAAAAAGCGGTGAGGGTATGGATAAGCTTTTAGAGCTTTTGCACGATGCCCTTCCCGGGAAAAAGAGAGAAATTGAGGTTCTTATACCTTACAGTGACAGCAGAACGGCTGCACTACTCCACGAGAGCGAGGTTATCCTTGAAGAAGACTATGAAGCAGAGGGAACACGCGTAAAACTGCTCGCGGACGAGGCGATGTGTGCGCATCTTGAAAAATATATTATAAGATAAAAGGAGGCGGCACACAGTGGAAAATTATAAAACTGTCCTGCAGGACGCAAGCGACGAAATGATTGAGAAAAAAAGCCGTTTTATAGGCTATTGCCGCCCCGTCAAAACGCAGGATGAGGCAATTTCATTTATAAACGAAATACGTGCACTCCACCGTCAGGCAACGCATAATGTATATGCATACGTTCTGAGGGAAGATAACATTATCCGTTACAGTGACGATGGGGAGCCTGCAGGAACGGCAGGCGTGCCCGTGCTGGAGGTAATAAAAAAAGAGGGACTGACCGATGTTGCCGTAGTTGTAACGAGGTATTTCGGCGGGGTTCTTTTAGGTGCGGGCGGTCTTGTACGTGCGTACGGAAAAGGTGCAAAAATAGGTATAGATGCGGCAAAACGCATTGAAAAAATCTACTGTAATTTATATCTTGTAAGGTGTGATTATTCTGCTTACGGAAAGATTGAATACGCAGTAAATAACGGCGGATATATTCTGCGTGACAGTTCATTTGAAAACGATGTCTGCCTCACCATAGGAGTTCGCGAGGGTGAGGATGAAAATTTTCTGAAAACAATTGCCGATATATCAGGTGGCAGTGCAAAGGTAGATACCCTCGGCGGAGAATACATAACAAAGGAGTTGTAAAACATTATGAAATACACATTTGGTTTAAGAGGACACGATATTGGAAATAATTTTGATGAAATGTGTGAAAAAGCAAAGGCAGCAGGCGTGAAAAAACTGCAGTTTGCACTTGCAAAGACAGTAAACGACGTTAATTTTGACGAGGTCGGTTATGATGAAAAGCTTTCTAAGGAAATTAACGCAAAGCTTGCAGAAAACGATTTGCACGTTTCAGTGCTTGGCTGCTATATATGCCCCATTCATCCCGATGAAGAGGTTTTAAAATCGCAGCTTAAACGCTTTGAAAATTTTCTTTATTACGCAAAGGATTTTGGTGCAGACGTCATCGGTACGGAAACGGGTGTTGCCCAAACCCTTGAAAAAACACATTCTGAGGAAAATTATCAATTTTTCGTAAATAATATGCGACCGATTATAAAAAAGGCGGAGGAGCTTGGCGTAACAGTGGGTATCGAGCCTGTGTATACAAGCACCATCTGGTCACCGCAGGTTATGAGGCGTATGCTTGATGATGTAAAGTCAGATAATCTTAAGGTAATTCTTGATGTATCAAATATGACACACGCACCCACACGTCATATGCAGTGTGATATTATAAACGATTCATTTAATTTATTTGGCGAGGAAATTGTTGCAGTGCATCTTAAGGATTTCACCTTTGATGAAGAAAACAGAAAATCCTTTGCCGTTGCAGGTACGGGCGAGCTTATGACAGAGCTTATTTTCGACCGTCTTGAGGGACTTTCACACACTCCCGAAATCATTCTTGACGAAACAAAGCTGGAGCTTTATGAGGATAGCTTGAAATCTTTAAGCGAAATATTGGACTGATATATGTAAAGCGGTGTAAAAACAACTTTTTGCACCGCCTTTTTTTACTTTAGGTATTGACATTATTGCACCAAAAATAGTAAAATAAAATGAAGTATTGTTATTTAGCCATCGGAGAGTCGAACTACGTATGGTTCGACTCTCCGATGACTATAGAAAGGACTGATTATTGTGGCAATAACTGCACCGAGAGGAACGGCAGATATACTTGCACCCGATATTCTTAAATGGAAATATATTGAAAGTAAAGTTTCAGATATAAGTGCACGCTTCGGCTACAGCGAAATACGTACACCCGTATTTGAGCATACGGAGCTTTTTGAGCGTGGCGTGGGCGATACAACGGACGTTGTTCAGAAGGAGATGTATACCTTTAACGATAAGGGCGGAAGAAGTATTACGCTTCGCCCTGAGGGTACGGCATCCGTTGCGAGAGCTTTTCTGGAGCATAATATTTATGCACAGCCGCTTCCAGCTAAGCTTTGCTACAACATCACCTGCTACCGCTACGAAAAGCCGCAGGCAGGAAGACTTCGTGAGTTTCATCAGTTTGGCGCAGAATGCTACGGCAGCAGTGAGCCTGTAGTTGATGCAGAGGTAATTTCCTTTGCAAAAACCGTTCTTACGGAGCTTGGAATAAATAAGCTTTCGCTTAATATTAACTCCATCGGCTGCCCCGAGTGCAGAAAAAAATATAACGAGGCACTTAAAGATTATTTCAGACCATATATAGAGGACGGAACACTGTGTGCAACATGCCGTGACAGATTTGAGAAAAACCCCCTGCGTATACTCGACTGTAAAAGTCCCGTATGCGGAGAGATTGCAGATAAGGCACCCATTCTTCTTGACTACATCTGCGAAGAATGTCACGACCATTTTGAAAGCGTTAAGGAGCATCTTGGGGCAATGGGCATTGACTATAATGTTGACGGCACCATTGTAAGAGGTCTTGACTACTATACAAAAACAGTATTTGAATTTAAGACGGCACTTGAAGGTACGGCAGGAACAGTATGCGGCGGCGGAAGATACGACGGACTTATTGAGCAGCTTGGCGGTGCACCTACCCCGGGAATAGGCTTTGCAATGGGTATTGAGAGAATTATCCTCGCCCTCGATGAGGCAGGCGCTATGCCCAACTTTGAAAGTGCACCCGATATATATATTGCAAATATAGGCGATGAAACAAAGCTTTTTGTAACGGCGCTTACAGATAAGCTTCGCAAGGCAGGAGTTAAGTGCGAGCGTGATTTGTGCGGAAGAAGTCTTAAGGCACAGATGAAATATGCAGATAAGTGCGGTGCACGCTACAGTATGGTAATAGGCTCAGATGAAGCGGATAAAAAGGTTGCTGTGCTTAAAAATATGAGAGAAAAAGCAGAGGCGGAAGTCAGTCTTGAAAATCTTGAAGGCCTTATTGCTATAGTAAAGGAGTAATTAAGATGGATACAATCAAAGGATTAAAAAGAACTTATATGTGCGGACAGCTTCGTGAGGAGCATATCGGCGAAACAGTAACCCTTATGGGATGGGTTGCCAAGGAAAGAAATATGGGCGGACTTGTCTTTGTTGACGTACGTGACAGAAGCGGTATTTCGCAGATAGTTTTTGAGCCTGACAATGCAGAGCTTTTAGAAAAGGCAACGCAGCTTCATATGGAGTACGTTATTGCCGTAACAGGAACAGTAAGAATGAGAAGCAACATTAACGAAAACATTCCCACAGGTAAGGTTGAGGTTGAGGCAAGTGAGCTTCGTATTTTAAACACAAGTGATGTTACACCCTTTGTTGTAACAGATGATGTTAAGGCAGGCGAGGATTTAAGACTTAAATACCGTTATCTTGACCTGCGCAGACCGACACTTGTAAAAACTCTCGAGCTTCGTCACCGTGTTACACAGGTTGCAAGAAGATACTTTGACGAGAACGGTTTCCTTGAAATTGAAACTCCTATTCTTACAAAGAGTACACCCGAAGGTGCACGTGACTACCTTGTTCCAAGCCGTGTATACCCCGGTAACTTCTTTGCCCTTCCCCAGTCACCGCAGCAGTATAAGCAGCTTTTGATGCTTGGCGGTATGGACAGATATATCCAGATTGCAAAATGCTTCCGTGACGAGGACCTCAGAGCTGACCGTCAGCCTGAATTTACACAGATTGACCTTGAAATGAGCTTCGTTGATGAAGACGATGTAATGAATATGAATGAGGGCTTCCTTAAGAGAGTGTTTAAGGAAGTGCTTGATTATGATGTAACTCTTCCCCTGCCCCGTCTTACATGGCAGGAGGCAATGGACCGCTTCGGCAGCGATAAGCCCGATACAAGATTCGGTCTCGAGCTTTGCGATATGAGTGAGCTTTTCGACGGTTGCGGTTTTGGTGCATTTGCCGACACAGTTAAAAACGGCGGAACAGTCCGTGCAATCAATGCAAAGGGACTTTCCGATAAGCTTACAAGAAAGACACTTGATAACCTTGTTGAATTTGTAAAGACATACAAGGCTAAGGGTATGGCTTGGCTTATCGTGGATGAAAATGAAATCCGCGGCTCGATTGCAAAATTCTTCTCTCCCGAAGAGCTTAAAGCTATTGCAGACAAGGCTCAGGCTCAGGCAGGAGACGTTATCCTCTTTGTCGCAGACCTTAAGGCAAGCGTTGTTTATGCATCACTCGGTGCACTTCGTTGTGAAATCGCAAAAAGATTTGACCTTATCCCCGAGGGAATGTTCAACCTTCTTTGGGTAACAGACTTCCCGCTTCTTGAGTATGATGAGGAGGAAAACCGCTACGTTGCAATGCACCATCCCTTCACCTCGCCCAAGGATGAGGATATTGCACTTCTTGACACAGACCCCGGCAAGGTACGTGCAAAAGCATATGATATTGTTCTTAACGGCTACGAGCTTGGCGGCGGAAGCATCCGTATTTACGACCATGCTATGCAGCAGAAAATGTTTGAATGTCTCGGATTTACTGCCGAGCAGGCACAGGAAAGATTCGGTTATCTTCTTAATGCGTTCCGCTACGGTACACCCCCTCACGGCGGACTTGCATACGGTCTTGACAGAATCGTTATGCTGATGGCAAATTGCGACTCAATCCGTGATACAATTGCATTCCCCAAGGTTAAGGACAGCGGCGAGCTGATGATTGCATCCCCCGACGTTGTTGACCAGAAACAGCTTGACGAACTTGGACTTGCGATAGTGAATGGAGTAGACCGCTCACAAAATGCGGAATGAGAAAGCTTATTAAATGCGAAATTCGAAGTTCGAAATTCGAAATGAAGGTGGATTTTCGCTTTGGCGAAAATCTTTAAAAGGAATGGTTGTTATTAATAATGTAATTGAAGTTAAAAGTTTTGATTTTGCAGTCAGAATTGTGAATTTATACAAACATTTAACAACAGATAAAAAAGAGTTTATACTTTCAAAGCAGTTACTTCGCAGCGGAACAAGCATCGGTGCAAATGTTTCAGAAGCAGAAAAAGCACCGTCTGATGCTGATTTTAACGCAAAAATGAACATTGCTCTTAAAGAGGCAAATGAATCTTTTTATTGGCTGCGTCTTCTGCACGAAACAGAGTATTTGACAGATAAAGAATTTGAAAGTATGGAAGCCGACATCAAAGAACTCATTTCCATTTTGGTTTCGATAACAAAATCTATGAAAAACAAATCCAATAAATAAGATTTTCGCACAGGCGAAAATCAACCATCACTTCGAACTTCGCATTTCGCATTTCGAATTCAATTCAAAGGGCGGTGAATTTATGTCAGCACTAATTAAACACGTGGAAAAAGGCTCTATTGCCGAAGAACTCGGTCTTGAAAAGGGCGATACAATAATTAAAATCAATAATACAGAAATTAAGGACGTGCTTGACTACCGCTTCCTCATAAATGATGAGTTTATTACGCTTACAGTTCTTACAAAGCAGGGCGAGGTAGCCGAGGTAGACATTGAAAAAGATGCCTATGAACCTCTTGGAGTGGAATTTGAAAATTCCCTTATGGACAAACCTCTGCACTGTACAAACAAGTGTGTTTTCTGCTTCATAGATCAGTTACCGAAAGGTATGCGTGAAAGCCTTTATTTCAAGGATGATGACACACGGCTTTCATTCTTTCAGGGAAATTACGTTACCTTTACGAATTTAAGTAATGACGAAATTGACAGAATTATAAGACTTCGTATAAGTCCCATAAATATTTCCGTTCACACAATGAATCCCGATTTAAGGGTAAAAATGCTGAAAAATCCAAAGGCGGCACGACTTCCCGAAATTATGAATCGCCTTTGCGATAACGGCATTATAATGAACTGCCAGATAGTTTTATGCCCCGGTTATAATGACGGGAACGAGCTTTCCTATACGATAGAAAAGCTTTATGAAATGCGTAAATGTGTAAAGAGTGTTTCAGTTGTTCCTATTGGCTTGACACGCCACCGTGAGGGGCTTTGTGAAATGACGGCAGTTGACAGTGAAAAGGCAAAGGAGCTTATAGAAGAAATTGAAAAGTGGCAGAAAAAAGCACTGGGAGAAACAGGAACAGGCTTTGTCTACGCATCAGATGAAATTTATCTAAAGGCAGGCGTTCCTATCCCCGAAAGCAATGCGTACCACGGTTTTCCGCAGATTGAAAACGGCGTGGGTATGATTGCATCACTTCGGGAGGAATTAAGCGATGCACTAAAGTCTTCTCCTGAAGTGAAAGAGCCACGCACCGTAACCCTCGTAACGGGGGCGGCGGTACATAGCACAATGTGTGCTTTTGCAGAAGATATAACAAAAAAATATCCCAACATTAAAATAAATGTAGAGAAAATCATTAACAACTTTTTTGGGGAGCAGATTACTGTGTCGGGGCTTTTATGCGGATGCGACATTATTGAGCAGTTACGTGGAAAAAATCTCGGAGATAATCTAATTATTACAAAAAATATGCTCCGTGACGGTGAAAACGTGCTTTTGGATGATGTTACAACACAGGATATCGAAAGAGAGCTTAATACAAAAATCATTGCCGTGGGCGATGACGGGTATGAGCTTTTGGAGGCAATATTGGGATAGAAAGGCAGGTTCTCTTTATGAAAAAGATTGCAGCTTTATTTTCAATTTTCATTCTTTGCTTTGCATCAAATGCCTACGCGAAAGAAACCGCAGTTTTACCTGCCTTTGACGTGCATTTTAACGGCAATAAGGTGGAAAGCACATATAGGGAATATCCCCTGCTTGTGTATAAGGACATTACGTACTTCCCTATGACCTATTTTGACAGTCGTCATCTGGGACTTGTAACGGAGTGGGACGGAGAATCAAATACACTTACTATATCAAAGAAAAATATAAACTCTGTTCTTACCGCTTACAAAAGCGAAAATAAGAACATTAAAAACAACAGCATTAATATATGCAATTTCAATATTATTGTAAATGGCAAAGAAATCGACAACAAAAATGAGCCTTATCCCCTTATTACATTTCGTGATGTGACATATTTTCCGCTGACATGGCGTTTTGCGGTGGATGAATTTGGCTGGGAATACTCCTTTGACAACGAAAACGGACTTACGATAAATTCAGCTAACCACAGAGTAAAAATGCTTGATTTATCTGCATTGGAAATGAACTCCTATTATGACGGCTTTACTTGTGACGGAGAGTATTATTACCATCATAATTCAGCCACGGGTTATATTTACAGAACACCTGTTAATGACCGAAGCCAACAGGAGGTTATTCATCAAATTGAAAAGGGAAATCCGGCAGGACTTGGCTTTTCAGACGGAAAGGTATACCTTTCCTACTATTCGGGCGGTGCTACTATGGGTACAAGCCACCGATACTGTATTAATAAGGATAAAACCCTTACTAAGCTTGAAAGTCCGAAAGTGGGGATAGTAACTTTCTATCGTGCCTACGGTGATGGGATTACGGCTGAATTATCCTTCTTTACCGGAACTTGGGAGTTTTGCTACTATATCGGAGATAAAAAAACCGATGTTAAAATTCCCGGCATTTCCTTTGGTACGCCGGGACGACATTCATCTGACGAGGTTATTCCTCCGCAAATTGCAGGCGATAACATTTATGTAACTGCCTATAAGGGCGAGGAAGAAATAAAGACCTTAATTTCCGTAAATGTTAAGAGCGGTGAAATTTTGGAAATAGCTTCAAATGTTGATAATTTTGAAGCATACGACACTTTTGTTGACGGAATTAAAATAATATATTCCGCCAAAGGTAAGCTTTATCAATACCACACCGAAACAAAAGAGCTTTTTGAAATCGATAATGATTCAAAGCCGCTTATTATGATGGTGCCGATGGTACGAAAAGATATCAGCACCACCGAAAGCAACCCATATCAGGGTATGTATGTTGTAACGGGTGATGAAGAGGGCTGCAGCGTGTTTATGTTTGGCGACTACAGGGGTAAAGATCCGCAGCCACGTCAAGGAACGTTAATTATGGAGTTTTCACCCAAGACAAGCTTTAGTTATCAAAACGGCTATTTAATAGCAAGGGACAGGTCTGAAAACCCCGATGTAAGGCTCGTTGTTTTCGACCCGTGGAATGGTTTTTATGTAAAATCGCCCTTCAGAAGTGCGGATGATGCAACTGCAATTACTATTTTCGGAAATACCATGATTTACAGAAATATAGAAACAGGAGAATTTTGCGAAGTTAAATTAAAAATTTAAAAAATGGAGGTACTCTTTATGAAAAAGACAGTAAGAATTATTTCAGCAATTATGTGTGTATTATTGCTTTTAAGCTGCAATGTGTTTGCAGATACATCCTATGAAGAAAAAATCATAGAGATGTACCGATTAAGCGACAGAGCAGTTGAGTTTATGCGTGAGCATAATGTGGATTTTTCCGTATTTGAGGGGGCAGAAGTCCTTCCCGAAGGTTACCCCTTCCCCTATAGCAAAGAAATAGAAGGATTTATACCGCAAACACAGGCTTACGGATTTTCCGACGAACAGGTTTCTGCGTATATTCGTGGAGTTATAAACAACAGACCTACAATTGTCGGCGGTCCCTGGGATAATACAGGCAGGAAAAAGGTTATCGTACCCGACTATCCCTTTGTAATTAACGGCACAAACATAGATTTTAAAAATTCACTCTACCCCGTGATTTCGTATAACGATATAACCTACTTCCCCATGACGTGGCACTATTGCAGAATGCTTGGTGTAACCACTGACTGGAATGACGAAACGGGACTTAGGGTAGGAAAGGCAAATGCCACTGCCGAGCCGATTAAGTATCAAAGAGCGGACAACGCAAGGGAGTTGTATGCCGTTCTGCCAAAGTACGATATCTTTGTAAATGGCAAGAAAATTGAAAATGACAGCGAGGAATATCCCCTCTTAAATTTCAGAAACGTGACATATTTCCCCCTTACGTGGGATTTCATAATAAATGAATTTGAGTGGAATTATACATTTGACAGCGAAAACGGGCTTGTAATAAATTCTGTAAAGGAAAGCAAGGGAAATCTTGATGATTTCCGCACTGTTGGTTATTATTCATACGATTTATTTGAAGAGCCGCTTGAAAACTTGCAGACGGACAAGCTTACACATATTATGTACGCATTTTTGATTCCGCAGAAGGACGGCAGTGTTCTTCCCCTTGCAGAAGAGGAAAATGCACGTCAGCTTATAGAAAAGGCACATAACGATAACTGCAAGGTTTATATTGCAGTGGGCGGTTGGTCGTATAAAGATGTACCGCTTCAGAGTGCCTTTGAAGAAGCTTCCAAAACACCCGAAACACGCAAAAAGCTTGTAGAAAGCATTGTAAGCGTTGTGGAGGATTATGGTTTTGACGGTGTGGAGCTTGATTGGGAATACCCAAACAGTGCATCCGCCAAAAATTATGAGGCACTTATTCTTGAACTTTCGGCAGAGCTTAAAAAGCAGGGAAAGCACCTCACCGCTGCATTAAACGGTGCGTGGTCACAGACCGAAGGACCCGAGGTTTCAAAGTATGTGTCCGATGCGTGCCTTGATGCGTTTGAATTTATAAGCGTAATGAGCTACGATATGAATAACGAGCAACACAGCCCGTTCTGGTTTGCAAATACCTCTATAGATTATTGGCTCAACAGAGGTGTCAGTGCAGACAAGATTGTACTCGGTATGCCGCTTTACGCAAGACCGACATTTATGCAGTACAGGCATCTTGTTGAGGATAATAAAGAATTTGCATACAGTGACTACGCTGAGATTGACGGCAAAGCATCACATTACAATGGACTTCCCACACTTTGCAAAAAGACAATTCTCGCTGCAAAAAAAGCAGGCGGAGTAATGCTCTTTGATTCAAACGAGGACACAAATGACGAAACAAGCATTGTTTCTATGATAGATGAAACATTGTCACATATTGAAAAGAACGGTTTTGATGATATCACTTCTCTTAAATTCTTAGAAAAGGCAGATAATACAGACGAGCTTATCGGCATCATTAAGTAAGGGGGCATAAGTATGAAAAAGCTTGCAGTTTTATTTTCAATTTTCATTCTTTTCGTGGCAACAAACGCATATGCAAAGGAGTTTGCCACTATCCCCTCCTGCGCAGTTACACTTAACGGGCAGAGTGTGGATAACAGTTACAGGCAGTTTCCTCTGCTTCAATATAAGGATATCGTATACTTCCCTATGACATACTATGATTGCCGTTTTTTAGGCGTATACACCGATTGGAATGAGCGGACAAGCACTCTTTATATAAACACGGAAAATATTTCCGGTGCATACCGAAAATATAACTGGGAATGGAAAAACGGAAAAAGGAACGAAATTGATATATGTAAATTCAATATCGTTGTAAATTCCAAGGTGATTGATAATTCCAAAGAGGAATATCCCCTTATTACATTTCGTGATGTGACATATTTTCCGCTGACATGGCGTTTTGCCGTTGATGAATTTGGCTGGGAATATAGCTATGATGAGAAAAACGGGCTTGTGATTACTGCGGATAATTACATCTGCAAAACGCTTGATTTACCCGATTTAAGAGAGCCTATGTTCCCCGATGGGGCAACTGACGGAAAATATTACTACTATACGGGAAACGATAAAAAGATTTACCGCTCTCCCGTAGGTAACCCTTTGGCAAACGAGCTTATATACACAACGGCTCACAATCACTATTTTGAGGGTGGAAATAACAATATTGAATTTTCCGTGCAGGGCGATGATGTTTATCTGTCCTACCGCACGGGTGCATCTATGGGAACAAATTACCGTGTGAAGATAAATCCCGACGGCACAACGGAGGATTCCAAAGACGGAAGCTATCACGAAAGCTTTTTAGGTGGAAGCGAATACGTGTATGACTGCGATGGCTTTACCGTAAGAGTTTACCGTGGCGGATATGGCAATTCACGTATTCTCTACAAAAAGGATAGCAGTGAAAATACTATGGAGCTTCTCTCCGACGGAATAGTTTTTGCGGAGATACGATACGGGGAGTCTGAATATTACGGAAACGTGGAGATACTTGGAAATAACATTTATCTTACGGGGTACAATAAAACAAATAATGAAACCAGCGTTTTGTACCGCTATGATGTTCAGAATGAAACTCTCACCCCACTTATTGAAAACGTGGCTGAATTTGTTGCCTTTACAGGCTGGGATAACGATACAAAAAGTAATTCCGATATGATAGTTTACTATCAGGACGGCAAAATGTACCGCTACTCAAGTGCAAGCGGAAAAACAATAATTATTAATGAAAATTCACTTCCGCTTGTGCGTGGTGTATTAACCGGAAGCACACTCTATCTTCACACTAAAAACGAGGAAAGAACAGTTGTGGAAATGTACCTTGGTTACGGCATAGGAAGTAATGCAGGGCAACATATTTTTGAAACGACACTTCCAACCGACTCGTATATAAAGGGCGGAATGCTAATTACAGAGTCATACGGTGATGCAGACGGTGAAAAGGACATCCGCACCTGTGTATTTAACAGACCTGCGTACTTCTTCCGTTCCAGTGATAATATGCAATCAGACTTTTTCCTTCATAATGGAAAGCTGATATACACACCAACTGATGATACAACTCTTATTGAGGTTGATTTAAACAAGACATTTTGAAGCGTGCCGCTTCACCCTCATCACGCATAAGCAGAATGAGAACATAGCTTCACGTGATAAAAACACTCAATTTTCTATACTGTAAAAAGAAAGGGGCAAAAAGAAATGTCAAAGCCCATTATTGCCATAGTTGGCAGACCGAATGTGGGAAAATCCACATTATTTAATAAAATAGCAGGAAAACGCATATCTATTGTTGAGGATACGCCCGGTGTTACCCGTGACCGCATTTTTGCAGACGGTGAATGGTGCGGAAAGACCTTTACAATGATTGATACGGGCGGTATCGAGCCATATTCAAAGGATATAATCTTAGAGCAGATGAGAATGCAGGCGGAGCTTGCAATTGATATGGCGAATGTTATAATCTTTATGACGGATATCCGTGACGGCATGACCGCCGCAGACCAGGAGGTTTGCACGATGCTGCAAAAATCGGGCAAGCCGATTGTCCTCGCAGTAAATAAGGTTGACACCCCCGGTGAGCCTCCGCTTGATTTCTACGAATTTTACAATCTTGGTCTTGGTGACCCGATTGCGATTTCTTCACTTCACAAAATGGGTGTAGGTGATGTTCTTGACGAATGTGTGAAGCACTTCCCCACCGCAGAGGAAGAGGAAGAGGACGATACAATTAAGATTGCAATTGTGGGTAAACCCAATGCGGGAAAAAGCTCACTTGTAAATAAGCTCCTCGGTGAAAACCGTGTGATAGTTTCAAACATTGCAGGCACAACACGTGACAGTATTGATACACTTTACGAACGTAACGGCGAAAAATACACTCTGATTGATACTGCAGGTATCCGCCGTAAGGCAAAGGTTACAGACTCCCTTGAACGCTACAGCGTTATCCGTTCCTACAGTGCGGTTGAGCGCTGTGACGTGTGCCTTATTATGATTGATGCGACAGAGGGTATTTCTGAACAGGATGCAAAAATTGCAGGCTACGCCCACGATGAGGGTAAGGCATCCATAATTTGTGTAAATAAATGGGATTTGGTTGAAAAGGATAACAGTAGTGTAAATGAATTTACAAAGGAAATACGTGATAAATTAAGCTTTATGACGTATGCGCCCATTCTCTTTATCTCGGCACAGACGGGACAAAGACTTGATAAGATTTTCGAAACTGTGACATATGTAACAAATCAGAATTCAATGAGGCTCCAGACGGGTGTTCTTAACGATTGCCTTGCAGAAGCTACTATGCGTGTTCAGCCGCCAAGTGATAAGGGTAAGAGACTTAAGCTTTATTATATGACGCAGGTAAGTGTAAAGCCACCTACGTTTGTTATCTTTGTAAACGACCACGAGCTTGCACATTTCAGCTATATCCGATATATTGAAAACTGTATCCGTGACAGTTTTAATTTAAAGGCTACACCGCTGAAGTTTGTTGTGAGGGAAAGGAATAAAGAAACAAATTAAATTCGGAATTCGAAGTTCGAAGTTCGAAGTGAATGTAGATTTTTTGCCTTTGCAAAAAATCCTCCATCATTTCGCATTTCGCATTTTGCATTTCGCATTTCGAAAGGGTTTGATACTATGGCAGCAAAAATTATACTATGCTTAATCTTAGGTTATCTCTTAGGCTCGCTTAATTTTGCGATTATATATTCAAAGCTTCGGGGCGATGACATACGAAACCACGGCAGTGGTAACGCAGGTGCTACAAATGTACTGCGTACTTACGGGAAGCTCCCTGCGGCAGTTGTGTTCCTGCTTGATATTTCAAAGGGTGTTATCGCCGTGCTTTTAGTACGCTTAGTTTTCGGCACTTCTCTTTTAGAGTGCAGCGCGGCACTTGGTGCAGTTCTTGGACACAATTTCCCGATTTATTATAAGTTTGCGGGCGGTAAGGGTGTTTCGACAAGCCTTGCAGTGCTTCTCACCCTCCATTACCCCACTGCACTTATTGCAGTAGCGACCTTTATAATTGTTGTACTTATTACAAAGTACGTTTCTCTTTCATCAATCCTTGCGGCAGTGGCGGCAATGGTTGCGGCATTTGTATTTTTCAAGGTTAACGAATTTTCTGTTTTCTGCCTTATAATCGGTGTTCTCTGTATTATAAGACACCACGCAAATATAAAAAGACTCATTAGCGGAACAGAAAACAAACTCGGTCAGAAAAAGAAAGGACAGTAATTATGAAAATTTCAGTTATTGGCAGTGGCGGTTGGGGAACGGCTATGGCTCTTCTTTTATGTTCAAACGGGCATGAGGTCTGTCTGTGGTCATATAAAAAAGAGGAGAGCGAAAACCTCCGCCGTGACCGTGAAAACCGCGAATTTCTCCCCGGGATTGGTTTTGGGAATTATGATATAAAGTTTACAAGCGATATAAAAGAGGCATCGGGCTTTGGCGAAATACTTGTCTCTGCCGTACCGTCAAAGGCAGTACGCACTACGGCACGTGCACTTGGTAAGGTGGCTGACGGAAAAACGGTTGTAAATATTTCAAAGGGTATTGATGAAGAAAAGCTTTGTCGCCTCAGTGAAGTTTTTAAAGAGGAAATGCCCTCTTCCTGCATTGCCGTACTAAGCGGTCCGTCACACGCAGAGGAGGTTGCACGCTCTATCCCGACCACAAATGTTCTTGCGTGCGAGGATATGGCACTTGCTGCAAAGCTTCAGGACATCTTTATGTCCCCCACCTTCCGTGTTTACACAAATCCCGATGTTGCAGGTGTGGAATTTGGCGGTGCACTTAAAAACATTATTGCACTGTGCGCCGGAATAACCGACGGTCTTGGATATGGTGATAATACAAAGGCGGCACTTATGACGAGAGGACTTCACGAAATTATGCGCCTCGGTGTAAAAATGGGTGCAAAGCAGGAAACCTTCAGCGGACTTAGCGGTATAGGCGATTTAATCGTAACGTGTACTTCAATGCATTCAAGAAACCGCCGTGCAGGAATACTTATCGGTCAGGGGAAAAGCCTTGAAGAAGCACTTAATGAAGTGCATATGACGGTTGAGGGTGTATGCGCAACAGAGGCGGCTTATCGCCTTTCTAAAAATGTCGGTGTTGAAATGCCCATTGTAAATGCCGCATACAGAGTTTTATTTGAGGGTAAGGATGCACGTAGCGAGGTTATTGCCCTTATGACAAGAGATAAAAAAAGTGAGGCTGATATATATTGAAAATTGCGATAATCGGCGGCGGTGCGAGTGGTATCGCCTCGGCAATTTACGCAAAAAGGGAAAACAGCGCATCTGACATTCACGTTTTTGAGCGCAGTGACAGAATTTTAAAAAAGCTTCTTGCCACGGGAAACGGCAGATGCAATCTTTCAAATACCGATATGTCAGAAAGACACTATTTTTCCCACTCCCCCGAATATATAACTAAAATACTTTCTGCCTTTTCTCCCGAAGAGGAAAGGCAGTTTTTTGAAAGCATAGGTATACTTTTCTGCGAGGAAAACGGAAGAATATACCCTTATTCAAGACGTGCAAATGCAGTAGCCGATGCACTTCGTTTTGAGTGTGAACACCTCGGTGTAAAAATACGCACGAACTCCTTTATTCAAAAAATCGAAAAAAAGGAAAACGGATTTATTATAAACGGTGAGTTTTTTGATAAAGTGGTAATAAGTGCAGGCGGTTTTTCTGCACCGTCATTCGGCACTGACGGAAATTCATTCAGGCTTTTAAAATCACTTGGTCATACAATCACACGTTATTCATACGCACTTGCCCCCGTTAAGGTAAAGGAAAATGTAAAGCAGCTGAAGGGCATCCGTGCGCACGGGGCTGTTTCTCTTTTTAAAAACAATGAGATTATCCGCATCGAAAAGGGTGAAGTGCAGTTTACCGATTACGGTCTTTCAGGAATTGCCGTTATGCAGCTTTCACGCCTTTTAGGGGAAAACGATATATTATCAATTGATTTAATGCCCGACTTTTCTATGGATGAACTTACAGAGCTTTTTATAAAAAGGAAAAATGCTCTTTCCCACCTTAAGGCAGAAGATTTTCTGTCAGGAATTCTTCATAAGACGTTAGGGGTATTTATTTTAAACCGTATCGGCATTTCCTCTGTAAAGAACACATCCACACTTACAGAGGATGAAATCGGGCGTATTGCTGAAAATATAAAAGAACTCCCCTTTACAGTTTTATCCGTTTTGGGAAAAGAACATTCGCAGGTAACGTGCGGTGGCGCACAACTCTCTGATTTTAATTCAGAAACATTAGAGTCAAATATAACGCCCAATCTCTACTGCATTGGTGAGGCGCTCGACTGCGTAGGTGATTGCGGAGGATATAACCTCCACTGGGCGTGGGCAACGGCAAAAATTGCAGGAAAGGCAGTTTCAAAATGCTGAAAATAACAAATCTGCTCCTCCCCATCAGATATACTGATGAGGATATTAAAAATGAAATAAAGAAGAAACTTCGCATTGGTGATTACGATATATTATCCTTTGAGATTTTAAAGGCATCCATTGATGCACATAAGCGTGGCGAAGTGCACACCTCCATTAATGTTGCGGTAAAGCTTCGTGGTGAAAAGCGTTTTTACAATGTAAAAAACGTGGAAAAATACGAAAAATACGTTTATGAGTACCCACCCGTATCACGCCTTGCAAAGCGCCCCGTTGTTATAGGGTGTGGCCCTGCGGGACTTTTTGCGGCACATATTCTTGCCGTATGCGGGGCTTGTCCAATATTAATTGAAAGAGGACTTGACGTAGACAGTCGCAAAAAAGCGGTAGAACGTTTTTTTAGTGGCGGAAAGCTTGATACCGAGTGTAATATTCAGTTTGGCGAGGGCGGTGCAGGCACCTTTTCAGACGGAAAACTTAACACGGGTACAAAGGATGCCCGCCAGAAAAAGGTACTGGATGAATTTATAAAGCACGGTGCACCAGAGGAAATTTCCTATGTAGGAAAACCGCATATAGGCACTGATTTATTATCAGGCGTTATAAAAAGTATGCGTAACGAGATTATATCTCTCGGCGGAGAAGTGCGTTTTGACAGCAAACTAACGGATATATATGTAAATGACAATAAAATTATCGGCATCAAAACCTCCAAAGGGGATATTGATACCGATACTGTGATTCTTGCAACGGGGCACAGTGCACGTGACACTGTAAAGATGCTCCTTTCCCACAATATTTTAATGGAAAGAAAGAGCTTTTCCGTAGGTGTCAGAATTGAGCATCCTCAAAAGCTTATTAACGAGGCACTCTACCATTCATTTGCAAAAGAGCTTCCCTCGGCAAGCTACAAGGCGGCAGTTCACCTTAAGGACGGCAGGGGTGTCTATACCTTCTGTATGTGTCCGGGCGGAACTGTTGTTGCCGCCGCAAGTGAGGAAAACACCGTTGTCACAAACGGAATGAGTAATTTTGCACGTGACGGCGAAAATGCAAATAGCGCACTTTTAGTAAGTATTCTCCCCACGGATTTTGAGGGTGATGATGTATTAAGCGGAATGTACTTTCAGCAAAAGCTTGAAAAAAGTGCGTTTTATATGGGCGGCAGCAATTATTTTGCACCTGTGCAGACCTCTGCCGACTTTATAAAGGGGCAGAAAAGTGTTTCCCTCGGCAGTGTATCACCCACCTATCCTATAGGGGTAACGCCTAGTAATCTTCGTCAGCTTTTCCCCGAATTTATAACACATTCCCTTAGTGAGGGAATAACACTTTTAGACAGAAAGATAAAGGGCTTTGCACTTCCCGATGCAGTTCTTACTGCGGTGGAAAGTCGCTCTTCCTCCCCTGTACGTATTATAAGGGGCAAGGATATGCAGTCCTCAATCAAGGGGCTTTACCCCTGCGGTGAGGGTGCAGGCTATGCAGGCGGGATTATGAGTGCCGCCGTTGACGGCATCCGCATTGCCGAATATATTTTGGGGAAAAGAGAAATTTAAGGGCAGAGTATATTACGAAAAATGCCCCCACGCATACGCTTATTAGAAGTAGTATTGATGTATCACCTGAAATAAGCTTTGTGAGAAGGAATGCAATACCGCTTGCAAGAATTTTTCCCAGGTAATATGTTTTCATATTAAACTCTCCGCTGCACAGTGCATTTGCCTGAAAATGAACACTCATACCACCCCATGACAAAAGTGCACTTACAAGCGGGAGTGTCTCCTTCCCTATTCGTGACACCTCTGAAATTCCACGTGTCACCTCAAGCACGCCTGCAAGAAACGGATACTCTCCAAACGGCAGAATTTCAAGAATTGCGGAAAATGTAATAATAAAAACGCACGCCGTAACAATGGCGCTGCCGTTTTCTATAGCTGATTTTGTAACAAGTGTGCCAAGTTCACACTTGTTTTTTTTATAATAATTCCATTCAGACGAAAGGGATTTCTTCTCCCCCCTGAAATCTCCTGAAAAAATACGTGCACAAATAAGCGACGTAATAATCTGCACGCAAAAAAGCATAAAGCCTATTGACCTGCTTTCAAAAAAGCCTATTCCCACAGTGCCTATGATAAAAAGAGGCCCTGCATTATTGCAAAAGGCGAGAAGTCTTTGGGCTTCTTTTTTTGAAATCTGCTTTTCACTATAGGTATCAAGCACACTTCTTGCCCCTGCGCCGTATCCGCCAAGTATTCCCGTAATAAAGCACACACATCCACTGTCGCTCATACCTGTAAGAGGGCCGAGGACTTTTCCCAGGAAAGCTCCCAAGGGATGCGAAAAATTACTTTTAATTATACACGATGAAATCAGCATAAACGGCAGAAGTGACGGGATAACGGCATTTATACAAAGTGCAAGACCGTTTTGTGCGCCACATAAAACCTGCTCGGGAAAAAGGGCAAACGCACTGCAAATTACAAAAAACAGCATATTTTATCATCGCCTTTCAAACAAATTCAATCCTTACGATAATTCCCCTGATAAAAATTCCTTCATCCGTAATACTTTCAATAAAAAGACCGTCACCTTCAATTTTTATAATACCCGAAGCAGTATTTATTTTTACGCAGTTTTCGTTATAATCTAAAACGCCACGAAAATTCTCAATGCTGAGGCGGCTGTTTCCCAAAAGCTCTGTTCTGGGAACGTCACACATAACGTCAAGGGGCAAATCGAGTGCATCTGCAATACGTGCCGCCTTTGGCTCTTTTTTTTTCATAAAAATATCCCCCCTTTTTAATAGGTATGCTGTAAGAGGCTTAAACATACAATTAAATATATGGGACGTTTTTAGAAAACGAAGAAAAGAATATTGTACGCAACATTTGCGTAAGATTACCTCGGAGGCGAGGTTTCCTTGTCCTTTTGGTGTCAAAAGGACCAAAAACGTGGGGGTTTCGATTCCCCCACACCCCCGAAACGACCTCGCAGGGGCGATTTTATTATAGGGCGTGCAAACTAAATAAAAAGTGGTCTTTGTTTATAAATTTGCTTTTCTTTCTTACGCCGTCCCTATAACCATCGAAGGATTATCCAAACCCGTTTTTTACTTTCTCTTTTCCGCAGTTACGTCGTTAAAAGCCTCGCGTATACATCAAGTATGCACTTCGGCTTTTACCTTGTACCAGCAAAAAATAGTTTGTAAAAAATTCTTTGAACCTGAAACGGATGAAATTTTGTGCATATTTTGATGCGGCGGACGCAGATAGGCTGACGCCTTTCAAGGACAACAAATTAAAAGATGCCGAAATTTCACCGCTTCAGGCGAGTTTGGATAGTCCTTCGATGGTTACTTAAACTTATTTTCAAGATGGACTAAAAATTGCCCGTCAGCAGCGGAAATTGATACGGGCAATTTTTGCCCAAGAAAGCAAAGCAAATTTACAAACTCGAAAATAGTGGTAGTTAGATAGTTTTTGTAATAAACTAACCGTAGCGATAAAGCTGCGTTTTTCTGTGTTTTTCGTCGACTACCGAGAAATTGCGAGCATCATTTTCCTTTGCTGGCTCGCAATTTCAGCCGTCAGAGGAAACTTAGTGTTTCCTTTTTGTAGGCGGCGGTTCAAAGGCGGAAAATACGGAAAAACAATACCCACACTGTATAAA
>JAZORN010000098.1:0-23362 GCA_045656645.1 Clostridia bacterium | reverse complement strand
CCCCTACCCGTTTGAAACAATGCCGCCCTGCTGCACTGCCGTTTGCATTGCGTCTGTTTCTGCACAACCCTGCGCCATCGCTTCATCTGCCACCGGCAGCGCTCAGGCTCGGTTCCCCTTTGAAACGACCTCGCAGGGGCGGTTTTAATTTCGGGCGTGCAAGATAAATAATAATTGGTCTTTGTTTACTACAGCGATAAAGAAGTGTTTAGCAACAATATTTTTCAAAAACAAAACCGACAGTTCCCTGCCGGTTTATGTTTTACTTTAATTTTTCTAAAATTTCATCAAGATTTTTTGTCAGTGTCAGGCACGTCATACCATTTTTTGCCTTTACGATAGAATATCTTTCATCATAAACACAGTATTTAAACGCCTTTTTACTGCCGTCTGTAAACTTAAAGGTTATTGTGCATTTTTCTGCGCCCGAAACCTCTTTTTCACTGAATTCTGCGGCTGTAACACCGATAATCTTCTGATATACTGCTTTAAAATTCTTTTCTACACTGTGCTTTCCGTTGATTTTATAGCTGTATTCATCCTCACCCTTTTTCGTAATGGAAAGGTCATAGGTTTTGCCATCAGCACTGATTGTTATACCCGACACGTTTTCAATATTGAAAATGTGGATAAGTCTGTCTATATAATCTTGCGCCTTTGCCTCTTTCACAATTTCATAGAAAGGACACTCTGCGGTATATACAACGGGTAAATCCCCCTGCATAACATATACAGTGTTATCTTCTGCATAGCTTCCCATTTTAACTGTTACTTTTCCATTTGCATCCTTAACTGTAAGAGTATACGGTGCATCAAGCCCATATGCAGCAAGATTTTTCGGATTTTCCTCCACAATCGTTACTGCACTGAGTGAAGTAAGCTTTTCGGTAATTGCATTTATTTTATCGCTTGATGCTATTACCCCTTTATAGGGATATGTCATTTTGTAGCCTGCCATACCAAATTCAGCATTACTGCTCTCTTCATCAAAATGCACTGCAAAAATTGTCTGCGTACCCTTTTTGATTTCATATTCAGTAACGCTTGTATTATCAATCGTGCATATATCACTACGGCGGTATTCGTCAGGGTTTTTAAGTATTGCCTGAGCCTCATACTCACTTATCGTGCAGATTGTGTCATTAAGCATTGCATAATACTCGCCCTCAAAATTCGCACTGTTACCGATAACAAGCTTTTTTTGTGTGCCGTCCTTAAGCTTTAGCACAAGGCACTTTCCCTCATTATCAAGACCGTAATCTGAAAGGGTAAAATCTTTGCCGTCAATTTTACGGCTCATTTCAATATTGCACACGTTGTAAAGCGCAGAGGAAAGGGCGTCTTCATCAATAATATGGCTTTCATAGTCCTCAATTGATGCTTCTTCCCCATTACGTATAATGTAGCTTTTTCCATCGTTATTAAACTGTGCATATTCAATATTTTCTATCTCTTCATCAATAATATATTCAGTAGCACTCTCTGGAATTGTTTCATTTTCTTCATTTGGTGCAGGCTCCCACTTTACTGCGAGGAAATACCCGCCTCCTAAAATCAGCAATACCAGAATTGCTAAAATAAGAGATTTTATACTTTTTTTCATAATTACTTATATCTCCTTCTGAGCCATACAATAAGACCGATAAGAATTATTACAAGCGGAAGTGCATACTGAAGCAAAAGTGCAGATACTACAACCTGATTTTGTGTCATTGTCATAGTCTGTGCGCTGATTTCCTTTGCTCTTATAGAGCCTGAGTTTTGCGTGCCGCACAGATAGCTTACTGTATTAAGCACAAAATCTCCGTTAAGATATGCCTTTTCTGTAAGAACACCGTTAAGCTCCGCTGAGGCAAGAGAGCCTATAACCGTTACAGACGATTTAATATCATCCTTGATTGTCTCTGAAACTGCTGCAAGGCAAAGCGGTCCTTCGTAGTCGCCGTCTTCCTTTTCAATTGTTGTAGATTGAATATTTTTCTTTCCGTATGATTTATCAGATGTCTGCAAAAGCTTGCTCACAACTGCACTGTTTGCGCTCTTAACCGTCTGCATACTCATTGAGTCAGGCATAATAAGAGGTGATTTTGAAGAAAGAAGATTTGTTGTAATTGCATGCTCTTGCATTTTAGCGGCAGGAACAGGCATACCTGTACCTGATGCGAGGGCACTATTCTGGTCAAGCTCTATCACATAGTCGTAATTAAGCTTTATACCCCACTCCTCAAGGTATGCATCAATTCTTTCCATAGGCTGCATGCCTGGGGTTGCAAAAAGAACAAACTTTCCGCCCTTGTCCATATATTTATCAAGGGCATCTCTTTCCTCTGCAGTAAAATCCGCCATCGGTGCAGCACTGAAAATTATTGCCGCATCCTCGGGAATTTCCTCCATACTGATATTTATGTCAGCGCACTTGTACCCTTCTGCAGAAAGTGCCGACTTAAGGTTTTGTCCGCTGTATTCACTGTGTCCCGTTGTAAAGTACACGCTTGCACCTGAAAGCTGACCTGTAACTGTCATAACTGCATTGGTAACCTTTTTTTCCATATCAATCTGTATTGCGCCGGTAAAGCTGTTCTGCGTATAAATCTCGTTAAAGTTTATGATTTCATACTTATCACCGCACTCAACGATTACAGAACCTACCTGTGCCTGCGTTTCACCGTCTGTATATCCGTTCATAAATGACGGGTTTTCATACGGGTCAATATACTTGACCTCAAAGTTATCACTAAGCACTCTGTACTTATCAAGATATTCCTTGATATAGTCAATATACTCTCCCTGCGTACCCTCGGGAATAAGAGCATATGCAACTATATCACTGTCAAGGTCTTTCATTACGTCCTTTGTCTGCTGTGAAAACTCGTAAACCTTATCTCTTGTAAGGTCTATTTTAAGGGGATATTTATCAGCAATGATTGCAACAATTGAGTTAAAAACAATTATACACGCAAGTACAACTGCCGTAATAACTGCCGAGGTAATTCCCATTTTAAGCTTTATTCTTTTCATAGTCATCTACCTCCTATCAGCTATAACGTCTTTTATCTATTACCCTTACCGTAAGGAAAAGGAACACAAAAATGAAGCTGAGATAATAGATAATGTTTTCAATGTTTAAAATTCCGCTCTGAAATTCACTGTAGCGGCTTAAAAGAGAGAAGCAATCAATAACCTTCTTTGCAAGTTCATTCTGAACGCTTGCCTCAAACCACGAAATGAAGTATATGAGAAGAAGACTTGCAAATGTGAATACACCCGCAATCATCTGACTTTCTGTAAGTGAGGAAATAAATACACCTATTGAGATAAATGCACCCCACAGAAGAACAAAACCGATGTACGAGCCGATAACCTCGCTGAGCGAAGGCTCACCAAAGGCAAACATAATCGCAGGGAATATAAAGGAGAGCAGTATTGTAACGCCGAAAACTGCCATAGCCGCAAAATATTTACCCAAGACAATTTCTGTAATACTGACGGGCGAAGAAAGAAGCAGCTGGTCTGTCTTCTTATTCTTTTCCTCTGCAAGAAGTCTCATAGTAAGAAGTGATGCAAGGAAAAGATAAATTACATTGATGTCAGAAAACATCAGACTTATATCCGCCTGCTGCGTTGAGAGGATACCGCTTGCAAAAAACATTGATGCAAGTGCCATAAATACACCTACAAATATGTATCCTACGGGCGAAAGAAAATAGTTTTTAAATTCTTTTTTAAATATTGCTTTCATTTTCCTCTACCTCCTCTTCTGCCTGAGCTTCTTCTGCCACAGTTTCTTCTATAGCTTCATCAGGAGCGGAAACTTCCTCTGTTTCCTCTTCTACTGCCGCAGTATTTGTTAGCTTAATAAATATCTCCTCAAGGCTGAGGCTTGCCGAGCGAAGCTCCGCTATAGCCATACCTTCATCCGAAAATGCCTTGGTTAGAGAAGCTCTTATATCATAACCTGCAACTTGTTCAATACTAAAGCTTGCGACGTTTTCCTCTCTGCTTTCCATAACTCTGACATCTTTGATGCCTTCCATATTTCTGAGGAGAACTCTCGCCTTTTCCTTGTTACCAATTACACGCAGAATATATTTATCCTTTCCGCCTGCTTCTTCCTCAAGCCCCTCGATGGTGTTTTGTGCAACAATTTTTCCGTGTGCAATAATTGTTACACTGTCACACACCGCCTCAACCTCCTGAAGAATATGCGTGCTTAAGATAATTGTCCTCTGCTTTCCGATTTCCTTGATAACATTACGGATTTCAATAATCTGCTTGGGGTCAAGACCAACTGTAGGCTCGTCAAGAATTAAAACCTCGGGATTTCCTATAAGCGCCTGGGCAAGACCTACCCTCTGCTTATAACCCTTTGAAAGGTTTTTAATCATCCTGTTTTTCATATCTGAAATTTTTACAAGCTCCATAACCTCAGCAATATGCTGCTTTTTATTGTTTTTAACCTTTTTAAGCTCGTAAACAAAATCAAGATATTCCCCAACAGTCATATCAAAATAAAGCGGAGGATTTTCAGGTAAATATCCAATCTTCCCCTTTACAATTTTAGGGTTTTCGAGTACGTCGCATCCGCAAACCGATACATTTCCCGAATTTGCACTGATACAACCCGTAACAATATTCATAGTCGTACTTTTTCCCGCACCGTTAGGTCCGAGGAAGCCCATGATTTCACCTTTTTTTACACTGAAAGAAATATCATTAAGGGCTTTGTTTGTGCCGTAAAGCTTTGTGAGATTTTTTATCTCGACGGCATTGATAGCATCTGTCATTGTTTTCCCTCCCGTAAAACTTTCTGATTATTATTATACAATATACTTTGAAGTAATTGTTTAACAAATTGTAAATTTTGTCCTAAAATATAATTTACACCAAATTTTTTATTTAGTCAAGAAAAAGTATCAGGGAATTACTTCTATCAAGAAAGCATAGAAGTGTTTTGGTGAAATTTGCAACAAAAACATTAAATATTGCAATAACATTGCAATATTTATATGGTATAATTTATTTATCATATAAATTAGGAGGTGGGATTTTGCTTACTCTTAAGGTTCTTGACAAGAATAAAGCGGTGCTTGCATCTTCACAGGGAAAGAGTGTTTCGCTTAATTATGACGCAGTATATAATGACGGTGACTCCATCCGTGTAGGAAGCAACACAGATACCTTTATCGCAGTAAAATTTGACGCCGCACTTGAGGAAAGTATAATCTATTGTCCGGGAAAAAGTTTTGAATTTGTTATCCCCGGAAAATCAGTTCTTAAGGGGTGCTATGCTCCTGATGCATTTTCAGGCGACAGTCACATTATCTGTGCACGTGAGGTTAATGACGAGGAGGCTTATTCCTATAGAAAGATATCACTTAACTCTCACGACATTCACGGAAAATCGAGGTCATTCCCTCACGCATCAGCAAACTTTGTTACAAGGGAAAATCCCTGCTTTTATGCACGCAATGCAATTGACGGCGTAATTCATAACGAATTACATGGTGCATTCCCCTACCATTCGTGGGCAGGCGGTGCACGTGAGGATTTGGAATTTCTGCTTGATTTTGGCGGCAAGGTTTTGGTTGATAAGATTGTATTTTATCTTCGTGCAGATTTCCCGCACGATACATACTGGAAAAACATTGATGTTGAGTTTTCTGACGGTAGCATTGAAAAGGCAGAATTTCAGGAAACCGCAGACGGTCAGACCCTTTCTTTTGAGGCAAGGGAAACCACATTTATCAAGCTTGTAAACTTCAAACAGGCTGTGTTCCCCCTTTCGTGGGCAGCACTTACGCAGATTGAAGTTTTCGGTAATTATATTAAGGAGGATTATAGTAAAATGGAAGTAAGACAGGCATCAAACGCAAAAGACGTAAAGCATTACACAACAGAAAGACTCAGAGAGGAATTTCATATTGCAAACCTCTTCACAAAGGACAACACAAGAATGGTGTACAGCCATATTGACAGAATTATCACAGCAGGCATTATGCCCGTATTTGCAACATTAAAGCTTGAGGCAGGTAAAGAGCTTGCAGCAGAATATTTCCTTGAGCGTCGTGAAATGGGTTGTATCAATATCGGCGGTAAGGGTATCATCACTGTTGACGGTGTTGAATACGAAATGAATCCCCGTGACGGTATGTATATCGGTATGGGCAACAAGGAAATTACTTTTAAGAGCGTAGATGCAGAAAATCCTGCAAAGTTCTATGTTTCTTCATGCCCTGCACATACAACATATCCCACAGTTAAAATTGATATTACAAAGGCAAAGAAAGTTCCCTGCGGAAGTGTTGAGGATTGTAACAAGCGTGTTATCAATCAGTACATCCACCCCGAGGTTATGAAGAGCTGTCAGCTCGCTATGGGTCTTACACAGCTTGAGCCGGGTTCAAACTGGAACACAATGCCCTCACATACACATGACAGACGTATGGAAGTTTATCTTTACCTTGATATGGGTGAAAATGATGCAGTATTCCATATGATGGGTGAGCCTCAGGAAACAAGACATATCATTATGCACAATGAAGAAGCCGTTATCTCTCCGAGCTGGTCTATCCACAGCGGTGTTGGTACAAAGGCATATTCATTTATCTGGGCTATGTGCGGTGAAAATCAGGAGTTTACCGATATGGACCATATTGAAACAAAAGACTTACTGTAATAAATATCATAGGAGGATTAGAATATGTTCAGACTTGACGGAAAAGTTGCACTCGTAACAGGTGCAAGCTACGGCATCGGCTATGCAATTGCAAAGGGTCTTGCAAACGCAGGTGCAAAGGTTGTATTTAACGATATCAAGCAGGAGCTTGTTGATAAGGGTCTTGAGGCGTACAAGGCAGACGGTATCGATGCAAAGGGTTATGTTTGTGACGTAACTGATGAAGATGCTGTTAACGCTATGGTTAAAAAGATTGAAGAAGAGGTTGGCGTAATTGATATTCTTGTAAACAATGCAGGTATTATCAAGAGAATTCCTATGCACGAAATGAGTGCAGCAGAATTCAGACAGGTTATTGATGTTGACCTTAACGCTCCTTTCATTGTTTCAAAGGCTGTTATCCCCTCAATGCTTAAAAAGGGTGCAGGTAAGATTATAAACATCTGCTCTATGATGAGCGAGCTTGGCAGAGAAACTGTTTCTGCATATGCTGCTGCAAAGGGCGGTCTTAAGATGCTTACCCGCAACATCTGCTCTGAATACGGTGAATTCAACATTCAGTGTAACGGTATCGGACCCGGTTATATTGCTACACCTCAGACTGCTCCTCTCCGTGAAAAGCAGGCAGACGGAAGCCGTCATCCTTTCGATAGCTTCATCTGTGCAAAGACACCCGCAGGAAGATGGCTTGACCCCGAGGAACTCGTTGGTCCCGCAGTTTTCCTCGCATCAGAGGCTTCAAACGCAGTAAACGGTCACATTCTTTATGTTGACGGCGGTATTCTTGCATACATCGGCAAGCAGCCAAAATAAGGCTGATAAGGTCAGACTTTCTAAAAGAGCGCATCTTAATCAAGATGCGCTCTTTTCATATCTTCAGGAAGCGGTGCTTCAACTGTCATTTCTTTTTTTGTAATAGGATGTATAAAGGAAAGCTTTGCACAGTGGAGCAGTGTTTCCTCCCCTTTTTCGGCATTACCATATAAACTGTCACCATATATAGGCGTACCGATGTATTTCATATGCACGCGCAGTTGATGTGTTCTTCCCGTAATCGGAAAAAGCCTTACGAATGCCTTTTTATTATATTTCTCTATAACCTCATAATCTGTTATTGCTTCTTTCCCGTCAGGTGCAACACCTCTTGTAATTATGCTTTCCTGAAGTCTTTTAATAGGTGCATTTATTCGCCCGCTTTCCTTTTCAGGAACTCCGTCAGTGATTGCAACGTACTGCTTTTTGATTTCACCCTTTTTCATACTTTCTGACAAAATCGCACCTGAAAGCGGATTTTTTGCAACAAGTACAATCCCGCTTGTATCTCTGTCAAGGCGTGTAACTGAGCGGAATGTGAATTTTTCACCACTATAATAATGCATAAGGGCATTTGCAAGAGTGTCCTCATAATGATTTCTTGACGGATGCGTCGGCATACTGCGTGGTTTATTAAGTAAAATTATATCCTCATCCTCATAAATTATATCAAGTGGTAATGGAGTAGGACATATATCTGAACTTTCATCATATATTGAAATAACAAGCTCATCCCCCGTCTGTGCGATACGGGTGACGAATACTCTTTCCCCATTCAGCATTATCCCATCATCAGCCTTTTTAAGCAGCGTTATAATTGCACCCGATATACCAAGAACATCTGAAAGAATGTATTTAACTGTTTTTCCATCTAAGAAACTGTCGATTTTTAATCTGATTATTTTATTCATAATAAAACCTGAAAAGAGGATGTGTTTTCACATCCTCTTTAATCTTTTAATCTAATTTTTTAAGAAACGCCTCAAGTCTGTCAAGACCTGCAACAATGTTTTCCATACTTGTTGCATAGCTCCATCTAACGTGAATATCGCTGTCAAAGTCACTGCACGGAACTACTGAAACAAGAGCCTCATCAAGGAAGATTTCTGCAAAGGAATTACTTCCCTCAATCTTCTTTCCGTTTATCGACTTTCCGATAAGCTCTGAAATATTCATCATTACATAGAATGCACCCTTTGGCATCAGGCAGGAAACACCGTCAAATGTATTTATACGGTTAACCATATATGTTCTGCGCTTTTCAAACTCACTGCGCATTGCAAGTACAGTTCCCATTGATCCGTTAAGTGCTGCAACAGCCGCCTTCTGTGCAATTGAGTTGGGGTTACTTGTTGCATGGCTCTGCGCATTTGACATAACCTTTGCAATCTTTGCATTTGATGCTGTATAACCAATTCTCCAACCTGTCATAGCATAGGTCTTGCTGACACCGTTTATAATGATTGTCAAGTCCTTTATGTCTTCGCCGAAAGACGCAATCGAAACGTGCTTTCCGCCATCATATATAAGATGCTCATAAATTTCATCAGAAATCACGTAGATATTCTTTTCCACACAAAGCTTTGCAATCTTTTGAAGCTCCTCGGTTGAATAAATCATACCCGTAGGATTAGAAGGGGTATTAATTATTACAGCACGTGTTTTGTCTGTAATGGCAGCCTCAATCTTTTCAGCGCTTACCAAAAAACCCTCTTCCTCACTCGCCTTTAAAAGCACGGGAACACCGTCATTAAGCTTAACCATTTCAGGATAGCTTACCCAGCAGGGTGTAGGAATAATAACTTCGTCACCGGGGTTTAAAATTGCACCCATAACATTCATCAGCGAATGCTTTGCACCGTTTGAAATTACGATATTTTCAATACCGTAAGAAAGTCCGTTATCACGTGCAAACTTATCTGCAACAGCCTGTTTAAGCTCTTTCGTTCCTGATGCGGGGGTATACCTTGTAAAGCCTTCGTTTATTGCCTTTATAGCCGCCTCCCTTATATGCTCGGGAGTGTCAAAATCAGGCTCACCTGCACCAAAACCAACAACATCAATACCGCTTGCCTTCATTTCATTGAATTTTGCAGTTATTGCAAGAGTTGACGAGGGAGTTACTGACTGAAACTTTTTGGATAAATACATTTAATCACCACCATATAAATTACACAATATTTTACACTATTTTCTTTCTGTTTGCAATAGAAAATTTCGAAAACCTATCATTTTTGTTTAATTCGCACTATAAAAGAACAGTTTTCGTTTTAGTTTTTTTGATTATGCTCAAAAAAACCCTTTCCCTCTGCATCATCTAAAATCTTTTGCACCGTTTCCCATGCTATGGGAAGACCTTTTTTAATAAGTGCCGCCCGTTCCTCTACCTGATGGCGCACCACCTTTCCCTTTTTCCACGTATGCCCGTCTGTAAGGAAATTATTTATAAGTGGCTGAAATCTGTCAAGCGATGCTGAAAATATGGCATCCGGAGTTTCCTGCTCTTCAAATTCAAGCCATAGCTTTTTAAGCTCTTTTCCATCATCTTCAGGAAGAGCGGAGAAAAGCTTCTCTGCTGCACGCATTTCACGTTCTTTTTTATCCTCACCCGCTTTTTTATCATAGCAAAACGTGTCGCCTGCATAAATTTCAACCAAATCGTGGACAAGGCACATTTTTATCACACGCTCTCTATCGACACCTTCGGGAGCAAATTCTGAAAAGAGCATTGCCATCAGCGCAATATGCCACGAATGTTCTGCATCTGTTTCCCTTCTTGACTTATCGGCAAGGAGTGTCTGCCTGTAAACTGACTTCATTTTATCAATCAGTATCAAAAACTGCAGTTTTTTATTGAATTTAGCGTTTATATCTTCATTATATATGTTTTCAGCCATTCATATTCCTCCTTTGTAAGGAAAGGTTTTAAAAGCTTTTTGCAGTTTTCATTATAATTATTAAGCCACTGCTTCTGCCTTTCATCAAGCAGAGAGGCTATAATACCCTCTGTTCCAATCGGACAGTAATTAAGCACCTCAAAGCACAGAAAGCTACCATATTCCGTTTTCATATATTTTTTTACGCAGAGATGGTTTTCTATTCTTATTCCGTATTCATTTTCAACATAAACGCCCGGTTCATCTGTAATCGTCATCATTTCACAGAGTTTTTCCTGCGATTTCATTGATAATCTCTGCGGTCCTTCGTGAACGCCCAAAAGGTAACCTACACCGTGCCCTGTAGAGCATCTGTAATCAAGCCCCTTTTCCCAAAGCGGCATACGTGCCAGAATATCAATATCCCTGCCAAGTGCTCCTTCGGGAAACACCGCCATTAAAAGCGCAATATTACCTTTTAAAACAAGTGTAAGGTTTTCTTTCTGCTCCTCTGTTATTTCTCCAAGCACAAGCGTTCGTGTCGTATCTGTTGTCCCCTCGTAATACTGTCCGCCCGTATCAATAAGAAGAAGTCCGTTTTTATCTATCTTCGCACAGCTTTCCTTTTCACTGCAGTAATGCATCATTGCCGCATTTGCGCCAAATGCCGCAATTGTATCAAAGGATGGGGATATATACCCACTCTGCGTCAGTCTGTTTTTTTCAATAATGTCGCATACATCACATTCGTCAATATTCTCTGAATGATATATCTCATAAAAGCTTTTGGTAAGGGCTACATTTTCCTTGATATATGCCTTTTTTATGTTGTCAATTTCCTTTTGTGTCCTGATGCATTTAAGATTATATATAAAATCTTTTCTGTCCTTAAATGCACACTTTAGCGCATTTATAACATTATAGTTACAAAGCGAAAAATCTGCCGCAAGAAAGCTATCCTCACCGATTTTCCCTAAATCATAAATTATATTTTTATAATCGCATAGTGTCACATTATTTTCTTCAAGGTACTCACGCACACAATCATCGATTTTTTCCTTTGGTGCATATAAAAAGATTTCACTTTGCGACATAACAATATATGAAAGCATTACGGGGGTACATTTTATGTCATTTCCTCTTATATTGAGAAACCACATAATACTTTCAGGAAGTGTTGCAAGATAATGTGTAAACCCCTCTTTTTTCATAAGGGCACGCACCTTCTGTGCTTTCTTTGATACCGTTTCTCCGCAGTATTCTTCGGGTAAAATAAAAGCCTTGTCAGAAGGCATAGGCGGACGGTTTTCCCATATTTCATCAGGGGTAAATTCTGTATTTATATTAACATCATATTTCCTAAGCTTTTCTATAATACTATCAAGCTCTTTTTTTGAAAAAAGACTTCCGTCAACACCAACGGTATCCCCCGATTTCAGTTTTTCTGTTATATATTCGTGAATTTTAATGCAGTCAGCCTCTGATGCCTTATAAAGCTTTATTCCGATTCCGCTAAGCTCCTTTTCTGCCTGAATGTAGTATCTTCCGTCTGTCCACAGACCGCCATCATTTTCCGTCACAACGAGAGTTCCTGCACTGCCCGTAAAGCCAGACACCCACTGCCTTAATTTGTAATTCTCGGGCACGTACTCGCTCAGGTGTGGGTCAGCGGTAGGAATAATGCAGGCAGAAACACCGCATTTTTTCATATATTCACGTAAAATTTCTATTCTGTTCATAACACGTCACCAATGCTAAGCCGAAACGAAGTAATCCAAACCCGATTTTTAGAGGCGGATTTCCGCTTCCGCTGTGTTAAAATACTCGGAAATACACAAAGTATTCCCTGTGTTTTTGCCTTGCGCAACCAAAAATCCGCTCTCTAAAAATTCAAAGACCTGAAACGGATGAAATTTTGTGCAGGTTTTGGTGCGAAGGATGCAGCAAGGCTTTGTGCCTTGCAAAGACGCCAAGCCGAAAAATGCCGAAATTCCACCGTTTCAGGCGGGTTCGGACTACTTCATTTCGGCTATCTGAGGCACTGCGTTAAGGTCAAGGCCGCCTCTTATTCCTGCCTCATAGTTATAATATCCTGCGCACGAAATCATAGCCGCATTATCTGTGCATAAATCTATAGGAGGACAGTAAAAGGACATACCATTCTTTTCTGCTTCATTTTTCATCTGCTCACGCAGGCACGAATTTGCCGCAACACCGCCTGCAATTGCAACTTTCTTTACACCAAGCTCCTTTGCGGCACTGATTGTATTATTTACAAGCACATCTACCGCCGCCTGCTGAAACGATGCGGCAACATCCGCACTGTTAATCTCTTCACCCTTTTGCTCTGCAGTGTGGACATAATTTATAACCGCTGTCTTAAGTCCGCTGAAGCTGAAATCGTATCCCATATGCGGTCTTGGGAATTTGATTGCATCAGGATTTCCCTCAAGTGCAAGCTTATTAAGCTTTGGCCCACCGGGGTATCCAAGTCCGAGCACTCTTGCCGCTTTATCAAATGCCTCCCCTGCCGCATCGTCGGTAGTTGCACCTAAAACCTCAAAACTTCTGTAATCCTTTATATGAAGAATATGGCTGTGTCCGCCCGATGCAACAAGGCTTACAAAAGGCGGCTTGAGCTCTGGATATGCAATATAATTTGCCGCAATATGCCCCTGAATATGGTTAACAGGTACAAGCGGCTTTTTTATAGCATATGCAAATGCCTTTGCAACGGAAACGCCCACTAAAAGAGCACCTACAAGACCTGGGTTGTAGGTAACTGCAACTGCCTGAAGCTCTTCCTTTTTAATATCAGATTGCTTTAGCGCCTCATCAATAACATATATTATTTTATCAATATGCTTTCGTGATGCTATTTCAGGTACAACGCCGCCGTATATTTCGTGCAGAGGTATCTGTGAATAAACAACATTTGAAAGCACCTCTCTTCCGTCTTTTGTTACAGATGCCGCCGTTTCATCGCATGAGGTTTCAATTCCAAGTATATAAGCCATATTTACCGTTCCTTTATTTCCATTTTATATATAATAGCGTCTTCTTTGGGATTAGAATAATAATTCTTTCTTTGTCCGATTTCTTCAAACCCAACTGAACTGTAAAGTGCCCTTGCCGCACTGTTTGCAGCACGCACCTCCAGAAACACTGATATAACGCTATGCTTTTTTATTTCATCTATTGCAAAAGAAAGGAGCTTTTTTCCATACCCTTTTTTTCTCTGTTTATTATCTACTGCAATGCGCAAAATTTCGCCTTCATCTGCGGCAATCATAAATATACAGTAACCGACAATTTCTTCTTTATCCTTAATTACAATAACTCTTTCTTTTGCGACTTCATCAGCTATTATCTTTTCGCTCCACGCATCAGAAAAATACTCTTTTTCCATTTGGGCAAGTTTCTTTGTGTCCTCGCCTTTTGCAATGGTGCAAGTGCTTTTCTTTTCAAGACCTTTTTTTATATATTCATAAATCATCTGTGCAGTTTTTTCATAAAGCGCTATATTTCCGCCAAACGGGTCTGAAACATCACCGTTTTCCCCTGCAAATTCTGCAAGAGTTATAATTTTATCATCATCAACATATGAGCGTAAAAATTCTTTATGGCTATTTGTCATTGTAATTATAAGAGAATATTCTTTTAAATCATCGGGCGTAATCTGCTTTGATAAATGCTCATCAAGGCTTGCACCGTATTTTTTAACTGCCTCTTTTGCATTTTCCGCGGCGAAAGACGCATACCCCACACTTATACCTGCGGATGATGCCTTTTCCTCTTTTGAAAGAGCATTGAATATCGCCATAGCCATAGGACTTCTGCAGGTGTTTCCACTGCAAACAAATAATATATCCTTACTCATTTGTTATCACCCTGCCCCCTGCAGCTTTAAAAAGTCTGTTACGAAGTGCAATTCCTATTCCGTCATCCCCGGGCATCTGTGCAAAAACTACATCTGCACCGTCTTCATCAGCTTTTCTTAAAAGGTAGAAAAGGCGTGCAGCATATTCCCTGTCATCAGTTCCTGCATCGTAAATAAGGTCAGCATTATATGATGCATCTGCACTGTTTTTTGCTATAATACATACCTTTTGATTTTCTTCTGCAAGGCTTTCATATTCATCCATATTCTCAAGCACATAAACTTTTGCATCAGGGCTGTAGTGTTTATACTTCATTCCGGGGCACCTGGGCGCACCCGTAACCTCCCCTGCATATATCACTTCGCCGATAACACTTCTCATATCCTCGGGCGAAATCATTCCGGGGCGCAGTACAACGGGAATTTCACCGCTTAAATCAATTACCGTTGACTCTATTCCTATCATTGAGCTTCCGCCGTCAATAATCATATCTACGCGCCCCATAAGGTCTTTTATACAATGCTCTGCCGTAGTAGGGCTCGGACTTCCGCTTAAATTCGCACTCGGCGCCGCAATCGGTGTGCCTGAAAGCTTTATAAGCGCATTTGCAATACTGTGACTTGGAAGACGCACTGCAACTGTATCAAGACCTGCCGTAACACAGTCAGGTATCCCCTCTTTTTTCTTTAAAATAATAGTAAGCGGCCCACCCCAGAACTCATTGGCAAGCCTTCGTGCGCTTTCAGGGATTTCACGTGCAAATTTTTCAAGCTCGCTTATATCCGCAATATGTGATATAAGCGGGTTATCCATAGGTCTTCCCTTTGCCCTGAAAATATTTTTCACAGCTTTGTCGTTAAATGTATCTGCACCAAGGCCGTAAACTGTCTCCGTAGGAAAAGCCACAAGGCCGCCGTGTTTTATAACATCAGCAACCTGTGAAAGTACTTCCATATCAATATTTGCAGGATTGATTTTTATTATCTTAGTCAATTCAAATCTTCCTTTAGTCCATCAACAACATCAGAAATTTTTGCGCTAACCTCTGCCACACTTTTTGAGGCATCTATTATCTTTATATTTTCGTCCTTTAATCTGTCAAACACATCAAAAAACTTGTTTCGTATTTTATTTAAAATCTCCGTCTGCTCAAAAATTTCAACTGTTGCTCTGTTATTATCAATCCTTGACTTTGAGCTTTGGGCATCCAAATCAAGGAATATGCATAAATCAGGCTTTCTTATATCAGGACAATTAAGATTCATATTCATTACCCAATCTATATCACTGTCCATTCCCTGATATGCAAAAGAGGAGTAGTAATATCTGTCCGAAATCACATCAAAACCTTTTTCAAGAGCCTGATTAATTCCGCATTTAGGATTAACATTATGAAAAACTCGGTCAGCAAGGAACATTGCGGCAAATTCAGATGCACTGCGCTTATAATTTCCGCTTAATGCATCACGCAGTATTCCGCCCGTAACCGACATTGTCGGCTCGGCAGTTAAAAAGACCTTTCTGCCTTCCTTTTCAAGTTTTTCCTTAAGAAGAGAAATCTGCGTGCTTTTTCCACTGCCGTCAATCCCCTCAAAAACTATAAAACGACCCCTCATACTGATTTTCCTCTCTGCATTTAGCAGTATTTTTCAAGTACCTTTCCAAGTCTCTTAACGCCTTCAACCAGTTTATCATCAGGCATTGTTGAGAAATTGAGCCTGAAACCGTTATTAATAAGGCTCTGGTCAGTTGCAAAGTTATTTCCCGGAACTATAAGTACCTTTTCCTTAATACATTCATTACTAAGCTTTAAGGTGTCTATTCCAGGCGCATTACACCATACAAAAAGTCCACCACCCGGTACTGTATATGTAATATTTTCGGGAAGATATTCCTTCATTGCACCGATAAGTACATCACATTTCTTTTTATAAAGCGTGCGCATTTTTTCAATAAGCTCTCCAATATCATAACGCTTCATAAATTCAAGAGCAAGAAGCTGCGGTAAAAGAGCCGTATGAACGTCAGAAACCTGCTTGCCAAGAACAACTTTTTCTGTAAAATTCTTAGGTGCAATAAGGTAACCAAGTCTTAATCCGGGTGCAAGAATTTTTGAGAATGAACCGCTGTAAAGTACAACGCCAGCCTCATCCATTGATTTTATTGTCGGTAGCTTAACCCCGTCAAAGGTAAGCTCACCGTACGGGTTATCCTCGATTATGAAAATACCGTTGTCACGTGCAATTTCGTAGAGTGCTTTTCTTTTCTCGGTGCTCATTGTAACACCCGACGGGTTCTGGAAATTGGGAATGGTATAAATAAGCTTTACATTTTTAGTATTTTTTATCGTTTCCTTAAGCTTTTCTATATTTATACCGTCGCTCTCTACTTCTACACCTACAAGGTTTGCGCCGTATGAGCGAAATGCGTTAAGACCTCCTACAAACGAAGGTGTCTCAACAATAACACTGTCACCCTCATTAAGAAGAATTTTTGAAATAATCTCTATTGCCTGCTGTCCGCCTGAAACAATTGTGATTTCATCAAGCGATGCGATTATATTTTCACGCTCTTTCATCATTTCAAGGATTTTTTCACGAAGAGCAATATTACCCTCAGAAATTCCGTACTGAAGTGCACCTACGGGATTTTCCTTTAAAATATCAGCAGCAATCTTTGAAAGCTCTTCATTAGGGAAAAGCTCTGCCGCAGGATTTCCGCCTGCAAGTGAAATCATTGTCGGGTCTGCCATTGCCTTAAACATTTCCCTTATTGCAGAGCCTTTAAGGCTTTTCATACGCTCCGAAACTGTAAATTCCATTTTTCTTATCTCCTTTAGAAGCCGAAATACTGCTCGGCGTTATTGTAGCATACACCCTTAACAATTTCCTCAAGTTTTTCCCAATCGGCAGGATATTCGCCGTTTTCAACCCACTCACCGATAAGGTTACAGAAAATTCTTCTGAAATATTCGTGACGTGTATATGAAACAAAGCTTCTGCTGTCTGTAAGCATACCGACAAATCTTGAAAGCATACCAAGATTTGCAAGAGCCTTCATCTGCTCAACCATACCGTCACGCTGGTCATTAAACCACCATCCGCTGCCAAACTGAATTTTTCCCTTTACGGGGCCATTCTGGAAGCAACCGAGCATTGTTCCGAGTACATAATTGTCCTTGGGATTAAGTGTATACAAAATAGTCTTGGGAAGACAATTGTCAATTTCAAGACAATCCATAAACTTACCCAAATCCTCTGCAATACACAAATCATTAATTGAGTCATATCCTGTATCGGGACCAAGGTTGTTGTACATTTTCGTGTTATTATTACGAAGTGCACCAATATGAAGCTGCATTGCCCAGTTAAGACGTACATATTCCTTTGCACAGTGCTTAAGAACTGCAGTTTTAAACACATTAATTTCATTAAGAGAAAGCTCCTGCCCTGCAAGCTTTTTATTATATACTGCCTCTGCATCACCTACAGCATAGGGAACATATTCAAGGGCATGGTCACTTATACGGCAACCGTTTTCGTGGAAGAAATCTATCCTCTCGCTAAGCCATTTAAGGAGCGCAGGATAAGACTTAATTCCAACACTCTCTATATACGGAAGGAATGTTTCCTTACCTATTTCAACAGCTTTATCAGGACGAAATGTAGGAAGTATTTTTGTAGAAAAGCCCTTTAATGCCTGATGATACTCAAGAGTATCTGCAGGGTCATCAGTTGTACAAACAACCTTAACATTTGAACGCTTTATAAGCTCTTGAGGTGTGAATTCATCCTTCTGAAGGCATTCGTTTACCCTATCCCAGATAGACTTACACGTCTTTTCAGAAAGGATTTCGTCGATACCGAAAAATCTTTTAAGTTCAAGGTGTGTCCAGTGATAAAGAGGATTACCAATAAGGTAAGGCATCGTTTTTGCAAATTCTTCAAACTTTACATAATCATCGCCATCACCCGTAATAAGCTCCTCGTCCACACCGTTTGTTCTTATCTGACGCCACTTGTAATGGTCACCGCCAAGGAAAAGCTCATACGCATTCTTAAACTTTTTATTTTCTGCAATCATCTTCGGAACAAGATGACAGTGATAGTCAATAATCGGCATATCCTTTGCAAAGTCGTTATAAAGCTTCTTTGCGGTTTCAGTTCTGAGCATAAAATCATCATTAATAAAACTCATTTTCTTTTCCTGCCTTTCGTTGTTAAGACAATTTTTCAAAGGTTTTTCTTATAGCAAGTATAAAATCCTTTGAATTAACTACTGTAGGTGTTGCTCCCTCCCAAAGACCTGCAAGGTCCTTTGTAAGAGTACCGCCCTCAATAGTATCTATACAAGCCTTTTCAAGCTTGTCTGCAAATTCCATAAGTTGTGCTGAGCCGTCAAGCTCTCCCCTCTTTCTTATTGCACCCGTCCACGCAAAAATTGTTGCAACAGGGTTTGTAGAGGTTTCCTCACCCTTAAGATATCTGTAATAATGACGTGTAACAGTACCGTGTGCCGCCTCATATTCAAAGTTTCCGTCAGGGCTTACAAGCACACTTGTCATCATTGCAAGTGAACCAAACGCTGTAGAAACCATATCGCTCATAACGTCACCGTCATAGTTTTTACAAGCCCATATATATCCGCCTTCACTTCTTATAACACGTGCAACTGCATCGTCTATAAGGGTGTAGAAATATTCAATTCCAAGCGCCTCAAATTTTTCCTTATATTCTTTTTCATAAATGTCCTGGAAAATAAGCTTGAACGTCTGGTCATACTGCTTTGAAATAGTGTCCTTTGTCGCAAACCACAAATCCTGCTTTGTGTCAAGAGCATATTTAAAGCACGAATGTGCAAAGGAAATTATTGAGCTGTCCTTATTATACTGTCCCTGAAGAACACCGCCGCACTCAAAATCATAGATTGTCTTGCGTGTTACTTCACCGCTTTCACTTGTAAACACAAGCTCCGCTTTACCCTTTTCCTCTGTTCTGATTTCAGTAGCCTTGTAAACATCACCATATGCGTGTCTAGCAATTGTTATAGGCTTTTTCCAGTTCTTTACCGCAGGATTAATTCCTGATACCAGAACGGGCGCGCGAAATACAGTACCATCAAGTATAGCACGGATTGTTCCGTTGGGGCTTTTCCACATTTCTTTAAGGTTATATTCCTCAACACGCTGTGCATTTGGTGTAATTGTTGCACACTTTACACCTACGTGGTGCTTCTTTATAGCCTCACCCGCATCAAATGTAACCTTGTCATTTGTTTCATCACGGTATTTAAGACCTAAATCATAGTATTCTGTGTTAAGCTCTACAAACGGCTCAAGAAGTTCCTCCTTTATCATTTTCCAGAGGATACGGGTCATTTCGTCGCCGTCCATTTCTACAATAGTTCCCGTCATTGGTATTTTAGTCATTTTCTTTCATCCTTTCGGCATAATAGTTCATCAGGCATCCGTCAAGTATTATCTTTCGTTCATCTGCAGTAAGACCTGCTATGTTAAGCTTAATAGGATTATATGTTCCATCTTTCATTATTACATAGCCATCTGCAGTTTCCTTCGCCTCTTCAATTATAGTGCGGATATTAGGTACAAACACATAATCTCCGTCAGTATAATTAAACTCGGTATCCCTATCAATAGTAAAGGGTAATATACCCCAGTTAATACAGTTTGAACGGTAACGCTTTGTTGCATATTCATAGCAAATGTTACCAAGACCGCCAAGCACCTTCTGGCAGCTTGCCGCCTGCTCTCTTGCAGAACCGTCACCCGGCTTCTTTGCAAATACGCAGGAGCCAAGCTGTGTAACACGTGCAGTTTCCTCTCCGCCAAAATCTGCAAGAGCTTTTATCATTTCCTCAGGAATGTTTCCGTCTCTTCGCATATTTTCCATATCACGCACAGCCTTACTGCGCTCTACATACTCAGGAACACGTCTTGAAAGTGCAAATTCAGAAAGCTTAATCGGGTTTGAACGATAGCTTGAGGTTTCGCCTGACGGAATAAGCTCGTCCGTCGTTGTAACCTCATCATGAATAACTGCAGCAAGCTTTAAAAGAACATTCTCGCCGAGCGGATACATCTTCGGCCAGTCCTTGATATTCGGACCAAGCCTTAATTCTTCACTGCTGTCTGCTTTTCCAAATCCGTTATATACACGCTTTTCATATACACCCTTATCAAATGAATAGCTAAAATCAGCATTACCGTATTCAATATCAGTTGCAGCAGTAAGTACACCGCCATTTGCCGCCGTTGCCGCAATACTGCGTGCATCCATAAGGGCAACACCGCTAATCTGTCCGTCAGAGGGCTTGGAGCCTTCACGATTGGGGAAGTTACGTGTTGTATGACGGATAGAAAGTGCGCTGTTTGACGGAACATCCCCCGCACCAAAGCAAGGTCCGCAGAAGCACGGTTTAAACACCGCACCTGCCTCAAGCAGCTTTGCCTGAACACCGTTATTTATAAGTGCAAGATTTATCGGCACACTTGAAGGATATACGCTGAGGTTAAAGTAACCGTTTCCTGTGCTCTTTCCGTCAAGAATTGCAGCCGCCTCGCAAATGCTTTCAAACATACCGCCGCTGCAACCTGCAATAACACCCTGGTCTATCATAATCTTTCCGTCTTTTATCTTATCTGTAAGAGAGAAATTAACCTTGTCGCCAAACTGTTCTTTTGCCTTCAGCTCAATTTCTCTGAATATATCTCCTGCATTTTCACAAAGCTCGTGAACGGTATATGCATTTGATGGGTGAAAAGGCATTGCAATCATTGCCTCTATCTTGGAAAGGTCTATCTTTAAAGCCTTGTCATAAAATGCACCGTCATCAGGGGTAATTTCCTTATACTCTTCCCCTCTGCCGTGAACTCTCAGATATTCCTTTGTCTTTTCATCTGTACACCAGATAGAAGAAAGGCAAGTTGTTTCCGTTGTCATTACGTCAATTCCGATACGGAAATCCATTGACAAATTCTTTACACCGGGACCTGCAAATTCCAGAATACAGTTCTTTACATAGCCATCCTTAAAGGTTTCGCCCACAAGCGCAATTGCAACGTCCTGCGGTCCGATTCCTTTTTTGGGAGCATTTTCAAGATATACAAGAACAACTTTTGGTGCATCAACATCATATGTCTGTGAAAGAAGCTGTTTTACAAGCTCAGGACCTCCCTCACCAACACCCATTGTACCGATTGCACCGTATCTTGTATGGCTGTCAGATCCAAGTATCATTTTCCCGCAACCTGCCATCTGCTCACGTGCATACTGATGGATTACTGCCTGATTTGCAGGCACATATATACCGCCGTATTTCTTAGCCGCAGAAAGACCGAAAACGTGGTCGTCCTCATTTATTGTTCCGCCTACTGCACAAAGGCTGTTGTGACAGTTTGTAAGAGCATACGGAACGGGAAATTCCCGAAGTCCGCTTGCACGTGCGGTCTGGATAATACCCACATATGTTATATCGTGTGAAATAAGCGCGTCAAACTTTATACGCATCTTATTATCATTACTTTTTTTGTCCAAACAGTGAGCACGCATTATTTTATAGCTCATTGTTTTTTCTCTGGCATCCTCAGGCTTGCTGTAAATTCCTGCTCCTTCATTTACGGAAAGAAGTTTACCATCTGCCGAAAGGTATGCACCCTCACCTATCTTTTGAATCATAACATATACCTCCCATTCTACCATTATATGTACTATAACATAAATCAGAAAAAATCACAATAGATTTTATCAATTTTTCTTGTTTTTTAGCACATCATACCTTGTACACATCTTTTATCCAAAAAGCATACAATAAATACGGGGGAACTTTTCCCCCTGAATCTTAAAGAAAGGATTGTAATCTATGAAGGATTTACTCGATATACAAGTTATCTCTTGCGATAATCCTAATAACAACAAGGATTGTCTTGACTCGCTTCCGCTTGCGTATGCTTATGTTCCCTACCAGCGCTTTGAAACGCCTATGAGTATGCAGCAGGGATTAAAATGCGGAACAATATTCCCTCGCCTTAATAAGCCTTTCGGCGTGTATGGCAACGAATTTCATACAAAGGAGGCTTCAGAATGGAAAATGTAACAAATTCATCCAGACGCGAAATGCTCAAAAAAGTTCAGGAGGCTGATTTTACAGCTCTTGAATGGCAGCTTTATCTTAATACGCATCCCTACTGTGAAAAGGGACTTCGCCTTTACCGCAAGGCAGTAGACGAAGCAAAAATGCTGAGAAAAGAATACGAAGAAAACTACGGACCTATCACTGCAACATCAACACCCAATAAACTTCCGTGGCAGTGGTCAAAGAATCCCTGGACTTGGGAAAAAGAAAGGAGCTAAATTATGTGGGTCTATGAAAAGAAACTTCAATATCCAATAAGAATAAAAAATCCTAACCCTAAAATGGCACAGATTATTATGAGTCAGTACGGTGGACCTGACGGTGAGCTTGGTGCATCGCTCAGATACCTCAGCCAGCGTTTTTCAATGCCTAACGAAATTACAAAATCAACACTTAACGATGTAGGTACAGAAGAACTTGCACACCTCGAAATGATTGGTACTATGGTTTATCAGCTTACCAGAAACCTTTCCGAAGAGGAGATAAAAGCATCAGGATTTGACAAGTATTTTGTTGACCATAACACGGGCGTATACCCTGCATCAGCAGCAGGTGTACCGTGGACTGCAGCATATATTCAGTCAAAAGCCGATGTTATTGCTGACCTTACCGAGGATTTGGCAGCAGAGCAAAAGGCACGTGCGACGTATGATAATATACTTCGCCTTGCAGATGACCCTGATGTCATTGAGCCGATAAAATTCCTTCGCGCTCGCGAAGTTGTGCATTTCCAAAGATTCGGTGAAGCACTTCGCAGTGTTCAGGATATGGCAGATAAGAAGTATTATTGATTTTAATAGTAAAAGCGTTGCAGATTTGCAACGCTTCAGACTGTCGAAAAAGTCCAGATAATTCTGGGCTTTTTCTTCATTTTGTGGTATAATGTTCTTAGGTGATGAAAGATGATGCAAAAAGGATACGAGAACAGGTATCAAATAGAAATGATAAGCATAGAAGATTTAGTA